>JAFDCJ010000029.1 GCA_019312835.1 Deltaproteobacteria bacterium
GCCACTCTTCAAGCGTCGAATGCATTCCCCGCTTGAGAAGTACCGGTCGCGATGATTGCCCCACCTCTTTGAGTAAGGAAAAATTTTGCATGTTGCGGGTTCCGATTTGCAGCACATCGGCGAATTCAGCCACCCAGGACACGTCCCGGGGATCGATCACTTCGGTAATAATCGGCAGGCCGGTTTCCTGTCCGGCCTGGGCCAGCAATTTCAGCCCCCGCAGGCCTAAGCCCTGAAAGGCGTAAGGCGATGTTCGGGGCTTAAAGGCCCCGCCGCGAAGCATGTCCGCACCGGCCGATTTGACGGCACGGGCAGTCTTTAAAATCTGTGATTCACTTTCAATGCTGCAGGGCCCGGCAATTACAACGAAATCACGGCCAAAGGCGACATCGGCCACATTGATGATGGTGCGCTGGGTTGTCTCACGCACCGTGAGCTTAAGGTTCTTCATGATTGCCATCCTTAAAAAATATGCAGTTTGCCGAGAGATCAGCCGGTCGCCGCGAGTCTGTTGAAGCTGTCGCGATCGACCAGTTGAACTTCTTTTTGCTTGAGCACCTCGATGGCCCTGTCGTTGTCGTCGAAACGGAAAATCATGATGGCTTTGCCCGAATCCATTCCGGCCAATGCGTAGCCGTATTTGATTTTGATCCTGGCTTCCATTAACCGTTCCAGCAGATCGGCCAGCTGCCCGGGCTTATCTTCCATTTGTACCGCAACCACGTCATCAACCCGCGCAGGGATGTCTTTTCTCATTAAGATTTGCCGGGCCGTGGATGTGTCGGATACCAGTACCCGCAATTCGCCGAAGTGCCCCGTATCAACCAGGGTTAAGGCTCTAAGGTTGATGCCTTCGTCTCCCAAGGCACGGGTAAATTCATACAGGCGGTCGTGGGAATTTTCAATTTGCACTGAGATCTGTTTTAGTTTCATGGGTTCCTCCTATTGTTAGAGAATTTGAATAAAAATTGATGTGTACTCAACATATTAATTTAACTTATTTCTGCATTAGTCTGATCGTTTCAGGTGTCAGGTTCCAGGTGTCAGTTTTTCCGCAAGTTCATCCTGACACCTGACACCTGAAACCTAATTACAAGTTCACCCTAATTGTTGGAAGAATCGGCAAACTTTCATGACAAAATCCATTCACGCCGAGGACAAAACAAAAGCCCCGGGAGGGTCCCCAGGGCTTTATGCAAATAAAAACACCGGGTGGCAGTCAGGTCCACCCGGGGCGTTAACGATCAGTTTTTGGCGTTAAGCAGCCGGATGGACGCTTCTAAAGCTAAGAAAGAAGCGTCCGAAATCAAAGTATCCCGTGTTGGCGTAAAGCGTGTTCATCTTTGCTGCTCCATTGACATTTAAAGATTAATATATAAATTCCAATTTAAATGTCAATACTTTTTTGTTGACACGCTGTCGGCATTCAGATAAACGATGCCCTGGAACCAAACCGAAAGAACCACCGAGCGATGATGAATTATTCAGGCAGCTTTAATTTTTATTATTACCGGTATTATTTTTATCGGACCGGTCTGCCTGAAGTGCGCTGAAAAGTAAAAGACAAATTCCAAAGCGTTCTAAACCGTGGGCAGACCTTCAACCCACGGTTTTTTTATTTTAGAATCTGATCGGCACAGCCTAACCCGTGCATGCCGGAAAATAGCCCAAAGTCGTCAGCGAACCACTGAAGCCGTTGAATGATCTTCGCCTTTGTGACGTTGCGTCTTGGTGGTGAAAACATTGCGGCATGATATAAAAAACTACAACAAAGGTACCGGGGTGAAAAATGATGAAACCAACAGACGATCTTCGCGTCAAAGGCTACCAACAACTCATGGAGCCCAGCAAGTTGAAGCAGGAACTTGCCGTAAGCCAGGCCGCGCACAGCACGGTCCTTTCGGGCAGGCAGGCCATTGAAAACATATTGGTCAGAAAAGACCAACGCCTTCTGGTGATTGTCGGTCCCTGTTCCATTCACGATGAAAAGGCTGCTTACGAGTATGCCGAAAAACTGCAAAAACTCGGAGATGCGGTCAGCGAAGCGCTGTTTGTCGTCATGCGGGTTTATTTTGAAAAGCCCCGTACCAGCGTGGGGTGGAAGGGATTGATTAACGATCCGCGGCTGGACGGAACCTGTGACATTCCCGATGGCTTGCGCAAAGCCCGTCAGATCCTGCTGCGGATCAATGAGATCGGCGTTCCCGCTGCCACCGAATTCCTTGAGACCATCACCCCGCAATACGTTGCAGATCTGGTAAGCTGGGCCTGTATCGGTGCCCGAACCACCGAATCGCAAACCCACCGCGAAATGGCCAGCGGTCTTTCGATGCCCGTTGGATTCAAGAACGGGACCGACGGCAAACTTGCCGCGGCCATCAATGCCATTCTAGCAGCCAAAACGCCGCAGAGTTTTCTGGGCATCGATCAAAACGGTCATACCTGTGTCGTGAAAACCGGTGGTAATCCGTGGGCCCACATCGTTTTGCGCGGGGGGCAGCAGCCCAATTACGATCCGATCAGCATCGAACAGGCCCGCCTGAAGCTGATTGAGAAAGACCTGCGCGAAAACATCATGGTGGATTGCTCCCATGGAAACTCAATGAAAAAATACCAGGGCCAGGCCATTGTCTGGCGAAATGTGATCGATCAGTATATCGCGGGCAACGATTCGGTGATTGGGCTGATGCTCGAAAGCAATCTGTTTGAGGGCAATCAGAAATTCAGCGGCGATATATCCGCTTTAAAATACGGTGTATCCATAACGGATGAATGCATTTCCTGGGAAACTACCGAACACCTGCTGCTGTCGGCGACCGAAAAGCTGGTGAATTCTTCAAAATTGAGCAGCAGCGAGAGATGGGTTCAGTCCCTATGAAAACCGTCGAACTGAATACCCCGATTGGTCAATCCACCATTTTGGTTGGCGAGCGGTTGGAACATCTCAGCAGATACCTGCCCGTAAAGATGCCGATTATCATCACGGATACCAATGTCGAAAAACACTGGGGCCACTATTTCCCTTCCGGCGCGGTTATAACAATCGATACCGGCGAAGGGATTAAAACCCTGGCTACCGCTGGTTTCTTATATGATAAGCTCCTGGCGCTGGGTGCCGATCGATCGTCTTTTATCGTCGGCATCGGTGGCGGTATCGTCTGTGATATTGCCGGATTTGTGGCCTCGACGTATATGCGCGGGCTAAGGTTCGGCTTTGTATCGACCACGCTTCTTTCCCAGGTGGATGCCAGCGTTGGTGGTAAAAACGGTGTTAATTTTGGCGGCTATAAAAATATTGTCGGGGTGTTCAGCCAACCCGAATTTGTCATCTGCGATCATCATTTGTTGAAGACCCTGTCTCAGAGGGAATTTCAGAGCGGTCTGGCCGAGGTCGTTAAGCACGGGGCCATTGCAGATCGTCAGCTGTTTGAATATCTGGAGGAAAATTGGAACAGGGTTCTGGAACATGATCCGGCGGTTATCGAAAAAGTGGTCTACGACTCGGTGATGATTAAATCAACCATCGTTAACCGGGATGCGACGGAACAAGGCGAGCGGCGCAAGCTCAACTTCGGACATACCCTGGGGCATGCGATTGAGAAAGTGCTGCAGGTGTTGCACGGAGAGGCGATAAGTGCCGGCATGGTCCTGGCTGCAAAGCTATCGGAAAAAAAGGCGGATTTAAAACCGCAAGACACAGCGCGACTTTGCGACCTGCTTGAGCACTTCCAGTTGCCGGTGCGGCTTGAATTCGACCGGCAAGATGTATTCGAAGCCATTGGCAAAGACAAAAAAAGGGAAGGGGCGCGCCTTAAATTCGTTCTGCTCAAGGAAATAGGTCAAGCGGTCGTTACGGAACTCTCTATCCGGGAACTAGAAGACGGTTTACCCTTTGATGTGTGAGATTATGAAGGAAATTGAAAAATTACGTCGACGTATCGACGAAATCGATGATCAACTCCTTGAATTGATCAACCAGCGTTTGATGGTCGCCAGAAATATAGGGGATATCAAGAGCCGCTTTGGTGCGGCAGTCGTCGACGCCCGGCGCGAGAACCAGATCTATCAAAGGCTTTCATCACTGAATGGGGGGCCTTTGAAGGAGGCGGCCCTTCATCGAATATTTCAAGCCCTCATCGCTGCGGGCCGGGGAATCCAAAGCCCGTTGAAAAAAGGAAGCCTTGTGCCTTTGTACGTTGTCATCGGCAATCCCGTCGGTCACAGCCTGAGTCCGGTTATGCACAACAGTGCGCTGGCCCATGAAGGGCTGGGTGGATGTTATTTGGCTTGCCAGGTCAAAGATATTGCGGCGGCTGTTGCCGGAATCAGGGGCCTCGGTATTCGCGGTGCCAGCATTACCATTCCCCATAAAGTGTCTGTCATGGAATATCTGGATGAAGTGGATCCAATGGCCACAGATATTGGGGCCGTCAATACGATTGTCAATCAAGACGGAATTCTTTATGGATATAATTCGGACTGTGCGGGTGGCGTTCAGGCGATTTCCGATAAGACCGTGATAAAGGACAAGGACGTGGCAATAATAGGCGCCGGCGGAGGTGCGCGTGCACTGGGGTTCGGGTTGAAGAGAGAAGGGGGCGTCGTGACCATCATTAACCGCACGCCTTCAAGGGGCGAAAAGCTCGCAGGGGATCTGGGATGCCGCTTTAGGCCGCTGGCGGAAGTAAACGAGCTGCCCTATCACATCGTCGTCAACGCCACGCCGGCAGGAATGACGCCGGATGTCGATGGCATACCCCTGTCATCCAGCCTGTTGGAACCCGAAACGGTCGTTATGGATATGGTCTACAACCCGTTGCAGACCCGTTTTTTGAAGGAGGCGCAAAGCCGTGGATGTGTTACGGTAGATGGTGTTGCCATGTTCGTCCACCAGGGCGCCGTTCAGTTCGAGTTGTGGACATCGCTGGCGGCGCCGGTTGATATCATGCGCCAAGTTGTGCTTGAAGAACTTGAAAGCCGGTAAATGCGGTTCAAAGGTTCAGGGTTCTATATTGTTGGAGGTTTGAGGTTGGAGGTCTGAGGCAAATAAGGTCCGATTCTTTTTTGCCTCCAGCCTAAAGCGAAGCGCTCCTCTAACCTCAGACCCTTAACCCTGAACGGTTAAGACGCTATGATCGAAATAAAATCCAACAACATGAAGCCCAGGTGCGATATTACCGTGCCGGGTTCGAAAAGCTTCACCCACAGGATGCTGATTGCCTCGGCCCTTTCCAACGGCAGGTGTCTGATTGACAATGCGCTTCTAAGTGAAGATACGCTGCTGACGCTGAAGGCCCTGAGGCAGATGGGCATTCGAATCGAGGAAACAAGCGATCATCAGTTGGCGGTTTACGGTGGCAGCGGAAAGTTCGAGCCAAGCCCTGAGCCCCTCTATCTCGGCAATTCCGGCACCTCCATCCGTCTGCTGACTGCCATATGCGCCCTTGGCAAGAACCCCTATACGCTCATGGGCAATGAGCGCATGGCCGAACGGCCCATTCAGGCGCTGATCGATGCCTTACGGCAAATCGGGGTAAAAGCCCGTTCAACCAATGACAATGGCTGCCCACCGGTTGAAGTTAACGGGAGACATCTATCGGGGTCCACAGTCTCAATAAATTGCCGGACCAGCAGCCAGTACCTTACCGGGCTTTTGCTGATGGCTCCCCGTACTGAAAGGGGTTTGAAAATAAGGGTGACAGATGGACCGGTTTCAAGACCGTATGTGGATATGACAATACAGGTCATGGCTGCATTCGGGATAGAGATTGATCGGCAGGGCTACCAGGATTTCCAGGTCGCCGGCCGGCAGACATATCGGTCAGGGATCTATACGGTTGAAGCCGATGCGTCCCAGGCCGGCTATTTCTGGGCTGCGGCCGCAATCTGTCACAAGACTGTCAAGGTCAACGGTGTCCGTCAAGAATCTTGCCAGGGAGACATTAAATTTTCCAAAGTTTTAGAATCCATGGGTTGCGCCGTCAAAAACGAGCCCGACGGCATTACGGTTATCGGGGGCGACCGGCTGCAGGCGCTGGAGGTCGATATGGGCGACATGCCGGACATGGTTCCCACCCTGGCAGCGGTGGCCGCCTTTGCGCAGGGGACCACTGTCATTACCAATGTATCCCATTTAAAAGCCAAAGAAAGCGACCGCCTGAGCGCGGTCGCCAATGAGCTAAAAAAAATGGGCATCACGGCCCACTGCACTGCTGACGAACTGACCGTTGAGGGCGGACAACCCCGGGGCGCCGACATCGAAACATACGGTGACCACCGGATCGCGATGAGCTTTGCGGTCGCAGGGTTGGCGGCTTCCGGAATGGTTATCAAAGACGCGCATTGTGTCGAAAAATCATTTCCGAATTTCTGGGAAGTTTTTGAGGGGATGTATACAGAGGGTTAAAAGGTGCAGGGTTCAAGGTTCACAACTTGAGATATCAGGGCTTCAGCAGAGGGGCGCCATCGTACCCGTTAAATTAGAGTCGTCTCTGAATTTGGTCGATTTTCACCGTCTGGTCCGCAACCTGCGGTTATTGAAGCCTGAAACCTAATTTTGGAACAAGGGGAGATAACATATATGTCCAGTACTCTGGGAAATCTTTTCAAGGTAACAACTTTCGGGGAGTCACACGGTAAAGGTGTCGGTGCCATTGTCGATGGATGTCCGCCCGGTTTGGCCCTTGGCGAAGGAGACATTCAGCCCCAGCTCGACCGCCGTCGGCCCGGCCAGACGCACTTGACGACGGACAGGGAAGAGACCGACCGGGTGACCATTTTGTCCGGAGTTGAAAACGGCCGCGCCCTGGGCACACCCATCGGCATGTCGGTGGCCAACAAAGATCAACGACCGGGCGATTATGCCGACATGCGTTCCGTTCCGCGTCCATCCCATGCCGACTATACCTACCAGATGAAATACGGTATCCGCACATCCAGCGGGGGCGGCAGATCGAGCGCCAGGGAAACCATCGGCCGCGTTGCCGCCGGTGCAATCGCCGAAAAATTCCTACACGAAGATTATGGCATCGAGATCGTTGCCTGGGTGAGCTCGGTGAGCACAATTACAGCGGACGAAGTCGATGAAAACCGCATTACGCGGGCAGAGGTGGATCAAACCGCGGTGCGTTGCCCGTCGGGGCCTAAAGCCGACGAAATGATTCGTGCGATCATGGCGGCCAAAGATGATAAAGATTCGTTGGGGGGGATTATATCGTGTGTTTGCCGCCATGTCCCCGCCGGTCTGGGTGAGCCCGTGTTCGACAAGATGGAAGCCTGTCTGGCCCATGCCATGCTGTCGATTCCAGCCACCAAGGGGTTTGAAATCGGCTCCGGTTTCGAGGGTACCCGCATGTCCGGTTCGCGGCACAACGATCCCTTCATAAAAAAAGAAGACCGATTGGGTACGGTTACCAACTACAGCGGCGGCGTTCAGGGCGGTATCAGCAATGGGGAGCCCATCATTTTCCGGGTGGCCTTCAAACCGCCCGCGACCATTGGTAAGTCGCAAAATACAGCTGATTTTAACGGCAATCATATGGTCCTGGAGGCCAAAGGCCGCCATGACCCCTGTGTGGTTCCAAGGGCCGTGCCGATTGTCGAGAGCATGGCCGCCCTGGTCATCGCGGATCTGGCCCTGCAACAACGCGCGCGTAAACACTACTAGCTATCGCAAAAAATGGATTTTGGTTCCAAATTGCGGCGGCCGCGGGGTTTGAAGCGAAGGAATACTATAGTATTTCGAGGATTTAAGGCCCTCTTTTTAAACAAAAATCGATGGGTCATCCAGCTAAGCTGGGAACCGAGCGGCAATCCCGCCAAAGGCGGGAGGCCAAAAGACTTTTTTGAGATAGCTTCTAACAGAACATAGAGGCTCTATGATTGGAATTATTGGATTCGGTCGTTTCGGAAAACTGGTGTCACATTATCTATCCCCGGATCTCGATGTGTTTGTCTACAATCGATCCGACAAATCATCGGAGATTGCCAGGACAGGTGCCCATCCCGCATCCCTGGAGATAGTTTGCCGGCAGGATATTGTCATACCCTGTGTCCCGATTTCAAAATTTAAAGAGAATCTGCAAACCATCGCTCCGTTGCTCAAGCCCGGTGCTCTTGTGATCGATGTTTGTTCGGTGAAAGAATATCCCGTCCAATGGATGACCGCGGTACTGCCGGAATCAGTGGGTATTCTGGCAACCCATCCCATGTTCGGTCCTGACAGTGCCGCCGATTCGCTGAAGGATAGGAAAATTTGTCTCTGCCGGGTGCGGGTGGCCGACAAGCCGTACAATAAGATCAAAAACTATCTGATTTCCAAAGGATTGATCGTCATCGAAGCAACTCCCCGGCAGCACGACGAGCAAATTGCCACGAGTCTTTCCCTGACCCATATGATCGGAAGAACCTTATCCAAATGTGAAGCCATACCGCTGGACATCGACACCGAAGGGTATAAACGGCTGTTGCATATTCTGGAAGTCGTCGAACGGGACACGTGGCAGCTGTTTCTGGATATGCACCGTTATAATCCCTATGCCAGAGAAAAACGGCTGACGTTCATGAAGGTGATGAACGACATCAACACCCAACTCGAGGCGCAGGAGGAATTGTAATCAGGGCCAATTAAAATTGAAAGCGGGGCTGGGGAGCGCAAACCGTCGCAAAATCGGGCGAGTAGAAAAAGAATCTGGTACAAGCGCGTGTCTTTTTGCGCATCTCCCTGATGGCCAACATTGCAGCAGCCGGGATTTCAGGATTTTGTGCCCGTGGTGGTCCGCTGGGACCGGCGGGGCCGGCTGAATTCATCGCGCAAACTCAAAGGCCGACGCGCCGGAATTCAGTGATGCGGCACATATTGCAAATGGATTGCAAAATCAAGTGCAGTTGCAAAAAAGCCGGCAATCGCCGGTGTGAGAATCCAGGCGATGATTATGTTTACAAGCGTACGGGCCCTTACGGTGTTAATCCCGTTGACGATACCCACACCTAAAACCGCCCCTATCACTGCCTGGGAAGTAGAAACCGGAAGCCCCAGAAGCGTTATTATGGTGACAGTGGTGGCCGCTGCAACAGAGGAAACGATGGCTTGTTCAAGGGTAAACTGAGTTAACCCTTTGAGGGTTTCAATTCCTGCCTGGCCTTGCAAAAGGGCGCCTATGAGAACGAAGACAGATGCCAAAATGGCAGCCGTCCAGAACTTTAGCATTTTCGAGGCAACCGCCGAACCAAAGACATTGGACGCATCATTTGCGCCCAGGGACCAGCCCAGAAAAACGCCGTCCAATAAAGAAATCATTACACATGCCTCTTCATACTAATAATGTTGATTCGTTTTGAGAAACGGTCGGCTTGATCCGAAATCTCGCCCATATGAATTATCATTTCTTTTAGTTGCAGTTTCTGGAATGGATCGATATCAGAATCAAAAATTTTGGTAATGATCCGACGTTCGATGCGGTCACAACGGCTTTCATTATGATCAACTTTAGCGACCAAATGACCTCAACTCTCCACTTTTCTTAAACAGAGCGGACGCCTGTTTAAACACAAGGATGATTTTT
The DNA here is from genome assembly GCA_019312835.1 of Deltaproteobacteria bacterium. Classification (GTDB taxonomy): domain Bacteria; phylum Desulfobacterota; class Desulfobacteria; order Desulfobacterales; family JAFDCJ01; genus JAFDCJ01. The sequence continues at coordinate 9,564 of JAFDCJ010000029.1, forward strand.
AAACCCAAAACTAAAATCTTATCGGGGTATGGTAAAGAATACAAAAGGATGGAGGCCAAATTACCTGGGGGGGCTATGCTCGTGGCAAAGCAGGTGTTTTTTGCGGAGTGAGTCGTGGAACTGGTCTATGTCAATATCGAATGTTTCAGTCATGATTGCACGCTAAAACGAATTTTTATAAATTTCAAGCCTTATCGTTAAAACACGATTTGCTTTCGCCTTTCAATTTCATTTGATCCATTCAATTCTATTTCCTTTTAACGGCACCCTGGCCTCAACGGCGGCTTCGTCTCGGTGCACGATTACCTTCGCCGCTATTTCAGTCATATTGTATAATTCATCTTTGAGATCTGTTGGGCCGCTATTTTTGGCGTCATCCGCGTGGCTGAAACAATTTTCAAGGGCAGTATAGCCGGAGTCGATCTCTCCGGTAGTCGGATTTAGGTTTAAATCCTGCCTGATCCTAAGGATGTCTTGTTGAACCAACCTTCTGAGATCTTCTTTGGTTCTGTTCTTTTCGCCGCGTGACATCCGATTGATTCTCACCACACGAATCAGGATTTTATTCCTTTCCCGGTCATAGGAAACATCGAGTGTGCCGGGTTGATTTTTTTGCAATAAATTTTCCAAACGAACGATCCCCAAATCGAACAGGGTTGCCGGTTCACGCATTAATTTCCGAACCGTCTGGCTCGATTCGGCCTGTGTGATCCCCTCCAAACAAAAAAAAATAAGTGAAAAAAATATGACGACGGCAATGATCCGATTGCGTGGCGCCCGCAACCATCGCGTTTCTGTGTTCATCTGGATACCTCCCCAGTTAGGCCGTTACACGCCCTGAAACCATTTGTAAAAATTTCGAAGTTAATAATAAGATCCTGAAATAACATTGCTTATCGTTTTATACAAAGATAATGGACCCCGTTCATTTTGGCAACCCATTATTACAAAAAAAGCCCGGTTTCAACTTTGAAACCGGGCTAAGTGCTTGATTTAATTTGGTCGGGACGAGAGGATTTGAACCTCCGACCCCAGCGTCCCGAACGCTGTGCTCTACCAGACTGAGCCACGTCCCGACAAACTCTCTAAATAGGTCAAAGTCTATGAATTGTCAACCGATAAAAACTGTTTATTGCGTTGATCAAGCTGATTGAGTTGACTGGATTAATGCCCCTACAGCGTGATGCGGGAATAACGTTTCAGGTCCGGCAATACAATCGGAGTTCACGTGATTTTCTGAATTGCGGCAAAGTCCGCATATCAGGAATCAACCATTCAACTCAATCATCTAACCAACCTCCGATAGGCCTAAATGGCCTATCGGTAAGGATGTTTCAACACGATCGTCTGGTCGCGGTCCGGTCCCACGGAAACAATGTGCGGTTCGGTTTCAGTGAGCTCAGCAATACGATCCAGATAGTTTCGGGCGTTGGGGGGAAGGTCTTCGATAACCTTGGCGCTGGAAATATCTTCCTTCCAGCCGGGCAAGTTTTCATAAACCGGTTGGCACTCCGCCAGGACATCGAGACTTGCCGGAAAATCCTGAATTATCTCACCTCGATACTCATATCCCGTACAGATCTTGACCGACTCCAGACCATCGAGCACATCCAGCTTGGTGATGGCCAATCCGGTAAGCCCGTTCAAGCGGACCGCATTTCTCAAAATGACGGTATCGAGCCAGCCGCAGCGTCGCCGGCGTCCCGTGGTAGCGCCGAACTCGGCACCCACTTTTTGGATCTCATCACCGACATCGTCAAACAGTTCCGATGGAAACGGCCCGGCGCCTACCCGGGTCGTGTAGGCTTTCACAATGCCGATAACTTCGTCGATCTGTTTGGGGCCGACACCGGCGCCGCAGCAGGCGTTTCCTGCCACTGTATTTGAAGATGTCACAAAAGGGTAGGTACCATGATCGATGTCCAGATGGGTCCCCTGGGCCCCTTCGAACATGACATGCTGGCCATTTTTAATGGCGTCATTGATGATAATCGAAACGTTGGCAACATGGGGTGCCAGACGCTGCGCGTGCTGCCGGTATTGATCGATGATCTCCTGGGGATCCAGAACGTCGGCGGATAGATAGTTTTTCAAATAAAAATTTTTTTCATCCAAGAGGGTCTTTACTTTTTCAGCAAAAACCTTAGGATCCAGCAGGTCGACAAACCGGATGCCCCTGCGGGTGGCTTTGTCCTCGTAGGCAGGGCCGATGCCGCGTCCGGTGGTCCCGATCTTTTTATCACCTTTGAACTGTTCCCGGGCATGATCGACGCTTTTGTGGTAGGGCATGATCAGATGGGCTCTTTCGGAGATCAGCAAACGGTCAGCGGCAATATGGATCCCCCGGCTTTGCAGATTGTCGATTTCTTCCAGCAGTACGGCGGGATCCACCACAACCCCGTTGCCGATAATACAGGTCTTGTCCTGCAGTATCCCGGAGGGGATCAAATGACAGATGAATTGTTCACCGCCGACCACCATGGTATGACCGGCATTGTTGCCTCCCTGGAAGCGGACCACTAAATGGGCATGTTCGGCCAGCAGATCGACGATTTTACCCTTGCCTTCATCCCCCCATTGGGTTCCGACAATTACGACATTCGCCACGGTGCTGTCTCCTTAGTTAGATATATGGATAATTAAGTGCGAATAATTGCTAAGCTTAGATTCAAATCGCCTGGATGAAAATGCCTAAAATGATCAAAAATGCCTAAAGTGCCTAAAATTGTGGTGTCGCCTCGCTCCGTTTTACGTTCAAAAGCTGTGGTGCATCAATAATCAGTTAGATAGTTCTGGGACAAATCTTGCTATTTGCTCATAATAAAATCGATAGGATGCCTTAATTTTTGGCAATTTAGGCATTTTACGACTTTAGGCATTTTCCTCGTTTAGCGCGGAAAAAAGCCTGCATTAAGCCGCGACATTCCGCCTCGCACACACCGCTGATGATTCCGACGCGGTGGTTCAAGCGATCATCCTCAGCAAAATTGTACAATGAACCGGCGGCACCCCATTTGGGATCGTCCGCACCGAAAACGACGCCTGAAATCCTGGCGTGAACGATCGCCCCCATACACATGATGCAGGGCTCAACGGTAACATAGAGTGTTGTATTTAACAATCTGTAATTGTTAATTTTTAATGCGGCTTCGCGCAGTGCCAGTATTTCAGCGTGGGCGGTGGGGTCCGCCAAGTCGATCGTTCGGTTGTGCGCAGAAGACAATACCGTCCCGTCTTCAGCGACGAGTATTGCACCTATCGGAACTTCACCCGTTTGTCCAGCTTTTTGTGCTTCGACCAGCGCGAGTCGCATAAATTTTTCATGGGATGCGTTCATGGTATTCCGAAACCTATGTCTGTTTGCCGCCGCTAAACGAATGCCTGCCGTTGTTGTTGGCAGGAAGATTCGATCGATCCTCGATTCTCGATGACATTCTGACTGTATGTGATGTGCTGAACATCAATTATCAAGTTATCAAGTACCCGGCATCGACAACCAATTATCAGGAAACAAAGGCATTGACAACCACAGCACTTTAGCTTATGTACCACGTAAAATTCAAATGTTTTCAATGCGCCAGTAGCTCAGCCCGGATAGAGCGCCGGACTACGAATCCGTAGGCCGCAGGTTCAAATCCTGCCTGGCGCACCAGTTAAGTCTCAGGGGAAACGTCATGCACTTTCCCCTTTTTTTGTGTCGGCAGAGCAGGTGGATTGGTGGATTTCGTCCATTCCCACAACAACCCATTGGCTTGATCCCAACGCCGGGAATTCCCTCATCAACCTCTGCTGCAAAACGATTGGCATCCCCTTTAAATCCCAAAGAACACCAACCGCTGCCATTTGAGATTGCCGATGCCGCCGACCAGGCGTTGTCCAGTCCGGTCGGCAACGGATGGCCTATCTCATACGGGGTGAACAATTGGATCCATATATCCCGAACAGAACGAAAAATGGATCCAAAATGACTAAAATTATATTGACAAATGCTATATTTCGGATAATAAACCAAAAATAGATTCGTTTTGGATCCAAAAATCCGGTCTCAGTGTAAGACTGAATCCAATCTGCAAAACTCAACCCAGCCCGAATTGCTTTCTGTTTACTTAAATTATAGGAGTCAGAATATGAAGCTATGTTTTAACACCGGTCCTGAGCCTGTTGAGAACTACTTTTCTTTTGCCCATGAAAAAGGTTTTAAGTGGGTTGAACTGAGCTGCAACAGTCCCCTTAACTTTTTGGATAAGTTCGATGATAAGCGGATTTCAAAAATCCGTGAAATGAAAGACCAGTATGGCCTCAGATACGGCCTGCACACACCTTCCTATGTCAATACGGCCGAGATAGAACCCACCGTACGGCCGGCCGTATGCCAGCATTTAATTGACTATGTGGAACTATCCCGAAGGCTGAAGGCTGAATACCTTGTTTTGCACTTCGGCTACCATTTCAGCCTGCATTTGGACGAGGTGTTTCGCTGTTTAATCGAAACCTATAAACCGGTGGTCGAGCTCGCCGAGAAATACGAGATACCGATCGGTATTGAGAATATGAACCAGGTACATGAAGACTGCGAAATTGTCTATCTGGGGGTGCATATCGAAGAACTGGAACGTGTTTTTGATGCCATTCCCTCAAAGTACCTGGGACTCACGCTGGATGTCGCCCACGCCGCCCTGCTTCCCGGAGGCAACCAGGCTTTTATAGACAAATTTCCGGATCGTATTGTCAGTACGCACGTCAGCGATAATGATCTTTATCTGGACCGCCACCTGCCCGTCGGTGAGGGCAAGATCGATTTTTCCAGCGTGTTGCGGCAATTGAATGAGGTGGGGTTTCACGGCGCACTGAACATGGAGCTGAAAACAAATCAAGACCGCCTGCTGAGTGCCGAAAGAATTATGTTAATCTTAAATGAATTGGGCATTCAATACGAGTGAACCTGGCTTCTTTTCCTCACAAAGCCCTGTTTGGTAAATGGTTTCCAACCCAGTTTACCGGGAATGCGCATATCCATGAGGCCTCCCGGTGACATAACCTTTAAATTAAAAGGAGGGCAAATTATGAACCATTTTGCAAAGATTGGCGTGACAACAATACTTCTCCTCGGGATGATTTTCCTGGCTCCGGTGGATTCGCAGGCCGCTGACGGGTTCACCTTGAAAATCTCCGTTGAAAGTACACCCGGATCCGCTACCCAGTATATGTTAGCCTCGTTTCGGGATGCACTTGAAGCTGAATTTAAGGATCAGATCAAAGTCGACTATTATGACAGCGGTACCCTGGGTGATGAAATCGTCCACATGCAGCAGGTACGCACCGGCCAGCTGGATGTGGTGCCGATTGGCTCCGACGCCGTGCAACTGGACCCCAAATGGGCAGTTTTTGACATGATGTTTCTTTTTTCCAGTCGTGAAGTCGCCGGTGAATTATTGGACGGAGACATTGGCCGGAAACTTGATGCATCGTTTCAGAAAAATGCCGGTTTGAAGGTGCTGGGTTTTGGCGAAATCGGATTCCGACAAATCACCAATAACGTTCGTCCCATTGTCGTGCCCGCTGATTTGAAGGGATTGAAACTGAGAACACCCGGAAGCAAAACCCGCATTCTTTCCTTTAAAAGCTTTGGTGCCATCCCCATTTCCATGAACATTGGAGAGCTTTATCTGGCCATGCAACAGGGTGTGATCGACGGCCAGGAGAATCCGTTGGGTAACATCCGGGCGCATTCCTGGTATGAAGTTCAAAAATACATTTCGCTGTCAAATCACGTGTATACGCCTGTAACCCTGAGCATGAATCTGAACCGGTGGAAATCTCTGTCATCTGAAGTCCAGCAAAGAATTTTGAAGGCTGCCAAAGTGGCTGTTGCAGCGAGTCGGAAATATGGCGCTGAAAATGACGCCAAGCTCGTGGCCGAAATCAAAGAGCTCGCCAAAGGTAAAACCGAGTTCAATGCAATAAATGTCAAGGAATTTCAAGTGGCCGCCAAACCCGTTTGGCAGGAAATAGCCAAGATTGCCGGAGAGGATTTCACCAAAGAAGTCTTGACGGCCCTGGGCCAGTAGGTCCACATTTTAGTTTTAAATGGCCCCGAATGTGGAGCGATTCGCTTCGGGGCCAGATTCAGCTCGAGTCGTTGAGCTTTTTTCACGGGGACGATGTCATGGCCGAAAAAGAGCATTCGGTTGCGGACGGGAATGGTAATGGGAGCGCGGAGACCAGTCTGGCCACCAAAATCAGCCAGGTAGGTCGATGGCAGGAGTTGAGCGATCCCGACGCGGGCCTGCCGCTGGCGGACCGCGTCGTCAATAAGATAGCGGAGGTTCTGGGTGTGCTGATACTGGGCGCCATCGTCGGGATTGTTTTTTGTAATGCCTGCATGCGGTATCTGTTGAACACCTCGATTATCTGGGCTGAAGAGGTCGTGATAAACATCATCCCCTGGCTTGCCGTCACAGGGTTGTTTCTGGCCATACGCAGAAAAACGGTCATCCGGATAGACTATTTTTTCGAAAAACTGCCGGCGCCCATCCAGCGCCCTCTCAATATTCTTTCACAGGTGCTGTGTGCGGCGATTTTTGCTTATGTCGGTTTTCTCGGACTCAAGCATTTTATGGTCTTCGGACGCGACACAACGCCGTATCTTGGCCTTCCCGTGGGTATCTTCACCATCTCCGTATTTTTTGGGGGTGTGTTCGCCTGCCTGGCGTTTATCGTGGAGATAGTCAAAAGCAGGAAGGAATAACCACGCCACTGCCCGGGCTTTTATGGAAGCTTGCCGGCTTGCCCGATGTGAAATGTCCGGAGTCGGAATGCACTTCCGTGCCCGTGAGATTTGAACATCCGGTCGAAAGGGAATTTTTATGATCGCCGCCATCATTTCCATCCTTGTTCTGTGCTTGCTGCTTATTCTGCGGGTTCCGATGCTCGTTTCCATTATTACTTCGGTGGTTTTAAATTTTTTTCTGACCAGTGCCTGGCAACAGGCATTGCCGCAAATGATGATTTCGGGAATGAGTCGTTTCGTGCTCATCGCATTGCCGCTTTTTGTTCTGGCAGGCGGGTTGATGAACGCCGGTGGCATCTCCGGCCGTCTTTTCGAGTTTGCCCGATCGATTGTGGGATGGATGCGTGGCGGGCTTGGCCATGTGAACGTGGTTACCAGCATGTTTTTCGGTGGAATGATTGGAACTTCGGTGGCCGATCTCGCCGGCACCGGATCAATCGTTATTCCGGCCATGAAGGAAAATGGCTATCCGGCGGATTTTTCCGCGGCCCTTACGGCTTCTTCGGCCGGGATCGGGCCGGTGATACCTCCCAGTAATCCCATGATCCTGTATTCTGCTGTTACCGGGACATCTCTGGGTACGCTTTTTGTTGCCGGTATCATTCCAGGCATCCTTCTGGGGCTCAGCCAGATGATGGTGGTGGCCTATCTGGCGAAGCGAAATGACTGGCGTCCGTTTTCACCGTTTTATTTAAAAGAGGTCATCCGCACTGGCAAACGGGCGAGCCTGTCGTTTGGATTGCCGCTAATTATTGTCGGGGGCCTGGCCGTGGGCGTCTTCACCCCCACAGAGGCAGGTGCATTCGCCGTGGTCTATGCCGCCACATTGGCATGCGTCATCTACCGCAAACTGTCACTGAGGGATCTTTATCGGGTGGCGGTGAATGCCACCCAACTCACCGGAGAACTGCTATTGATTGTATCCATGTCTTTTGCACTCGGTTGGGGGTTAGCCAATGCCCGCATTCCGGATATGCTCGTGTCGGTTGTGAATTTCTTTGTTATTGGAGATTTCCAATATATGCGGATCATGGCAATGCTATTTCTTGCCGTACTCGCCGGTATGATCCTGGACCCACTGATTCCGGTTCTTTTGCCCATCATCTTGCCGACGCTGCTGGCGTTTAATATCGACCTAATTCATTTTGGCATTCTGATCGTCATTGCCGTCGTTATCGGACAGGTAACGCCACCGATGGCGATAGCGCTGATTGTCTCCGGCAGAATAGCAGAAGTGGATCAAATCGACGTCCTGAAAGCCAATACGCCCTTTCTCATCGCATTGGTAGCCTTTCTTTTTCTATTGGCGGCACTGCCCGGACTGGCAACGTGGCTACCCGGCTTGTTGAGGCCGTAAAAGGCTTAATGATGACGTAGATAAATTTTCGCTATTTAAAGGCTTATTGTCATGGAGACCCGTCCAAAAACGCCCACGGTAAGAGAGAAAGCGTATAACTACGTTAAGGACCTTATTCTTTCCAACCAGCTTCAATCCGGTCAGAAGCTTAATCAGGAGCATATCGCCAACCAATTGCGAATCAGTCGCACGCCCATCCGAGAAGCGTTGCATCGTCTGCGCTCAGAGGGCCTGGTTACAACTTCCGGGGCGGGGGGATTTCGGGTATACCGCCTGTCATTGGCGGAATTGGAGGAGTTGTTCGATATACGCTCGATGCTGGAAGGGTATCTCATAAGGTCGGCCTGTAAAAATATTCCGGATGCTGAAATTGAGCGGTTGTCGGAATATATCCGTGGATCAGAAAAAGCTATCCAGAATAGAGATTCTGATGGAATCTACAAATATAACACGAAATTTCACGATACGTTTCAACACTATTCAAAAGACAAACACAGGACAAATAACATCATCGCGAACATGAAAGAACATATGCTGAAATACAGAAAGAACACCCTCTATTATCTGGACATCGCCAAGCGGACGATTGCCGGGCATAAAAAAATAATCCTCGCCCTTCAAACGAGAGATCCCGATCTTTGTGAATATATGATGCGCAAGCATATTATGGACGCAAAAGATAACGCCATTCGCATCACCTTTGGAAATCGGGACAATCTTAGCAAGATGGAGAAGGTGTTAGCGTAAACAAAAAAATGACGGGCTTGACATCGATTGAGCCGTTGACATATTGGGATTATGCTAAATTGTTTTCTAAGCGTTAAGCGTATCTATAATTGTCCATTTAGGCGTCATCATGGCGGAGAGTTGACATGGAAGAAAATTGGGAAAAACAACTGGCCTGCGCCGAAGTATGCCTGCGTTGCAACACCCCTTTGGGCAAAAAAGATAAAAGGCTCTTGTCGGTTTACGACCACGAACCGATATGTATGGACTGCAAAAGCGCAGAAGAAAAGAGGCCGGATTACGAGGATACGACCCGGGCGATGATCTCAACCTGCATGGAGACCGAAAACCGGCCCTATGGCAACCCGGCCAGCTATTGTTTTCATCATTTCTGCCCTTTTAAGTGCAAGGATTGATTCTGCCTTTTACAGCAGTTTGTCTTTGATGTTCTGAAACCAGCCCTTTGCGGAGTTTTGAAGGATGCAGGCTTTTTTCAGGACTTTCACGAATTCCGGATTCTTTTCTTTAAATGCGATAATTCTCTCCATCGACAGAACATTGTCAAGGTTGGGTGGATCCAGTCCGATATTCGACTCCCTGTTAACGGATTCCATCAAAATCGACAGGGAGTAGATCGCCATATTTTCGGCCATCGCTTGCGGCGATATCTCAACGCGCTCGCCCTGCTGATAGCTCAAAATCTCGTATACACAGGCCATTAAAATCGGATCGCCGATATCCCGGGGGTCTTTGCATTCGTGGAGCGAAAAGTTACTGTCTAAATAATCATCGGCGATTTCCTGCAAATTTTTCATCCAGGTGCTGTTCAAATTCTGCGGCAAGACCGCCGTCGGACCGTAGGACAATACCTCGTTGTTAAACCGGGATAGCATTGATTTTATTTCCTCTCTTTTCCTAGTATGAAATAATTAAAATTTGTTTTAGAGATTCATAATTACGTTTTTTTTAGGTTTCAGGTGTCAGGGTTGACATGGGGTTGGGCTGACATTCAAACGGATCATGCAATCAAAGCCAGAATATCCAGTATTATACTTCTTTGTCGAATGACGGCCTGACGCCTGAAACCTGAACACTTGATCGTCAACACCCCACATGGAAACCGCCCGCCACCTTTCTGCCTTCCTCAGACAGGCGGTTGAAAGTTTCGATCGCCTGGGCGGTGGGCGCCTCGATAAGCCTTACATTCTTTTCGGCAAGCAGGTGCCTGAGCGAGTCTGCAACTCGCATATAGCCGGGCTGTCCCTTGCCGATGACGAGTATCTCCGGTTGGGTGTCGAGAAGATCCTGCACGTCCTCGATTTCAACCGTGTGACCGCTTTTGCGCCACCAGTCCGGCATCAGGGTGCCCTGGACTATTTTGATATCATGGTTGCAGGCCCGGCCGTTGACGACAATCCGGCCGAATGAAAACTCGGTGATCATATCTTTCTGATATCAATTGCCTGCCCGAAGGTCAACAAGCGTAATGAACGACCGTCTTGACGTTGAAATCTCATGTGTTAGGTTAATCGAGACAGATCATGACCAGCAGCAGATGCAAAGGCCAAGGCAATGCCTGAACGGGCTTCACACATATTATTGGCGCAAGAATACTTCGATGAGCTGGCCGGCAGGTTTCCGGTTATGTGCGCCAGCGACGAATTTCATTTTCTTCCCCGGGCCCAGGCGGCGGTCCACCATTATGACAGGCTGGATGAGCTCGATTCATCGGCGATTGCGCAAAGCATTGAAAAGCTGAAATACTTTCAGGAACAGTTTGCGCGCCTGGATGAATCGGATCATGATCTCGAAACCCGCATCGATCTTCAGATGTTGCAGGCCAACATCGCCGGGTTTTTAATCGAGTTTGACCACAAACGCCTCTGGCAGTTCAATCCACTGCTTTACCTTAAAGTCGTATTCATCGGGCTGGATCACGCGCTGACCAAACCGGCCGAAAACGTTGCCGAACGTAACGAGCGCCTGTTGGCCCGTCTTTCAGATGCCCGCCGCGTGCTCGGACAGGCAGTGGAAAACATCACCACAGTGCCTGCAACCTACCACCAGGCATCCCGGGCCATGGCAGGCGATTGCCGGCACTACCTTACGCAGGTCGGAAAGGACTTGGCTGCAGGTATGGACGGCGCGTCGGGGGCACTGCTGTCGGTTTACCTTGAACAGACCGCCGCAGCCCTGGATGATCTGGAGCGCTTTTTGGCCGACTTAACACCTTTGCCGGATCGTGAGTTTGCCGTTGAAACCCTGCCGCAAACCCTGAAAGATCATTTTCTGTCCGCCCGCAGCGTGGACGACATTTATCAAATGGCGGTTGAGGACTGGCACCGGAATCTAAACCGGCTGGAAGCGTTAAAAGGAAAGATTGATCCGTCGTCTTCCTGGCAGGACCTGTATCACGGGTATCTTCCCGCTGACATCGAGAAATCCGATACAATCGTGCTATATCAGGAAGAAATTGGACGCTTGAGACGGTTTTTCAGACACCAGGGCTTTCATGCATGGGAAATGGACGCGCCGCTGGAAATCGTTGAAACGCCTGAATACCTGCGATCGGTCAGGGGGGCGGCTTCTTTTGCAGCCGCCTTTACCCCCGACAGGCGTGAAAGCAGCCTTTTTTACATCACCACTCAGCTTGCCGGCCAGAATACGGCAAGCGAAGATCTGCTGTTGAAAAAGCGCTTTCATCGCGAGTTCAAGCCGCTGACCGCCCACGAAACCATACCGGGGCATCATTTGCTTGACGCCATACGCCGCAGGCTGGAAAATCCGGTGCGACGCCAGATTGAATCGCCGCTTTTTTATGAGGGTTGGGCGTCGTACGCTGAATTTTTGCTGATCGATTCGGGTTATATCACCCATCCAATGGATCTGCTGGTAGATTACAAAAGACGACTGTGGCGGTCGGCGCGCTGTCAGGTGGACGTGGGGTTAACCACCGGAAAAATCGATTTGGCCCATGCGGTGCATCTATTGGAAACCTGCGGATTTTCGCGCGCCGAGGCCCGGCGACAGGTGGATCGTTTTCGTTTGAACCCGGGATATCAATTGTGTTACAGTCTCGGCTGCCATGAGTTCAAACAACTGAAGGCCTCTTACGGCACCCGCATGGAGGCAGCTCAGTTTCATCAGTTTTTACTTGAAGGTGGCGAGCTGCCGTTTCACCTGATTGATCTCCGCTTCAAGGAATTACTTTCTGAAGGCAACAAAAATTAATCAGGTAACGCTGCTATTTTTTTAACACATATTTCGAGTTTCGTATTTGGTGCTGAGTGTTTAGACAGATCTCCGAATCAAGCCGCATCCGAGAGCTTTTCGAAACACGAAGCACAAAAAACTAAATACATGATGAATTCGGTTGTTTGAATTCATCATCGAGGACGCAACCGTGGAATCTTTTGTTGGCTATCATTCGGAATGGAACCTTGGAAGTCCGGGCGGATGGGATTATCAGCGACTGACCCAGATCATCGGCAAAGCCGTCTGGGAGCAGATTAACCGCATAAAGCCCACGAATATCGAACTGGATTTTGATCACCCGTATTTTTCGCCGGTTGACGGACTGGTAGAAATTTTAGTCGAGGCGCACAGGTCGGTATCCGGCCAAAACGCCGGATTAATTGCCGTGGTTGCCGAAGAAGAAACCCTGGCGGATGTGACCGAAAATATCAATCTGGCCAAACGCCTGGACGCCCTCGATGGCATTCATGGGGTACTGTGCGCGCCCCATGAACTCGAGCTCAAGGACGGTGTGGTTTGCCGGCAGGGCCAACCGGTTTCGGTGATGTTCATGGATTTTAATACCGACGTGCTCATGGCCCTTCACCGCAGGCAGGATTTGTCGCCTGTACTGCAGGCCGTCAAAGAACACCGGGTTATCAATCCCCGCGGAACGGAGCCTTTTAACGTTAAAAGCATGTTCGAGGTGATGACGGGCCCGTTCAAGGATCGCTTTCACGCCGAAATCGTGCAACGGACGCCCTGGACCCGGCAATTTTATCAGCGTCAAACCGAAGGTCCCAAAGGCGAAACGATTGATGACCTGATCGATTGGACCCGCCGCAACTGGCGCGACCTGGTTCTCAAGCCCGAAAGAGGCTATTCCGGGCACGGTGTCCGGGTAGGGACCGTCAACGATGACATCGACGAGGCCATAAATCTGGCACTCACAGAAGGGGACTACATCGTCCAGGAAAAAATTCCCCTGGCGCTGTGGGCCGAAGAGATTCCCTCTGTTCAGGACGAAAAGATTGATCTCAAACGCTACCAGACGGATTTTCGCTGCCTGATGGGTGTTGAGGGCCTGGTTGGATTTGTGGGGCGTTACGGCGGCGTGCCGACGAATGTCGGCAGCGGCGGCGGATTTCAACCCCTGGCCATCCTGGCCTCCGATATGCCTGTCAGAGATGCCGTTGATCGTATAAATGGCACCATCATGAATATGAACGTCGATGACCTACTTGAGGTCATTGAAAAGCAAAAAAAAATGGCCATGGATTGTGATTTTACCTATTTGCTGGGTCCCGTAAAAATAGCCCTGCGGCCCCGGGTAATTACCACCCGCCAGATAGACGCCCTGAAAAGCTACGGACAAAAAATGTGGGCCGACTGCCTGACATTGGAAAAAATGTGGCAGACCGGGCAGCTGGACAGCATGATCAACATTGAGGAAGAAGAGCTTGCGATTGCCCGCATGAACCCCTGGCAAGGGTCCGCGGCTATTATTGCTTCGGACGGGCTGTTTGGATTCGGTGCCGAACCCAGGGAATGACGAATGTCGATTGACGAATGACGAATCAATCGGTAGATCTGAGTTTCAGTGATCCAAACAGATGCGTTTAAAAAAGATAGGATCCATTAATTTTAGGCACTTTAGTCATTTAACATTTTAGGCATTTATTCGAAAAACCAACCAACGGTAAAGAGCCTATCATTTTAGTTGACTTGCATAGGAATTAACGATGCCCATCGAGGTTGATCCCGACTGGTGGAAAACCCTTTTTGACGATGTCTATCTGCTGACGGATGCGCGCTCGGTAGGCGATGACAGCCTGACGAGGTTGGAGGTTGATGTCGTTTGCGAGCTGCTGCCCCTCGAGGCCGGGCATAAGATTTTAGACCTTTGCGGCGGTCAAGGACGTCATAGCCTTGAGCTCTGCAGAAGAGGCTTTGAAGCATGTACCCTGCTGGACTATTCCCGCGCCCTGACCGCTGTTGCCCGGGAAAAAGCCCAGGATGACAAATTTCCCCTGAAAGTTGTCCGCTGCGATGCGCGTCAGATCGATCTTGGGTCCGATCACTATAATCATGTGCTTATTATGGGAAATTCGCTGGGATATATTCAAGAATCCGATGCTGACCAAAGGATTCTCGCTGAAGCCATGCGGGTGTTGCAACCGGGGGGCTGGCTTTTGTTGGATGTTACGGACGGAGCGGCCGTTAAAAGGTCATTTAATCCGAATGCCTGGCACGAGGTTGGTGAGGATACGGTTGTGTGCCGTCAGCGTGAGCTAAGGAATGATGCCGTCCGTGCCCGCGAGCTTGTAATCAGCAAAAAGGACGGTTTGATCCGGGACAGGACCTATGCCGTCCGGCTTTACGAACCCCAAACCATTTTATCCCTTTTAGAAACCACCGGATTCAGACAAATTAAAATTCACACTGATTTTTCCCCCCATCGGTTTGAAGGGGGCTATGGTTTTATGAACCGGAGGATGCTAGCAATAGGTCGCAAACCTCTTAGGGGATAGATCTAAGCTGAACAAAAAGTCGTATCTCTGGCTGAGCAAATTCCAAGCACCAAATCACAAATAGCAAACAATATCCAAATTTCAAGCATCAATTATCAAACCAGTTTTGATTTGCCCGAAGGGGTGCAAGTTGGTTCAAGCTTTGGTGTGAGGTTCGATTGACTATACCGAAGACTCAATTCACTATCTGCTGCAATCTTCGAATTTGTTTTGGTAATTGATCCTTGATATTTGAGATTTGTTTGTAATTTGGTGCTTGTAATTTGGGATTTATAACATTTCATTCTATTGGGGTAAGTACGATTAGATCAATCCGCTTTAAATGTTCCAGATGATAAATATTAATTTTAGATTATCCCATTTCTTCGTAAAAAAGTTTCCACGTCCTTCCAGAATACACCCCAGTCCGGGGGACAGTCATTGTGACCTGCTTCGTAGACGATCAACTCACTTCGTTTTGCTGCCCGGTGCAGTTTCTGTCCATGGCTGAATGGTATGATGGCGTCACGCCTACCGTGTATGATTAAAACCGGGTTGGGGTAGTCCCTGACCACCGCCAGATTATCAAAGGCATCCCGCACGAGAAATGGAGGCGCCAGGTATCTTAGCGCCATTGGCCGGACCCCTGTAAAAGTGGACATCAGGATGAGAGCGGCCGAGGACCGTTTCCTGGCCAAAGCACATAAAGCGCCTCCGCCCAGGGAGCGGCCCAGAAAAATTATACGGGACGCATCGATGTCTGTGCGCGCGGCCAGCGCATCATAAGCCTTCACAAATGTCTTTGTTATACTCTCCTGGGTCGGTGAGCCCTCGGACCGTCCGTAGCCCGGGTATTCCACCAGCAGCAGGGCAATTCCCAGGCGGGTGAACCCTTGAAGCTCTTCGGGCCAATAATCGATGATTTCCCCATTGCCATGCGCAAATATTACCGCCGGTGACGGGGATGACATACCCTTTAAAGCAGGCGGTAGATACCAGGCCTCGACCTTGCCGGATTCGGTAGGCAGCCAGAGGGTTTCCAGACCGGCGATATTCGGCGGGGTTTGCGCCGGCAGGGGTATCTGGCCGCGAGGATACAGGATCTGCCGCTGCACCAGATATAGAAAGCTGCAATAGGCGGTATAAATTATGACGCCCCAGAAAGCATATTTCAGCAGTGGATGCATGCCGTCACCATAGGTTATAAAGATTGACTAATCAACTAATTTTGATCTAAAAATGCATTGACTCGGTATCGGGATAGAGAGTGGGCATTTGATGTGTCCTGGCGGGATCGCCCTTGATATCACCTAGAAATCAAACTGGTTGTTTTCAAATCCGCCGGCAACGGATTTCACCCGCACCGTGTAAAGCACGGACGTGCTTTTGTCTACCCGGCCGCTGGCCGGAAACACGCCCGCGGCGCGCAGGTCCAGGCCACCCGCTTTGCGGGTGGTCGTTGACTCAAAAAGGAGATTCCAAATGTTTGCCAAACGATTGACCCAATTGTCACTAGAAGCCATCTCAAAAATAGGATGTTGGTTCAATTTCGACGCACCAACAAAGAAATTGGATCAAAAGACATGGGTGAGATGGCCTCTACTAGCACCGGCCGCAGCGGTAATCGCGCTGCTGATCGGCTGTGGACCGTCAGCGGACGAACCCGATTGCAAGCGCACTGACGTTGTGTGCGTCGGCTTGGTCACGGATGTGGGGGCCATCGACGACAAATCCTTTAACCAATCATCCTGGGAAGGGGTTCAGCTTGCCGTCGCCAAACTCGGGGCTCATGGGAATTACATCGAAACCAAAGATGCCAAAGATTACATGGCCAACATCGAACTGTTTGCCGCCAGGCACTATGATCTCATTGTAACCGTTGGATTCGGCCTGGGAGAGGCCACTATCCAGGCCGCCGCAAAATATCCGGGCATCCATTTCATCGGCGTTGATCAATTCCAACCCAAAAGCGCCCCCAACGTGGCCGGGCTGATTTTTCACGAAGATCAGGCTGGCTTCATGGCCGGATCGTTAGCGGCCATGCTCACTGAATCCGGAATCATCGCCGCCGTGTTGGGTACGGATCTGGTTCCGCCGGTAGTGGCCTTCAAGAAAGGATATGAAGCCGGTGCGCGTTACATCAAGCCGGACATCCGGATTATTTCAACCTTTCATCCCGGTGGTCTGGATGTCGCCTTTACCGATCCCGAATGGGGTGCATCAACGGCCAAACAGGCCCTTGACCAGGGGGCGGATGTTATATTCGCCGCCGGCGGTACGACCGGAAATGGCGGCCTGATTGAAGTGGCCTCCCATGCGGGCAAATACTGTATCGGTGTTGACAGCGATCAATGGGTCACGCTTCCGGAAGCACGCCCCTGCCTGGTTTCAAGTGCCATGAAATTGATCACCCCGAGCGTTTTCGATCTGATTAAATTGTCCGGTGAAGGAAAATTTCCTGCCGGCAATTATTTTGGAGACGTCGGCCTGGCGCCTTTACATGATTTTGACAGCAAAGTTTCCCGGGAAATCAAGGACCGACTGGCCAGAATCGAGATCGATTTACGTGCAAACACAATTGGCATGGAATAGAACACCAATGGGGTTAAAACCATATAGGAGTTAGCCTTCCATGCACTCCCAGGACATATCCGCTCCTGTTTCGCCTCGCAATCTGACTGGGCTCATCGGCCAATTGCACACCTTAAGTGTGCCGGTGGCTGCCGTGTTATTGGGCGCTTTAATTGGCGCAATTATTCTGGCAGCCCACGGCGCCAATCCCTTTAAAGCCTATGCCGCCCTGTTACAGGGCGCATTCGGCACGATCATTGCCGTGGGCCGCACCTTTGAGAAAACGACGCCGCTGATTTTCAGCGGACTGGCCGTGGCATTTGCCTTCAAGGCCGGATTGTTTAATATCGGCGCCCAGGGCCAACTGCTTTTCGGGGCGTTGGCGGCCGCAATCGTCGGCTACGGTCTGAATGGTCTTCCGATGATCATTCATCTTCCCCTGGCCCTTTTTGCCGGAGCTGCAGCCGGCGCTCTCTATGCCGCCATACAGGGGGCGCTCCGGGTGTACACCGGCGCCCACGAAGTCATCACCGGCATCATGCTCAACTACGTTGCGATTAATCTTACCGACTACCTGGCCGGCGGCCCTTTCAAAGATCCCACCCCGGGCAATATCATTGCCCGAACCCCCCTGATCCTGGACTCCAGTAAAATTACCGACATCGGGGGGCTGCCGACCGGATTTATCGTGGCTTTAATGGCGGCTGCGGCCGTCTGGTGGCTGGTAAAACAGACAACTGCCGGCTTTGAAATCCGGACCGTCGGGCTCAATGTCCATGCAGCCGGCTATGCCGGCATCAAGGTGTCACAAACCATGATTTTAGCCATGGCGCTTAGCGGCCTGCTGGCGGGCCTGGGAGGCGCCGTCGAAACCCTGGGGGTCGTCCATCGCTACCAGCCCGGATTTAACGTCGGCCTGGGGTTTGACGGAATTACCATCGCCCTGCTGGCACGGACCCATCCCCTCGGTGTTATCCCGGCCGCTCTTCTGGTTGGTGCCATGAAGGCCGGCTCAAACCAGATGCAATTCAGTGCGGGGGTGGCCATTGGGATTATAGACGTTGTCTTAGCCCTGATTTTGTTTTTTGTGGCGGCCGAACTGGTCGTGCGCTGGTTGATCAGAAGCAAACCAGCGGCCGGTGAAAAAATAACTTTCAGCGCCGGATGGGGGAAGAAATGAGAGACTGTCCAATGACGATTGGCGAATGCAGGTATTCTCTCTTTTTTATAAAATTAGCTGATCGAAATGGAAGCGCCAAGCTGCAGGTTATAAAAGAGACATCGGAAAGGCTTCAGTGACAACAAATAAGCAAATAACGCAATTCTTCAAAAACCACACAGTCGCGTGCGCATTTGGATTACTCATCTGTGCGGTTATCATCTGGTTTTACCGCCTGAATCCCCTTGTCACCACAGCTGTTTTGGCTTCCGCGGTGCGTCAATCCACGCCATTGGTTCTGGGGGCGTTGTGCGGGCTTCTGGGAGAGCGCTCCGGGGTGATGAATATCGGCATAGAGGGGCAAATGCTTTTCGCGGCCTTTGTTGGGTTTATGGTCAATGTGGGGACAGGCAATCTTGCCCTGGCGGTTACGGCCGGAATTCTTGCCGGCGGGATTTTGGGGCTGCTGCTGGCCGTCATGACCGTGACCTTGCGAATCGACCAGATCATCGGGGGCGTGGTCATCAATATCCTGGCGGTGGGCCTGACCGGTTATTTTTATAAGGTGGGACTGAGCACCGGCGGCAAGCTTGGGGCTATGGCGCTGAAACCGTTGAATGAGATTCCCCTCATTGGCGCGGTGCTTTTCAACAACCCGCCCATTACATACCTGACCATTTTGCTGGTCTTCGTCGTTCAATTCGTTCTGTTTTACACGCCCTGGGGGCTGCGTACCCGGGCCGTGGGTGAGCATCCCGCCGCGGCCGACACGCTGGGGGTGAACGTCTTTTTGGTTCGTTATGTCAATCTTATCTGGGGTGGCGCCATCTCCGGTTTGGCCGGCGCCTTTCTGACCCTGGAGGCCGTTGGGTCTTTTGAGAGAGGGATGACGAACGGCCGTGGCTTCATAGCGCTGGCGGTGATGATATTCGGCAAATGGACACCCCTGGGCTCATGGGGCGCTGCCTTGCTTTTCGGTTTGACCACTGCCGTCCAGACCCAGCTGCAATTTGGCGGGCATATAAAGATTCCCCATCAATTCATCGGCATGTTGCCTTACCTTATGACCGTCATTGTTCTGGCCGGTTTCGTCGGCGGCGCGCGTGCACCGGCTGGATTGGGAAAGCCTTACCGGAAAGAATAGTGACCGATAAAGCCATGAAATCGCCTGTTACGCTAAAGCTTCGAGGGATTAGTAAAAATTTCGGAGATCTGACGGCCAATCGCCGGGTTGATTTTGACCTGGGCCGCGGCGAAATTCATGTGTTGCTGGGTGAGAACGGGGCCGGCAAATCCACTTTGATGAATATTGTCTGCGGCTTGTACAGCGCGGATGAAGGCAAAATCTATGTTAATGGGCATCGGGCAATTTTTCGGAATCCGCACGATGCCATTCGACTTGGCATTGGAATGGTCCATCAGCATTTCATGTTGGTTCCCAGATTTACGGTGGCTGAAAACATCATGCTGGGTGCCGAAATCACGCGAGGGCCCTGCCTGAATATCCCCAGGGCCTGCAACATCGTGCGCGACCTGTCGCTTGAATATGGCCTGCAAGTGGACCCGCACGCCGTTGTTGAGGATCTTCCTGTGGGCCTGCAGCAGCGCGTCGAGATCATCAAAACCCTCTTTCGGCAGGTCCGGATTCTGGTTCTGGATGAGCCGACCGCCGTGCTCACCCCGCTGGAAGCCGAAGAATTGTTCAGGGTGATGCGCATGCTGCGCAAACGTGGCGTATCCATCATTTTTATTACCCATAAACTCAAAGAAGTACTGGCGATTGCCGACCGGGTCAGCGTCATGCGGCGCGGTCGCATGATGGGGACCGTCAAAACATCTGAAACCGATGCGCGCACCTTGGCCAGAATGATGGTTGGGCATGACGTCGAGATGGGAATCCCCAAGACGCCCCGTGAGCCGGGCGCAACTGTTTTGGATGTCAACAATTTGAACATTCTCGATGACCGCAATATGCCTGCCGTTACGGATGTCTCTTTTAAGATTCGCCAGGGTGAGGTTCTGGGTCTGGCCGGTGTTCAGGGCAACGGTCAAACCGAATTGGCGGCGGCTTTAAGCGGTCTGCGTAAAATTGAAAGCGGCACCGTCAGGCTGGCAGGAAAAATGCTGCCGTCGCTTTCCCCACGTATCCTGGTCGATGCCGGCGTTGCCCATATCCCTGAAGACCGACTCAAGCACGGGCTGGTCCGGGAATATAGCGTTGCCGACAATCAGATTTTAAACACGTACTACCAATCACCCTTCGCAAGCTTGCGGCATCGCAATACCAGGGCCATATTTGCAAATTCAGCCCGTCTCATCCGTCGCTTTAATATTCAAGCCCCCGGGCCGGAGACCGTGACCGGCACCCTTTCCGGGGGCAACCTTCAAAAAGTCATCGTCTCACGCGAATTGAGCCGCGAGATTTGCCTGTTAATCGCCAGCCAACCCACCCGGGGGCTGGATGTCGGGTCGATCGAGTCTGTGCGTCGTCACATAGTGGCGCTGCGCAATCGGGGTGTGGCTGTTTTGCTCATTTCGGTTGAACTCGATGAGATCATGATGCTGTCGGATCGCATCGGGGTCATGTTCAATGGCCGGATCGCGGCTTTCTTTAAAGCCGCGCAGGTAACCAGGGAAGAGCTGGGGATATGGATGACAGGTGAGCCACTCGCGTGGCAAGCGAGTGGCAGCTCATAGCTCCCTGCTGATAGCTCATAGTTGAAGTTTCAGATGCGCAGAAACTGGCGAATAGGAGAAAGATTCGGTGGTACCGACATGTTGCTGCGACCCTCTGACGATCAAACTCAAACCGATGCTAGTCAGCGGAGGTTGATCTCAATTCATCGGCAAGCTGCAGCAGCCCCTCAAAATCGAAGTTCTCCGCCAGTTGCGTTATATTTTCACTGAGTCGGGCGTAGGAATCGGATTCTGACACCAGCTCTGCGGCAATTCCTTTCAGGTCGGAAACACTGCCCATTTCAGCGGCATCCTGCAGGCGTTCGGCCGTCCGGCCTGCCAAATCCGGCGGAAGGGAGACCGCCGCTTCTTGATCGGGGGTTGGGGGTGTTCCGTTTTCCGTTCGCACCAAGGTCTGGCACGAAGACAATGCCTCCGATAGGGCTGCTTTCAGTTCGGCGAAATTTGCCTCGAATTGTTCCGGCACGGACTCTCCGGCCGCAATTGCTTTTTTCGCGGAAGCGTCCATGTCGGAGGCGGCCGCCAGCAGCCGGGTGGCTGAAAGGTTGCCGGCAAGCCCCTTGATATTGTGAACCTGGCTGTGAACCTGTTCAATGTCATTGGCAATCAGAGCGTTCTGGATATTTTCGGATGCCTTCCGGTAGTTGTTGCCAAAATCCAGTAGCAGCTTCCGGTAAAGCTTGCGATTGCCCTGCAATCTGTTCAGGCCGGCGGCGAGGTCGAAACCCGACAGTGACTCGGGCAGGTCATCCGCTCCCGGTGCAGTCCCGGCCAAGGGGGATGGTTGATCTGAAATCATGGCGGGCTCAGCCTTGCTGGAATTCTTCAAATCCGCGGAAACCCTTGATGATCGTTCCGCATGTTCCCCCTGGGGTGTGATCCACTTTTTCAGGATTTTGAAAAGCTCATCAGGATCGATGGGTTTGGCCACATGGTCATTCATGCCGGCTGCCAGGCTTTTCTCGCGGTCTCCCGTCATGGCATGGGCCGTCATGGCGATGATAGGAAGGTTAGAGGTTTGAGGCCGGAGGTTGGAGGCCTGATCCCTCAAATCTGTCCTTTGGTCTCCGGTTACTGTCAAATCTGTATCCTCAGCTTTGAGTCCCGCCTCGGCGGGACTGTCAGCTTTGAGCTGCCACTCGCGAATTTTGCGAGTGGCTTCGTATCCATCCATAACGGGCATCTGGATGTCCATCAGAACGGCATCATACGGGTTCTTTTTGACGGCGTTCACCGCCTCCTGTCCGTTGCCGGCCACTGTCACATTCAAGCCGGAGCCGGTCAGGATTTCCCTGGCTACCTGCTGGTTGATTTCATTGTCTTCGACCAATAAAACATGCGCCCCTTTGATGCGGTCGACAATTTTTTCTTCAGCAGGTTTTTTGGCGGAAACCGTTGGGGTACTGGGTAGATCTTTGCCGAAAACTGCCATAATCGTATTCAACATCACCGATGGATTGACCGGCTTGATGAGAAATCCATCCAACCCCACATCCTCGGCTTTGCGCATCACCTCCTGACGGCCGTAGGCGGTTGCCATGACGATTTTAGGCTGGCGCGCAGGTTCGATAATCGTCTTTAGTTGTCGGGACGTTTCAATGCCGTCCATTCCAGGCATTTTCCAATCCATAATAACAAGATCGTAGCCGGTCTGTCTTTCGGCCGAATTCCTGATTTCGGTTAAGGCCTTCTCGCCGGAGTCAACAACGGTCACGTCAAAGGAAAACGATTCCAGAATTTCCCTGAAAATATTCTGCGAGGTGGTGCTGTCATCGACGACCATCACCTTAAGATCTTTGAGCTCAGCCGCCAGAAGACGCTTTTTTGCCAGCTTCTGGGAAGCCAATCCAAAAACCGCTGTGAATTTAAAAACGCTGCCCTGGCCGGGTTTGCTGTCCACCCCAATTTCGCCATCCATCATTTCAACCAGGCGCTTGCTGATGGTGAGGCCCAATCCGGTTCCGCCGAATTTGCGGGTCGTGGAAGTGTCGGCCTGGGTAAAGGGTTGAAACAGTTTGGCAGCCTGTTCAGCCGTCATGCCGATGCCGGTATCTTTCACCGAAAACGAAAGGGTGGCCCGATCCTCCGTTTTGTCAACCAGCTGGGTGTTGATCACAATCTCTCCGTGCTCGGTGAACTTAACCGCATTGTTTGTAAGGTTGAGCAGAATCTGACCAAGCCGCAAAGGGTCGCCAATGAGGGATAGGGGCACATCCGGCGAAGTCGCATATAATATCTCCAGCTTCTTTTCGCGGGCCTTGATCGGCACCATGTTGGCCAGGTTTTCCAGCACATCCTCCAGATTGAACTCAACGGATTCTACGTCCAGTTTTCCGGCCTCGATCTTGGAGAAATCCAGAATATCATTTATGATTCTGAGCAGGGAGTGGGCCCCGGCCTGTATTTTTTGAATATAATCTTCCTGTTTGGGACTCAGTTCCGTTTGCAGTGCCAGATGGGACATTCCAATGATGGCATTCATTGGGGTGCGGATTTCATGACTCATGTTGGCCAGAAAATCGCTTTTGGCCTTATTGGCTTCATCAGCTGCCTTTTTGGCTTCGACCAATTCGGCGGTGCGCTCTTCAACC
Source organism: Deltaproteobacteria bacterium (assembly GCA_019312835.1). Lineage (GTDB taxonomy): Bacteria > Desulfobacterota > Desulfobacteria > Desulfobacterales > JAFDCJ01 > JAFDCJ01. Next base: position 33,199 of record JAFDCJ010000029.1, read on the forward strand.
AGTTCTTCCAGGTTGTCTCGATGTTTTTTCAACTCCTGTTCCGATGCCTTCAAGGCCGTATCCGACTCCTGGATGGTGTTCATCATTTTGTTGAACGATCGGCCTAAATGCCCGATTTCATCTCTGGATTTAATTTCAATGCGATGATCGAGCTTTCCCGTACGGGTAATTAAATCAGTGCCTTCGCCGAGCAAGTTCAACGGTTTGATGACAAAGCGCTGGAGCCCCAGCATGGTCAGGAAACTGAGCATCAGGAGACCTGCGCATAGGGCCAATATCACCGGGACAACCGCCCCCATGACTTCATTATCGATTTCGTGCACCGGAAAAACCATTGCGAGCTTCCAGCCCAGCATGGGCGATGTGTAATATATAAAGTATTTTTTCTCAGAACCGCCCGCAATTTTGGCATAACCCTGTTTGTTTTTGAAAATGGATTCAAGATCGTGCGGATATACGCTGGTGACGTTTTTGAAAAGCGAGTCCGTTTCGCGGCTGACCAGCACGGTTCCTTTTTGATCCAGTACCACCATATACCCATTGTGACCGACCCTGACAGTATTGATATAATCGGTCAGATCGGCCAGGGTGATGTCCATGCCGACGACACCATAAATGTTGTCCTGCTCATCGAGCAGGGCCGTGACGATGCCGATATTGACATCCGGGGAGGTGACGGACCGGTAGGGGGCGGTGATCATCACTTTGCCGGGATTTTCTTTGCCGAGCACATACCAGGGCCTGAGCCGCGGGTCGTATTTTGTCGCCTTGGCGCGCTTGTGGGATCTGACAAAACTGCCGTTTGCGCGCCCCATGTAAACGGAATTCACGTGGTCGTGTGTAACCCTATAGGTGTTGAACAGATTTATTATTTTTTGCTCCAGCTCACCGATGTTGTATTCAAAGGTGTCGGGTTCGGCGCTGGTGAAATTGGTAAAATCCTCATCCTCAGGTGAGCGCACCACATCCGCGGCCACGATGCCGGCCAAATCACTTTTTGCGCTGCTGATGACACTTGATAAGGCAAAATCAATATGCGCCAGTTGGTTTTGGAGATCGTTATAGATGCCCGTGTAGATCCTTGTCGTCAGCCGCTTGAAAAGGAGCGTGCCGATGGTGGCAAGGATTAAAATACTGACGCCGACATACAGGAGTAAGATTTTGTTTTTAAGTTTCATTGGAATATTCCGGTACTAAACCGCTTGCTGTTGGCAGTCTACTGGTATTCGGTTTCGGATGCAGCGAATTGGATCGTCAGGATGACGGAATAGTTACTATATGCCGTAATATTGAACGGTTGTCAAAGCATTATCACCTGCAGAGGCCGCATCAAAATTTCACCTGAGCCAAAAATTGTGGGTCACAACGGGGGCAGGGCGGCCTAGCGACAGGCCGGCAGATAGGCAGACCTGCAACCCTTGGGCAAGGGCATCGAAACCTGCGGTCAGCATTGAAATGGTGCACAATGACCGCGAGGGGTGGGGGCATAATTTAAATTTTGATGAAAGCCGAACACACTTGACATAAGGTCCACGATCCCTTATTTTGAACGAAATATTTTACCGATCAATTCAAGGGAGGAATTCATGTCAGAAAAGGTAGCTTTCGAATGTGTGAATTGTGGCAACAAAGCAGAGCAAGATAGCTCAGACAAGACCATTCCGGAGTGTTGCGGAAAACCCATGCAGGTTGAGGGTTTGGATTCCTGTGGAATGAGCACCACTGCCGAACACTCGCGGCTTGATAACCTGGACGAGCCCTGTGATGATGGCAGGGCCGGGTCCTGAAATATACCGCCTCCGCCTCATTCGCATCCATTCGAATCCATCAAGGCCCATTTAAAAGTTCTAAATTTTGAATTTTTAAATGGGCTTTTTTTTAAGCATACCCCTTCGTCTTCATCCAACGCATACAGCCCCGGAACCACCCGGCACACCCATTTGGCAACTGTCTTTCGAGGTCTAACCCTGAATGCGGCAGTCCTTGAATAAGATAGAGCGCAGCCATCCCGGTTTCATTGATAAATTTAAGATGCGACTGAGCAGAGCAATTTTTGGGCGTTGACAGGCAACTGCTTATTGGATACCGTGCTCAGAGTTTATGTTGATCCAATCCAGGGTTTATTCGTAAAACTAACCCTTGAACCCTGAACCCTGAAGGCTGACCCTCTATACGGAGTTTGACCATGGCATACGAACTAATCGAGTATTCCACCAAGGGCCCCATTGGCTACCTGACCTTAAACAATCCTTCAAAAATTAACGCCCTGTCCAAATTGATGATCAGTGAGTTGATCCATGCCCTGGAAGCAGTTGCTGCCGAGGAAACGACCAAGGTGCTGATTGTCCGGGCCGCCGGCAAACATTTCTGTGCCGGCCATTTTCTGGGTGAGATGGTCGGCGGTGGTGTCAGTGAATATAAGTTGATTTTCGATCAGTGCAACCGGATGATGCAAATGATACACGACATCCCTCAGCCCGTCATCGCTCAGGTGCAAGGAATTGCCACGGCCGCCGGATGCCAGTTGGTGGCATGGTGCGACCTGGCAGTGGCCGAAGAGGGGGCCAAATTTGCAACGCCCGGGGTCAAAATCGGACTGTTCTGCACAACACCAAGCGTGGCAGTCGTACGTGCCATCGGACGCAAAGCCGCCATGGAGATGCTGCTAACCGGGCGTTATTTTCCTGCTCATGAAGCCAGGGAATTGGGATTGATCAACCGGGTTGTACCCCTCGAGGAACTTGAAACCGCAACCGAGGCCCTTGCCAATCAGATTGCCGAGGCCAGCCGCTTTGTTCTATCCATTGGAAAACGGGGATTTTACGCCCAGGTCGATCAGGCGGACACCGACGCCATGGATTTTGCCAAACAGACCATGACCATGAACCTGATGGCGGAAGATGCCCAGGAGGGCATTCAGGCGTTTATTGAGAAGCGGGAACCCACCTGGAA
>JAFDCJ010000030.1 GCA_019312835.1 Deltaproteobacteria bacterium
ATCACCGATTCGAGCGAAAAATTTAAATTCAGCATTAAAGATCCCCGGATTGCGCCCAAGGTGGCACTGGTGGATCCTGAGATGACCCTGACCATGCCACCGGAATTGACCGCGTCAACCGGCATGGACGCTTTAACCCACGCCATCGAGGGTTTTACCGCCAATGCTTCGGAGCCGATTGCCGATTCCGCCGCCCTTTATGCCATTGAATTAATTGCCGCCTATCTCAGAACCGCCGTAGCCGATGGCGATAATCTTGAAGCCAGGGCGGCCATGCTGTTGGGCAGCGTTCTGGCGGGAATTGCCTTCAGCCATTCCGATGTCGCCGCAGTCCACTGTGTGGCGGAAGCGCTCGGTGGTAAATATGATGCCCCCCACGGGGTGTGTAATGCGGTTGTTCTGCCGGCGGTGATGGCATACAACATGGATTACTGCAAGGAGAGATATGCACGGATTGCCGCCGCCATGGGCCTGTCCGGAGAAAATGTTGACGAAGCTGCCCGCCTGGCGGTCGAGGCGGTGAAAAAGCTGGCTTCCGATGTTCATTTGCCCGAGTTCATTTCCCTGGGGGTTCAGGAAAAGGACCTGGAAGAGCTGGCGGTGAATTCGTTTAAGAACGGAAGCAATATCGATAATCCGCGGCCGATGACCAAAGATGACTATTTGCATCTGTTTCGACTTCTAACCAAGTAGTACGGGATTCAAAACTCCGTATCTTTTAACCGATCGGTTAAAGAGCGTCTCGCGGCTGCGAGACTTGATGAGCATCTCGCGCACAGCATGCGCTTCGTTTGAGGAGCGCTGCGCTTGAGGAAAATCGAAGCGCACTGAAAGGTCACTTTAGATATCAAGGTCCGAAGGACCGCTCCTCGAGGCTCAAACAGCCGGTCATAGAGGCCTGCAAGGCCGCTCAATCGCCACATGATGGGGAAAGATTTTTTAAGCCACATCAGAATATCACTGTTGAATTACGACAAACCGACAATGACCCGCATCATCCACGCGAAAACCGGCGATCATTATCGACAGGCCCGCAAGCTATTTGAACAATACGTGGAGGAGCTGGGGGTTGATCTCGAGTTCCAGGGATTCAGCCGCGAGGTGGCGACACTGCCCGGAGAATATTCGCCGCCGGATGGCTGCATTCTTCTGGCTCAAAGCGGTGATAAGTTTGTTGGGTGCGCCGCCCTGCGTCCCCTGGAAAAACTGATATGTGAAATGAAACGGCTCTATGTTGTGCCCGGCCATCGCCACCGAAAAATCGGGCTGACACTGGCAGAGGCCGTCATTGACCAGGCACGCACGTGCGGCTATGAACGGATGCGTCTCGACACCCTTGAATCCATGACAGCAGCCCAGGCGCTGTATCATTCTCTGGGTTTTCGCCCCATAGAGCCATACCGCTATAATCCCCTTCATAATCCATCCTATTTTGAACTGAATTTGCCCCTATAAAAGGAGATACATATGGATCATAAAAAATTGTCGGGCAAAATTGCACTGGTTACGGGTTCATCCCGCGGAATCGGCCGTGCGGTAGTCGAGCGATTGAGCCGGGAGGGTGCCGCTGTGGTTATCAATTATCTCAGCAGTTCAGACAGGGCTGATGAAGTCGCTGCGGCGATTACGTCCGGCGGCGGCACGGCAGTGGCCCTGCAGGCGGATGTTTCCGGGATCGAAGGCATTCAGCGGCTATTTGATAAGACGCTTGAGCATTTCGGCCGGCTGGATATTCTGGTAAACAACGCCGGGATCCGCATCACCCGGACGGTTGCAGACACCCCGGAAGATGAATTCGACCGGCTGTTTGCCATCAATTTCAAGGGCCCTTTTTTTGCCTGCCAGCAAGCCGCCCGTCGAATTTCCGATGGTGGCCGGATCATCAATATTTCCTCTGCCGTCACGCGAATGATGCTGCCCGGATATGCCATTTACGCGGCCAGCAAGGCGGCTGTCGATCAGCTCACGCGCGTGCTGGCAAAAGAGATCGGGGAGCGGCAGGTCACCGTCAATGCGGTTTGTCCGGGACCGGTGGACACCGAGCTTTTGCGGGAGGGCAAAACGGAAGCGCAGCTGCAGGCGATGGCTCAAATGGCTGCGTTCAACCGCCTTGGCAATGCTGAAGATATTGCCGATGTTGTTGCCTTTTTGGCCGGCGATGACGCCAGGTGGGTCACCGGGCAGATGATTCACGTCAATGGTGGCTACATATAGCGTGGCGTCCCACAGAAAAGTTACAAAATGAATGCCACTTCCGCGCAGGCGGGAGTCCGGTTCAGAAATGCCTGGATTCCCGCCTGCGCGGGAATGACGGATCGATACAGCAATTAGAATCTTAATGATATGTTAAACAATATTTCAGGGGCACCACAGCAGTTTCAATTTCAGAAATTAAAAAAATCTTCTTTTTATTAATCCGGGAATTTATGTTAGCATCTTAATTTGATGGGGATGGTTTTCAGGCCTGAGGCCATACCAGGCCATGAAAGCATAAAGCGGATACATCAGGTTGACCTGGCTTTTTTGCAGGTGGAGCCGGACCTTATTACCTGATGCAGACGACGCGTACTCCAACTCTCCATTATTCCGGACAAATTAAAAATGATTTATTTTGCAGCGAATGAACAGCAACAGGAGCTGTAGGAAATGAAGATATCGCTGATTGCGGCGATGGCCAGGAATCGAGTGATCGGCAACCGGGGAGACATCCCCTGGAGGATCCCCGGGGAACAGAAGATTTTTAAAAGAATCACACGGGGGCATGCGGTGATCATGGGGAGAAAAACTTTTGAATCCTTGGAACGGCCGCTTCCTGAAAGAACCAATATCATTGTTACCCGGCAAAAGGATTACCGTGTCGAAGGGTGCCGGGTGGCCCATGACCTTGCCAGCGCCATAAAATACTGTCCGCCAGACGAGGATGAAGCCTTTATTTGTGGCGGCGGGCAACTCTATCACGAAGCGCTTCCCATAGCGGATCGCATCTATTTAACGGTGATTCCTAAAGATATCCCCGGTGATACCTATTTCCCGGAATTTTCATTAACCGAATTTCGGGTGATACAAAGTGAAACGATTCAGGTTGATGGCATTGAACCATACGATTTTTTTATTTATGAGCGCATCACATGAAGATGAAGACACTCAATCCCGAATACCTAAAGCGAATGCGCGAAATCGTCAGCACCAGTCCGTATTTTGAATTGCTGTCCATGAAACTGCTGGATGCGGGCGTCGGCTATTC
>JAFDCJ010000031.1 GCA_019312835.1 Deltaproteobacteria bacterium
CGCAGGCCCTTGCGTTGAATGAGCTGGGACATGGCGCCGCCAATTGCATGTCCCGGGCCATCATTAACGCCATCCTGACGGCCGAGAGCCTGGCCGGCATGACCGCTTTTTGTGATCTGGACGACCTGTTGTGATTTGGGATTTAATGAATTATATAGATAGACACCCAATCAAATCTGTATGAGCGCAGACTGATTTCGATACGGTGCATTATCGACTAACTAAGGAGGATCCATGAAACGATTCGCTCTGTTTATTGTGATGCTGACACTTGTCACGCATGTTCCACCGGCCTTGGCCGAAACCCCGCAAAAAGGCGGTAGCCTGGTGGTCTGCCAACCGGCCGAACCTCCTTCAGGGCTTGATCCAACCTCCGGTACATCGGCGGCCATTGACCGCATTGTTTACGCGAATATCTATGAAGGCCTGGTTAAAGTCACCAGCAACGGCAAATATATTCCTGGCCTGGCCACCAAATGGCAGGTCTCCCCTGATGGGCGCGTCTACACCTTTGACCTGCGCAGGGGCGTCAAATTCCATAATGGCGAACCGTTTAACGCCAATGTGGCCAAATGGAACCTTAACCGCGCCCGGGCTGAAGATACCAAAAATGTTCATCCTGAATTTTTTAGAGTGATCGACAAAATAGAGACACCGGATGATCATACGCTGGTTTGTTATCTAAAAGAGGTCGATGCCCTGTTCATCCCCCATATGGCCACCGGCGATGCGGTCTTCCTGCCGATGAACGGCTATGAAAAGGCCAGCACCCATCCCATCGGCACCGGACCTTTTCAGTTCGTCAAATGGGTCCGCGGCGACCGGGTGGAAATGATCCGTTTTGACGGCTACTGGAATCCGGCCTTGCCGTATCTGGACAAGGTGACCTTCAAATTTATCGGCGATGCCAGCGCCCAGATCACCGCGCTCAAAGCCGGCGACATCGATGTTCTCGGCTGGATATCGGCACCGGAATCGGCTGCGGAGCTGTCCAAGGACAAGCGCTTCAAAGTGTATGCGGGCACCACCACCGGTGAGGTCATCATGTCAACCAACAACAAAGCCAAACCCTTCGACAACAAACTGGTGCGCCAGGCCATGGCTTACGCCATCGATCGTCAAATGGTTGTCGATCTGGTCATGTTCGGTTACGGCACGCCCATCGGATCACACTGGTCTCCATCAACGCCCTATTATGTGGATTTGACCGGGAAATTCCCGCACGATCCGGCAAAGGCCGGGGAACTTCTGGCCAAAGCGGGTTATCCCAACGGATTCGAGGCAACCATTCAGCTGCCTGCCATTTACTCCTACTCGAGAAGGGCCGGTGAAGTCATTGCCGATATGCTGGCCCAGGTTGGCATCAAGCTGAAGATCGAAATTGTCGACTGGGGATTCTGGATCGACAGAATCTACAAGCAAAAAGACTATCAATTGACCATGATAGGGCATGTGGAAGCCTGGGATATCGGCATTTATGCCAAGCCGGACTATTATTTTCAATATGATTCCCAGGAATTTCGCGATGCCTATGCCATGGCATTGAAAGCGCCCAACGAAGCCGAAAAGGCCAAATGGTTTGGTCGTTGCCAGGAAATAATTGCCGAAGACGCCGTCAATGGTTTTCTATTTTCGGCCCCCAATTTGCCGGCGATGAAATCATCCGTCATGGGGTGGTGGGAAAACTATCCGGCCATTGCGCTTGACTGCACAGCAGTATGGTTAAAAAAATAAAGATATCATTTCAAAGCCATTGGTCTTTAGACATAAGATCCCTATTCAAAGGATTGTTTCACCGCAGAGATCGCTGAGTACGCAGAGAAAGGGGATTCATTATTTTGTTTGTCTCTGTGATCTCTGCGTGCTCTGCGGTGAATATTTTTTTCAACTGCACCACAAAGACCGCATGCAGAAAGCTTCATATTAGAATCGATGCTCCGATACCTTACCAAAAAAATCATCACCTTAATCATTCTGCTTTTTTTTGTGTCGATCGCCGTTTTCGCGGTCCTGTTCATAATTCCCGGAGATCCCGCCCAGATCATTCTCGGCATTAATGCCACACCCGAATCCCTTGCCGCCCTGCGCAACGAACTGGGTCTGAATAAATCTTTCCTGGACCAATATCTGGTATGGATCGGCAATCTCCTCAGCGGCCGCGGGAACCGTTCCATCAATTATGACATGCCGGTATATGATTTGATATTGGATCGGCTCGCGGTTACCGGTCCGATGGCGCTGATGGCGATGATCTTTGCTGTCATGATATCGTTGCCGTTAGGGATCTATGCGGCCCGCCACCAGAACCGCAATGGCGATGTCACCGTTATGTTCTTCACCCAGCTGGGGCTGGCAACTCCGGAATTCTGGTTGGGAATCCTGCTGATTTTATTAATGTCGGTTAAATTCGGGTGGTTTTCCGCCGGCGGCTTCCCGGGATGGTCAGCTGATTTCTGGGGATCGCTTAAAGCCCTCTTGCTGCCGGCCCTGGCGCTGGGCCTGATCCGGGCCTCGATTTTAACGCGCTTAACGCGGTCATCCATGCTCGAGGTCCTCAGGGAGGACTATGTCCGCACGGCCCGTGCCAAAGGATTAAAAGAAGGCACCGTTATTTACGTCCATGCCCTGCGCAATGCCCTGATTCCCGTGCTGACGATAATGGGGCTGCAGTTGGGCCAGCTTTTAGCCGGCGCGATCATCATCGAAAATGTCTATTATCTGCCGGGGCTGGGCCGGCTCGTGTTTCAGGCCATTGGCTACCGGGATCTGCCGGTGGTCAGAGATATTGTGTTGTTTATGGCGGCGGCCGTGGTGCTTGTCAATTTTGTCGTGGATTTGGCCTATGCCTCGCTGGATCCGCGAATTCGACTGGAGTAGATAGAAGGTTTCAGGTATTTTTAGTTACTGGTTGCTGGCTACTCGCAGCTGGTTATCTAATGGTTGGAGGCTTGAGGTTTGAGGTTGGAGGCCTGACCACTCTGCAGTTCAGCCTCAAACCTCAAACCTCTGACCTCAAACTGAAACCCCAATAATGATGAAACAGTTTTTCAGAAATAAAAACTTCACCGTCGGTTTCATTCTGACGTCTGCCGTCGTTCTAACGGCGCTCATCAGCTTGATCTGGACGCCATATGACGGCAACAAGATGAATGCGCGCGTGCGGCTTCAGGGGCCCTCATTGAGCCACCCCCTGGGCACCGATCAGTATGGGCGCGACACCCTTTCCCGCATTATGGTGGGCGCGGGAAACTCGATCGTCGTCGGCCTTGTAACGGTGGTGATGGGCCTGGTTGTGGGCGTATTGCTCGGGTTGGCCTCGGCCTACTACGGCCGCTGGGTGGACGAGTCCATCATGCGCCTTTCCGATCTTTTATTCGGATTCCCGGCGGTGCTGACGGCCATCTTGATTACCTCCATCCTGGGCCCGTCCATGATCAACGCCATGCTGGCCATCGGGATATTTTATATCCCGATATTCGCCCGCCTGACGCGGGCGGTTTCCATGACGATTTGGGAGCGTGAATTTATCGCGGCGGCCCGGGCCAGCGGCATCAGCGACTGGGCCACTGCCTGGCGGCACGTCTTGCCCAATATTCTCTCCCCTCTATTGATCCAGGGAACCATTCAGTTTGCGGTGGCCATCCTGGCCGAGGCCGGACTCAGCTATCTGGGTCTGGGCACCCAACCCCCTCACGCTTCCTGGGGCCGGATGCTGAATGAGGCCCAAACCTTTATGAACCTGTCCCCGTGGATGGCTATCTTCCCCGGGTTGGCCATCGCCTGGGCGGTACTGGGGCTTAATTTACTCGGAGATGGGTTGCGGGATACGCTGGATCCGAAGATGGCAAGGGTCCGTTAATTGCATGCTGATTCCATTAACTTAATAATTAGCAATCACGAAAGCGCAATAAAGCAACCATATTTTAAAATTTAAAATTCGAATATCGAAATCCGAAATCCGAAACAAATTCGAATTTCAAATGACAGAAACCCCAAAAGTTTCGCGCATTGGGATCTATGATTGTGAATTTGTTTCGAATTTCGTGCTTCGGATTTTCGGATGTAACTGTGAGAATATATGGCACCAGCTGAAAAAATTATTAAAAAAGTTTTAGAAGCCATCGATCCCGAAGAATTGATTGGGCTCACAGCTGATCTCGTGCGCATCAACTCGGTCTGGGATCCGGTTGCCGGGACCAACGAGCAGGGGGCAGCGGATTTTGTTGCCCGCTGGGCCGCCGGGCAGGGTTTTGATGTCCTCCAGGAAACGGTTGCGCCCGGCCGGCCCAACGTAATTGTCACCTGGTCTGCCGGCCCCGGCGAGCGAACGCTGATGTTTGAAGGGCACACCGATGTTGTAACACCCGGCGATGTGTCCCGGTGGCGTTACGAGCCTTTTAAAGCCCACATAATCAAGGGACGCATGTTTGGGCGGGGGACCAATGACACCAAGGGCAACCTGGCGGCCATGCTGATCGCCATGACGGCCCTGAAACGCTCCGGAGTGAAATTGACTGGATCCATTATCGGCGGGGTGCTGTGCGACGAAGAGGATCGGATGCTGGGGGTCAGGGATTTTATCGACCGGGGTCATGCCGATCGGATTACCGCAGCCGTCATCTGCGAACCCCAGGACGGCCTTATCTGCACCGCCCAGAAGGGGGCGTTAAGGGCCCAATTTACGATAGCCGGCTGTATGAGCCACGGTGCCATGCCCCTTTCCGGTTTGAACACGGCCCCGGGGATCGCCAAATTAATCCGTCGCTTGCATGACCTGGAAGTGACTGCCGTAAAAAAACAAGGCCGGGATGAAAACCTGGGATGGCCCAGTTTCACCCCGACGGTCATTCAAGCGCCGGCTTCCGGGGCCCCACAGTTAAATGTCATGCCCGGAGAAGCCCGGATCCTGGTGGATATCCGAACCATCCCGGGACAATCGCATCCGGCCATCATCGATGATCTGACCGGCATGGCAGCTGAAATCCGGCGGGAAATTCGCGATGAATACCGGCAATACGACAACTTGCTCGGGCAGCAGCGCACGCATAATCTTAAAATCAAGCTGGATTTGTTAACGGACCGGCCCTGCACCCTGACAGCGCGGGACGAACCCGTGGTCCTGGCCGCAGACTGGGCCACCCGGCAGGTAACCAATCGGGAACCCGGCTACGGCGGCGTGCCGGGGGCCACCAACGGAACCTTTTTATGGGCCCTTAAAAACATACCCATTGTGACCATGGGCGCCGGCGACCGCCAGGTCCCCCACCAGATCGATGAGTGGGTGGATCTGGACCAGTTGGTCGAAACGGCTAAAATCTATGCGTTGACGGCGCTGCATTATTTGCAGCCTTAATTAAATAAAGTGATAAACAGCGTTAAAATAAAGGAATGGATTCGATTATACAAAAACTTTAGACAGGATCGACAGGATTATCAGGATTTTTTTGTTTGTCATTTTCCAGATGAAAATGACAGAACCCAATGCGCCAGGGGCGCATACGTGTACTTACTTATTGGAATATTATTTTTTTAGATTAAGAATTTACGGTTTATCTTGGCAAAGAGTACATTATGCCCACCTCGCCGAAGGCGATGCTGTTTCCAGGCTTTCTTCCGGAAAGCCTGGAAAAGATCCAGTTGATCCTGTAAATCCTGTCTGAAGGTTTTTAATTAAGATGAGAATCCATTCCTTAAAAACGTAAAACATCACAATTCACATGATTGCGATATGGGCGACAAGCTGCTCGAAATAGAAAACCTGTCCGTAAATTTTCATACTCCGGAGGGCATTGCGCGGGCGGTTGACGGGGTTGGTTTCACCCTGGCAACGGGGGAAACCGTCGGCCTCGTGGGTGAATCCGGTTGCGGCAAAAGCGTCACCGCCCTCAGCATATTGGGATTGATTCCTTCACCGCCCGGCCAAATCGAGGCCGGCGAAATTCGGTTCGATGGTCAAAATTTGCTGGATCTCGACAACGAGAGCCTTCGCAATATGCGCGGCCGGTATATATCGATGATATTTCAGGAGCCCATGACCTCTTTAAACCCGGTGCTGACCATTGGCCGTCAGGTTGCTGAGCCGCTGATGATCCATCAGGGACTGAAACGGGCCGCGGCATTTGAAAGAGCCGCCGAGTGGCTGGACCGCGTTAAAATTCCGGCTGCAGCCAAACGGCTGAAAGATTACCCGCACGAGCTATCCGGCGGTATGCGTCAACGGGTTATGATCGCCATGGCCATGGTGTGCGGTCCCAAGCTGCTGATAGCCGATGAACCCACCACCGCCCTGGATGTCACCATCCAGGCCCAGATCCTTTCCCTGATGACCGACCTGAAAGAAGAAGTGGCCATGTCAGTGCTGCTGATCACCCACGATCTGGGAGTGGTCGCGCAAATGGCCTCGCGCGTAATGGTCATGTATGCCGGGCAGATCGTTGAAGAAGCCGGGGTTGTCGATGTATTTGACCATCCATTTCACCCCTATACCCGGGGGCTGCTCAAATCGGCCCCGAGGACCGCGTATCCAGGGAATCGGAGCCGGCGACTGATTGAAATACCGGGAACCGTGCCGCCGCTGACCCGGCAGCTGGTCGGCTGTAAATTCACCGAGCGCTGCCGTCATAGTTTTGAACTTTGCCGGCAGCAGCAACCGACGCTTTTTCAAATATCATCGGGCCACCGGGCCAGATGCTGGTTGATGAAGTACCCCCAAAACAGGAGGGATGATGCCTGACAGACCGTTGTTGAATATTGTCGACCTTGTCAAACACTTCCCCCTGGGTGGCGGCATTTTGGCCAAACCCAGAGGGTGGGTGAAGGCGGTTGACGGTGTTTCATTGGCGGTGTTGCCGGGCGAGAGCTTCGGTCTTGTGGGCGAATCCGGTTGCGGCAAAACGACTCTGGGGCGCCTGATCCTTCGATTGTTGGAGCCTACCGGCGGTTATATCGAATTCGAAGACCAAAATATTTTTTCCCTGGGCTCTGCTCAATTCATGCCTTTGAGGAGACGGATGCAAATCATTTTCCAGGACCCCTACTCAAGCCTGGATCCGCGTATGAAAGTCGATGCCATTGTTACAGAGCCGCTCAGGGCTGTCCGGCGATTGTCCCGTCAGCAGCAGCAGGAAACAGCCGCCGAGCTGTTGAAAAAAGTCGGGCTTCAGGCGGGCGACATCCACAAATATCCACATGAATTTTCCGGCGGGCAACGCCAGAGAATCGGCATTGCCCGCTCTTTGTGCGTGCGGCCGGATTTGATTGTGGCCGATGAACCGGTCAGTGCCCTGGACGTCTCCATCCAAGCCCAGGTGATTAATTTGATGCAGGATTTGAAGGATGAGTTCAATCTGGCCTATGTTTTTATCTCCCATGATTTAAGCATCGTACAGCACATCTGCGACCGTATTGCCGTCATGTATCTGGGAAAGATCATCGAGCTTGCCGTCACCGATGATTTCAGCCGCAGTCCCAGACATCCTTATACCCGGGCGCTGCTGCAGGCGGTCCCTTTACCCGATCCCCATCGCAGAACAGAGCCGTTTGCGATGGAGGGCGATGTCCCGAATCCTATCGACCCGCCCACCGGCTGCTCGTTTCATCCCCGATGCCTTTATAAATTCGAGCGCTGTTCCGCTGAAACCCCGCGGTTGGTAGAAGCCGCCGAGGGCCACCATGTCGCCTGCTGGCTGAACCAAGGCAAGGGAATGACTAATGGCTATTGAATAATGGATAATGAAGGTTCGCCTTCGGCGGATCATTTTTAAAGAAAATTAGCCATAATGCAATTATTGAAAATATATTCCGACAATAGCTTATAAGTATAATTTTCAATATGTATTAATATAAATCGATGGAGCGGAGCGACATCCA
>JAFDCJ010000032.1 GCA_019312835.1 Deltaproteobacteria bacterium
GGCAAATCTCGCATGCCGATGGCGTTGAACACGAGTCTTCCCAGACCGGGCAGAAAATAGACATTTTCGATGATGATTGCCCCCGCCAGAAGCTGTCCCAACTGGAGTCCCATGATGGTCAGGACCGGAACAAGTGCGTTGCGCAACGCATGCCCATAAACCACCGTCCGTTCTTTGAGACCTTTGGCTCGCGCCGTCCGCACGTAATCCTCACGCAGAACTTCCAGCATGGAGGAGCGCGTCAACCGTGTCAGGATGGAGGCTCGGATGACGCCCAGGGCGAAGGCTGGCAATAACAATGCTTTGAGTGATCCCCAGAAATCAGCGCTCCAGCCCGGGAAGCCGCCTGCGGAGAACCATCCCAACTGAACCGAAAATAACAGGGTGAGCAGAATTCCGAACCAGAATTCAGGTGTGGCGAGCCCCAGCTGCGTACCAAACATGACCACTACATCACCGGGTTGGTTCTGATGCCGAGCGGCGTAGATGCCGAAAGGCAGCGAAATGGTGAGGGCGAACATCATAGCGAGAAGCGCCAGCGGGCCGGTTACCGCCAGGCTGTCCCGAATCAACTCATAAACCGGCATCTTGTAATGGATGGACTGATGGCTCCGGCCGAGCAGGAGGTTTCCTATCCAGTGCGAGTATTGCCCCATAAAAGATTTGTCCAGACCCAGCTCGGCGCGCAGATTCGCAAGCGACTCTGGGGTTGCATTGATCCCGAGAATAATCTGAGCCGGGTCGCCGGGCAGGACAAAAAGAACTGCGAATACCGTGATGGAGACGAGGCAAAGCAGAATCAATAGGGTAACCAGTTTTTTGATCAGGTAGCGGATCATGGATATACGAAAATATCTGGAGAGTAGGAGTGTTGGAATAGTGGAGTAATGGATTTGAGGAAATGACAAGCGATAGTTTCATATATGTCTTTCCCTATCCCAATACTCCAACACTCCATTGCTCCATTACTCCAATTTTTTGGATATGATTTACTTTTTCCACCAAACCTCGGTGCAATCGAGCGCAATGGTGGGATAATTCTGCCACCAGTTCATCAGTTCGACTTTCATTGCTGAAATTGATGGTGAAAGGAAGAGAAAGCCGTTGACGGCATCCTCGGCGACGATTTCCTGGCAGCGTCCGAACCACTTGGCTTTTTCTGATTCATTGGGAGCCTTTAGCGCTTTGGCATAGGCATCCCGAAACTCTTGGGAGTCATACTGGAAGTAGTAGTTCGGGTTGGCGTATATTCCAATGTCCCAAGCTTCTGCGTGGCCAATCATGGACAGTTCAAATTCTTTCTGCTTGAAAATTCAGTCCAACCAGAAGCCCCATTCGACAATCTCGATTTTGAGCTTGATTCCGACCTGGCCCAACATGTCGGCGATCACTTCGCCGGCACGCTGGGAATAGGGATAGATGGCCGGCAGTTTTATGGTCGCCGCAAAACCGTCCGGGTAACCGGCCTCGGTCAGCAACGCCTTTGCCTTCTGCGGGTCGTAGGGGAACCTGGCGGTCATGTCCTTGTAGTAAGGAGTGACGGGCGGCCAGTGAGATCCGATGACGGTGCCGTACCCGGCCATGACCAGGTCGATAACGGTCTGGCGGTCGATAGCATGGGCCAGGGCCTGGCGCACAAGCTTATTGTCAAAGGGCTTGGCTTTGTTGTTGGTGGACATGATGACTTCGGAGGTGGAAGCACCTGCGAGCACCTTAAACCGCTTGTCTTTGGCAATGTCAGCTGCCAGCTCGGGAGCGAAAAGCCAGCCGATGATATCGACATCACCGGCTTTCAAGGCCGCGATCTGTGCGCTGGGGTCTTTAATAAACCGATAGGTCACTTTGTCCAGGTAGGGCAGGGCGGGATTCCAGTACTTCTCGTTTTTGACCATCTCGACGCTGTCGCCCCGGGTCCACTTGGAAAATTTGAAAGGTCCGGTTCCGATCGGCGCGGCCGCGGTATTTTCGTAAGCTTTCATCGGCAACATCACCGCGTCGCCCTCAGCCATGTGGACGATAAACAGGGCGTCCACATCTTTAAGGGTCACCTTCAGAGTTTGATCATCGGGTGTCTCTATTTTTTCGATGACACGGAAGAATTCAGGGTGAGCGTTTTTGGTGGCTTCTGCTGCGCCGCGTTCAAGGTTCCACCTGGCCACCTGGGCGTTGAAAGGTTCACCGTTGTGGAAGCTAACACTCCGGCGCAGTTGAAACGTGTATACTTTACCGTCCGCTGATACATCCCAATGGGTGGCCAGACCGGGCACAAATTTGCCATTGCGGTCGACTTTGATCAATCCCTCCATGATGTTGGCGTAAACGACGCGATCGATAGCGGCAGATGCACTCGCTGTAGGATCCAGTCCCGGTGGCTCATCCCCCACGCACAGAACCAGGTTCCCGCCTTTTGTCGGCGTCGCAGCGAATGCCTGGTTGGACGGAAGTATAAAGGCCAAAATAAAAATGATAAAAAGCAATTTTCTCATAGTTCCTCCTTTTAGTTGGGTTATTTTGAGATGTTAAAATTTTGATCGATTCGTTAGCGGTTCGGTTTATAACATGCTGTTTTATCGATCTTCAAGGTCACAGAAGGCCGTCATACCCGCCATACTTTTAGCTGTCAAGATGGCGGAGATGATCGCTCTTGACATGCAGTCTGCGGCTGCGTGTCCGATGTCGCTGACCGCCCGCGCGTGAACCGGGCCGTAATATCCGGGGGCCTCCGGTAATTTTCGCTTGCCGGTGGCCATGCAGAAGATCGTGTCACCTTCGAACAGGGTATGGGACGGTCGAATGGCGCGCGCCATCCCGTCATGCGCCATCTGAGCAACTTTGTGAGCCTGCGCTTTGGTCAGGGTGGCGTCGGTTGCGACCACTCCGATGGTCGTGTTTGTGGCCGGCGCACTTTCGGGCCGCGGCGGGAGTGTGACAGTACGTTTTCCCTGCCGGCCAAACTCTCCTTCGATCTCCAGGCCGATTTCCCAGGGGCGTCCCGTGGCGGGATTAATCACCTCGCCGTCCGGATTGACCGCCACCAGAGCGGCGGTGGTGATATCTGAATCCAGAATCAGGCTGGCGGTTCCCAGTCCCCCTTTGATGCTGCCGGCCCATGCGCCGGTTCCGGCACCCGCACAACCGGTAACCACCGGACCGCTCGCGGCAGCCTGGCAGGCTTTTTGACCCCATTCTGCGCTGATGGGCGGGACAAATTCAGATCCGCGATCCAGATCATATAAAGCGGCAGCCGGTACGATCGGGGCCACAAATCCTTTGTCCAGGGGAAAGCCGAAACCCTTTTCAGCCAGCCA
>JAFDCJ010000033.1 GCA_019312835.1 Deltaproteobacteria bacterium
ATGGCCACGGCGATCAGGATCTCAATCAGGGTGAAGCCCCGGTTGTTCCTCGCAAAACAGCATGATCTTTGATTATTGCTCATAAAAACTCCCCATCCGCCGGTCTGCTATTGAACGGTCAGGCGCCCCAGTCGATTCATCTGGATCTGTCCCTGCCCGCCGTTGCTGTCAACCAGCACCATGGTTCCCAGGTTGCTGGGATCCGGTAGGCCCCGTTCGTTAAAACGGGTGCGATCCGAGTCCAGGTCGGTGGCGGCCAGATCTATCGACACCCCTGCCGGCAACTGCCGGTCTCTGACCATGCGCTCTTCGCCGGGATCAAAATTCCATTCCGTTGAGCCGTTGTCGACAAACACCTGGTAGCCATTTTCCGAAAAGAGAACCACCACACGGGCGTTTTCACGCACTGCCATGGTGCGGGCCACATTCAGGTCGCCTTTAAGGTTGTTGACCGCACCCTGCAGCTTGACGTCCGCACGCCGGCCGATCAGGTTGAGAATGGCAAAGGCGGCCGTAATTGCAATTATGGCCACAACAACCATCAGCTCCATGAAGGAATATCCTGAATCATCACGATTGGTTAACAATTTCTTCATCTTCTCCATCCAATGCCCAGGCAACCATTCGCGTTTAGCACAGGTCCTCGACCTCAGATCCTGCCGCAGTGAATGATCTGCCCGTGTTTAAGAGTTGCCTGCAAAAGCTGTGCCTCTTCCGATAGCTGGTCCAAAAGGTTCTCCAAACAGATTGTTTCCCACACGTTCAGTCGAACCTCTCCCGGGTGGAAAATTTTACAACTTGGTATCGGACACCGGGAATTCCAATATAACTATATGAAATTATTAATATTATTTTAAAGTATATTTAGCCGCCAAAAAGCACACTGCCAAAAGGATTTATCGGCAATTTCCCTGAAAAATTGAGAAATACTTCAAATGACAAGTCATAAGAGATGGTGATAGGGCTAGCAAAGTTGATTATTTCTATTAAAACTATAAAATGATTTAATACCCGGATATTAAAAAACCTAATAGGAACTGGGAATTCGTTCAGGCCGGTTCTCCAATTTTTCGAATTGAAAGTAATCGAGAACTGAGTCTCCAAAATTCCCCGATGCATGGAGTGAATACCTGCTATAAATCCTTCCCATTTTGTTTGAAATAAATTAGGGTGAGGAAATCAGGACTCCGGTTTTTGATGACACCAGTGTGGAATATTAATTCTAGGGAGACGGATATGGTGAAAATAGCTCCTTTCAACCAACAAGACCCGGAACAGTGGCGACGGCAAAACGAAGAAGCTCTTCAAACAGTTCATGATGATGGCCTCAAGGGAATCATCAGCGGCGTATTGAATCTGCACGAGCTTGAGCACACGGGGGCGTGGAAGCACTCCGGCCGGCGGCTTGATTACGCCAATTCAACCTTTGAGGTATACCTTCACCATCATACCACCTGGTCCCTGAACGATTTTAGGTTGCTCGAGGAGGTTGTTTTCGAGCACTTTGACGAGCTAAAAAGACTGGGGCTGGAAAGTGTGTTGATGCGGCTGAAGCGGCTGAAAAATGAACCAGACCCGCTGGCGGAGCGAAGACGGAACCGCAGAAAGTAGAAAACCCTGTTGGCTGAACAACGTAAGTGGTCAACTTAATCAGCAGCGTCTCCCAAACCGCTCAACATTCTCAAGGCCGTATCAGATATTGCCGTCAACCGCTTGGTATTATAAGAGATAATCATAACCACTGATTTCAAAACCTATTGACTTTATTGGATTTTTAAATAATAATGCGTTGTAGCCGCTCAAAACGAACAGACAAACCATGATTGAGAAAATTGTAAAAAACTACAGGATTGATGATATTTCATCGGCGAGAGACGATTTGGCCGACCGGCTCGGTAAAGCGCCCGGGGATCGTGTTTCAGCTATAGCGTATCTGCGACGACAGCATCATGGAAATACAGCCGGACTTCAAAGATCTGCTCGAATTATTCAACTCTCACAAAGTTAAATACCTTATTAAGGAATATAAAGTTGAAGGCCATTAAGCTTCCACGGATAGACTGTGAAACGGTCTGCAGGGAAATCGGAGATTTTATCATCGAATCCGTTCAGGCGGTGGGTGCCACCGGCTGCGTGGTGGGCCTGTCCGGCGGGGTGGATTCGAGCACGACAGCGGCCCTGATCACCAGAGCCTTTGCCGGATACAATGCCCACAACGCCCCCCACTTCGAGCTGGTGGGTTATATCCTGCCGACCCGTATCAACCAGGCGGCCGATGTCCAGGACGCGGAGGCCCTGGTCAAGGCGCTTGAAATCCGCTACGAAATCCACAGCATTGAAACAGTGGTGGAGGCCTTCCGGTCAACCAATCCGGAGGCGTTTGACGATAACTACCACCGCGGCAACCTGATATCCCGGGCCCGCGCCAATGTTCTGTCAACCAAGGCAGCCACCGAGCATAAAATCCTGGCCGGCACCGGCAACCGGGATGAAGATTTCGGCATCGGCTACTATACCCTGTTTGGCGATGGCGCCGTACACATAAGCCCCATCGCCGGGTTGTCAAAACGGCTGGTAAGGGAGATGGCCTTTTTTCTGGGGGTGGATGAAGCCATTGTGCAGCGCGTGCCCACCGCCGGACTGGAGCCCGGCCAGAGCGATTATAGAGATCTGGGTTACGACTACGATGTGGTGGAGCTGGTCAGCGAGGGCATGGATCAGGGCTTAACGGCCGAGCAGCTGACCGTCCACGAGCAGGTGGCCCCGCTGGTGAAAAAACAGATTGCGCGCTACCGCTCCCTGTTCGGCGAAGCGCGCCTGAACAGCGTTGAAAAAGTCGTGGCCGATATCAACCGGCGCCACCAAACGGCCATGGGCAAGGTCAAAATCGTCCACCCGCCGACCCCGCAGATTTCGTTGATTTACGAGTAACCTTCGAACTCCCGACAAGGGCCCGGTCGCTTTTAACGCCAGACTCCCACAGAATTATTGGTCGAAGCTTTTCTATTTAAATCAAAAACTTGCGCTTTGTATTGCAATCGTCCACCGCTTACATCCGGTGGCGGATCCCAGCCATAGCCTTGACCAATTCGTTTATCCACCGCATTGAAAACATCCTCGTCGTTTTGCCACCCCGCATCGGACAACTTTATCTTGACCCACACCAGGGTCTCCCTTGTATTGAGTTCTCTGACGCCTGCCTTTAGCGCGGTCAAACTGGCGGTGTCCGACAACAAATCGATTTTTTTTATGGCGACCGAAAACATGACTCCCATAATGACCAGAACCGACATCATTTCCAGCAGGGTAAAGCCTTTTTCAGTGTTAATGCGGCAGCTTCCCTTAAATAATTTTTGCAACCAAGAACCCGTGCCATCATCGCTTTTGCAATCAAATGCGAGCATTTGTACACTCCCCAAAATTATCAAGGCAATTTGCCAAAATAAAAAACCGGACTGACCTCTGTTTGAGGTAACCCGGTTTCCGGCTTTTGCCCTGGCAACCCGGCTATCTCATTGAGATCCGTAGCTTTCCGTCCCCACCTCGCGGTGGGTTTGGCTTTTTCGTGGGAAAAATTTTATTGTTATTTATTACTAAATTTATAAGTCATTTTCGATTAAATGTAAACATAAAATTCAGCTGATGTCGAAAAAACTTACGTATCAATGCCGGGAAATGACCGGTTGGATTTCTTTATGGACGGCAGGGCTGCCTGCATGAGGAAACTTTGGATGGAGCAATCAACTTGCTGAGAATTATTGGGGCGGCCCCGTTCCGACAGCACCGGCACTTCCGGAACCTCCGCCGCCTCCGCCGCTACCCGGGTGATCTTCTGAATCTGAACTCTGCTGATAGCCATCTATGTTGAGGAGTTTAAGCATTAAAAATGATTTTTTTTCAGGTTCAACCAGGACTTCGATCGGATCCTCATGCTCCCCTGCATACTGGGGCGGAATTAATACCACATACCTTCCCGCTGGAAATGGTAAAGGCTTCAAGGGGGTGGTTCCCAGGTATAATGGATCCCCTGCACATTCATTTTTATGGTATGTTATAAGCCCGAAAAATCGGCGAACCGTTTGACGGCTAAACTTTTCTTTATGGCACAAGTATATGACAACATTAGAAATATTGCTTTCGACCTCCAGATACCCCGGGGCGCCGCCTCCGGTAATGATTTTGGTTTGATCCGAATTTGCCGCTATGGCCCCGAAAAAAAAAGCAGCCAGAACAATAGTGGTATTAAGAAATACTTTCACCCTCATGGTTTATCTCCCGCTATTGAACCGTATTTATTTCCGAAGCTCTGATAGCAACGATTTTTTACCGGCTTCTTTGGCTAAACACCGAGTACAGATCTTCTTAAGATGAATATGAGGATAAAGATCGAGGCGGCAAAAACAAAATTGGCCAAAGCGAAAAGAACCGGTAATATTGCCAATAGCATGATAACAACACCTGCTGCAAGGCCCATCAGCAAGCAGGTAATTTTATGGCTGACTTTTTTTCGCACCAAAGATTGCACGGCATTCAACAGCAAACAGATAATGAAGGTTTCGGCCAGCATCAGGAGCCAATGCTTCAGATTTACCGGTGAAAACATTCTGCCGCCCCGGAACCATGACCATTCATCCTGAATTTCCGGGTGATAATATCCGTTTAATACCTGGTTGATGGCATGGGCAAAAAGAAACACGCCGGGCATTCCGTAGGGATCATCCTTGTCGTTCGGAGTAAAATCGGTCGGACTGTACGGAACCTGAAAGTAATCCACATCCCGTTGGGCCAGGCCAATCAACACAATCCGTCCCGAAATCAGCTTGGGGTCCGTCCATCCGTTGTAAACCTCATGGTATGGAACGGTTGTAATGGGTGTTTCAGAAAAGGCCAGCCACAGGCGTCTGGGAATTGGTTTGCCGATAAGATGCACGCTATCAAGCCTGATCTCAGGGGTTAAGCGGAGCTTGCGCGCAAGGACTTTTATGAATAAGCTGGGTTCTTGAACCGGCACCCCTGCTTGATCTGTTCTATCCCAGGAATACAAGTACATGACCTGTTTTATCCAGCCGATATCCCTTGTAAAAGATATAAATCCCCATTCGGCTTGATCATAAAGTATCGGATCCTGGTTGCTTTGGGCCTGTCCCAGGATAACCGGAAAGTTTTTTAACTTGCTCCATTTAAGGGCTTTCTCAAATATGAGGGTTGCCTGCCGGGCGTCAGGATCATGGGCCGGTGGAAACCAAAAATCAAATCCAACGGCCTCCGCACCCAACCGGTGAAGATTTTTTAGGACGGTCGGATGATATTGACGCCATAATTTAGGATTGGAGAGATAAGAAGGCGGCTTTTTCAGGCCGTTTGCGGTGTTCATCTTTTTATGTTCATCAGGCGATATGGTGACAACCGTCACCGTTTGGGAATTCGGAACCAGGATAAGCCCACATTGCCAAATTTTGGTTAACAGATTCAGGTTAAAATAATTCACCAGCGGCATGCAAAGGGTCATAATTATACTGGTTATCAGCACAGTGCTGAAAAAGGAGGCTCTCGGGGTTCCAAAAATGAACGATCCGACAGATTTTTTACGTTTCCCGGACGTTGCCGCTAGTTCTTCTTCGTGCCAGATGATGCGGTAGACCCTGATCGGTTCTTCTATATTTTTGACGACCTGCAGACCAACATAATCATAGTAATAATCAAGCTTATTTTTGACCTGATCAAATACGGTTCCGGAAATAAAAACACCGCCGGCTTCAGCCAACCCTTGTACCCGCGCTGCAATATTAATTCCATCCCCGTAAATCCTGTCGCCATCTTCGATAACATCACCAAGGTTGATTCCGATGCGAAATTCCATTTTTCGGTGATCTGGCAATTTGGCGTTTAATTCGTCAAGCGCATCTTGAATAGCGGCCGCACATTGGGTGGCATCTATCACACTGGTAAATTCAGCCAGAAGATTATCGCCTATATCATCCACGACACGCCCGCGATGCGCCTGAACCAGGGAGGCCAAAACCAGGCGATATTCCTTGAGCGTCTCAACGGTCCCTGCTTCGTCATCAGCCATCAGGCGGCTGTAGCCTTTGACATCCGCACTGAGGATGGCACTAAGTTTTCGTCTAACACCGGAATTGGTCATGAAATGCTCTTGTTTAACGGTGTCCGGGGAAAATGTTCGATTACCAAACGGAAAAACATCTGGGTAATAAAAATATCACTATATTTCAGCAAATTATATAATATTGAGTCAAGTTGGGTCAAACCCTAATAAAGAAAGAAAAGAAAATAAATGTCTTGATAAATAATTTTTGTAAACCGATTGGATTTCTGGATCGTCTAAACAAGCAAATTCCAGCAAAGGAGGCCAAACCATGAAAACGAGACTATTGAAAATCGGACTGTTGATTGCAGGGTTGATGTTTGTATTCACGGCTGCTTCCTGGGCCGACAGCAGAAAAGATCGCTATCGTAAACATGGGCCTGAAAAGGGCATTCACGCCAAATATAACAACAACGGGTCCTATCATCGCCTGGTCGAGCACCCGGACAATCACAAATTCTACCCCCGCAAAAAATTGATTCGCAAGCATCGCCAGTACCATCGGAATAAGTGGATTCGCATGCACCGGCGCTATCACCCTCATCAGTGGCTTCGCAAGCATCGCCCCCATTGGCGAGACCACCGCCACTACAGCGATAATTCTTATGACGACGCGTCCTACAATGAATTTTCCGTCGCGGCGACATTCAGCGAGCCGGGGGTGGAATTCAGCATCGGGACCAAAAGAACGTGGTAAGTTGTAATTCTTGGTGGGAAGATATATGATTAAACAGGCTGTCAGCCCGGATATGACCACCCATATCCGGGCGGCAGCATGGTTAACATCACCCCGGGGCATTAAAGGTCATCAGCGTGTCTAATGAACAGTTAAACCTGGCGCAACAGCCCGAACCACCCCATGGCGAGTCAACGAACAAATCCGGTTCGCCAGGACAGGTATATGCGGACGAAGAACTCGTGCGCCGGGCGAAAGCCGATGATCCCTGGGCCATCGAACAGCTGGTGCTGCGGTATCAGCAAAAAGTCTACGCCATCGCCTACCAGATGCTGGGCGGTGATGCCGAAGAGGCCCGGGACCGCACCCAGGATGCATTTTTGCAGGCATTTCGCAGTATCAAGCGGTTTAAAGGGAAGTCTTCTTTTTATACCTGGCTTTACCGCATCGTGATCAACACCTGCATCGATGCCCGCCGGCGCCGAAGCCGGTGGAAAGAGATTTTCTTTCCCTGGCGCTTTGACAGGGATAAAGCGGGTGCCACGGATAACTCACTGGAAGAGTTCGCCGACGTCAATCCCGGTTCTGACCCCCTGGCAGTGGCCAGCGGCCGTCAGCTGCAAGAAGACGTCAAAAGCGCTTTGGATAAGCTGTCGCAACGACAGCGGAACATATTTCAATTGAAAGTTTTTCAGGAAATGAGTATAGCAGAAATAGCCGAAACAATGGGACTGGCGGAAGGAACCGTCAAAAGCCATCTGTTTCGAGCCACCCGGATCGTCCAGAAACAACTGAAAGGATGGGCCGGAGTTTAAGGAGGTGCCGGCATGCAAGCATGTGAACACCTGATAGAAACATTAACGTTATATGTATACGGTGAGTTGGATCCTGCCGCCGGAACCAAGATCGCCGATCATCTCCAAAATTGTGAGGGCTGCCGTAACGAGTACCGGCGCCTGTCATCCGTTCTGGACAAGATCAGGGAAGCCAGTGTATCGCCGCAGTTATCACCCCTGCAGGCCAGGTCGATGGCCGCTGAGATTAGCCGGACCCTAAAGGCCGGCACCCGCCGGACCTGGTGGCACCAGTATCTGACGTTGCTGCCCGCGCGGTTGGCACCGACGGTCGCCATCGCCGGCGCCCTGGTCCTTGCGGTTGCCGTCATCGGCTATCTGGGCCTGAACAGGACTCCGGATACAGTAACGGTTTCCCAGAACCAGAACGAAGAGTTGATGTTGAGCGACAAAGACCTGGAGATCCTGGACAACCTGGAACTGTTAAAAGAAATGGACGCCATTCAGAAACTTTCCAGGGTGGTGAATCCGGATGGTGAACCCGAACCGCTGCCGGGCTTGGACAACGGCACAAGGGGAATGAGACAGGATGGATTGGGTAGCTTTTGGGCATAAAATTCTTCGTACAAGATGGATTCGGTCAGCCCTGGTAGCCGGTCTGATTGCCTTGACCGGTTATTGTCCGGTCTGGGGCCATGATGCTCGGCCCCATCGCGAATCCATCTCCATCCTGACGTTGGAGCGCTTCGAGGCATCCCCTGCGGAATATGAATTTTTAGCGAAAAGAAGCAAAAAGTGGAAAGACCTGTCTCCGGAAGAAAAGAAACAGCTGCGCCAGAAGTATAATGAATGGCAGTCGCTGTCCCCGGAAGAAAAAGAAAAAATACGCCGCCGCATGCAGCGGCTCAAAAAAATGTCTCCCGGGGAGCGCGAGGCCTATCAGCAGTTGCATCAGAAGTGGCGCCATCTGCCGCCGGATGAACGTCGACAGCTTGAAAAGGAGCTGGACAACTGGGAAAACCTTTCGCCCCGGCAGCAGGAGGCGATTAGACAAAGGTTCATGAAATAGAAGCTGTCTCAAATATGCATCTTGCATCCAATGGCTTCGTTGCGATTTGGTTTTAAATGCTCACGTACTAATGTATACGCTCCGCTTTATAACCAAATCGACGCCTCGCCCTTGAAAGCAACCTACATATTTGAAATAGCTTCTAAGTTAAGAAAATACACATTTTATTTAAAAAAAATGGGGTGTTGACCCCATTGAATTCGGAATTTTTTTTGCTAATGCTAGAATCCATGAGGGGGGCTACTAGACATCGACCTCTCTTCCTCTCCTTTTTTTAGGGTGGTTCGTCCTGAACCACCCTTTGTTTTTGGAGCCTCAGAAGTATTTTGCCCTCGATCCGGTTTTAAACTTTGTCCTTCTGATTTGCTTGCTCAAACACCTGTTTAAATCCCAAGAATCAACACGTTCACATCACTGGCGTATGATACAAAAACAAATGAATACCATATTGCTGAATCATCTTGGGATCGGCTCGACGAAGATCAACATCTTCCCCCCACACACATCTCCTCCTTTGGTGCCCAGATCATCCAGCAGGCTAACCTCCACCAGCTCGGGGGTCTGGGTGGTAAGCAAGCATCTCAGGGCAGCGCTGCGAACCTCGTTTTCTCCACACCCGCCACCGACGGTACCGTAACTGGTGCCGTCGGCACAGATGATCATTTTGGCACCGACTCCCCGCGGGGTGGATCCGGAGGTTTCAACAATGGTGGCCAGGGCGGCATCAATACCCCGGTCTTTCAGGGCGGCAAGTTTTTGAAAGGTTTCGCGGTCGATCATCATTCGATACCCACGGCTGCTCTCAGCGCGCGCGCCTGGGCACTGCCTTTGTGACGCACACAGACCAGCTCTGAAACGATGGACAGGGCGATTTCTTCCGGAGACTCCGCCCCGATGGGAATCCCGATGGGCGTAAATACAGCTTTGAGACGCTCACGGGAAAAGCCTTTATCTTCCAGCCATTGGAGCACAAAATGCACCCGGCGACGGCTGCCGATCAATCCCACATAGGCGGCTTGCCGGGGCAGGATTTCCATCAGGCAGTCCACATCATGCTCATGTCCCCGGGTGATAATGACCACATAGGTGGACGTTCCCAGGGACATGTCCTGCAGGGCGATGGTAAAATTTTCAGCGATGGTGGTGCAGCCGGGAAAACGGGAGGGATGCGCAAAATCGGAGCGGTCATCGAGCACGGTGACACTGAAGCCGACGTCGTTGGCAAACCGCGCCAGGGGTATGGCGATGTGACCGGCACCGCAGATCAGCAGCCGGTCCTCGGCACAAAGCACGTTCAAAAACACACGCACCCCGCCGGCGATTTCAGCGATGCGGCTTTTTTTTGCTTTCAGGGCCGACAGCGCCTGGTCGCGTAAGGTTGCAGCAAAGCTCGGGGAAACGGCAGCACCATCCAGTGTGCCGTCGGGGAGCACGATGGTCTTGCTGCCCGGGAGGGCATCAGCGGTATCGGATGCGATCACCGTGGCCAGGCAGAAAGTTTCGCCGGCTTTCAGCAGATCGTTGACTTTAGTGATAACGCCCATATTGGTATTTGTTCAATTTAATCGCGGCTGGAAGCCGCTGCCACTAGCTTGATATTTAGTTGTGGCGGCGGCTTCCAGCCGCGCTAATCAAATTTTTATTCCCGAAGGCACCTCAGTTTGGCCAAATCTTCGGCGTACCCATACAAATGCAGTCCCTTGCTTTCCACCACCATCTCACCGTCAGCAACCTCCAGTTCAGCGGCCATGTATTCTTTCAGGTTCTGGATGGCCGCCAGATTGGCCGGACATCCATTCCACACGTCCCATGAG
>JAFDCJ010000034.1 GCA_019312835.1 Deltaproteobacteria bacterium
GGTGGGTTGCGTGGTGGAATGTGAATTGGAAGACCCACTCCGTTTCGAAGATTAAAATACGGTTCAGGGCTAGAGGGTATGAGGTTCAAAGGGGGGGGGGGCTTCGCGCTGAGATCCCACCAGCAGGATTCAGTTAAAAGCGAACTGTAGAGCAGCAGAATTTCGAATATTGAATGTCGAAGGCTGGGATCGCTTCGCTCTGTCTTTTCTGTTGTAAAAATCGACAATAATCATTCCTTCGACATTTTAGATTCAATATTCGTTATTCGATATTCGCTTTTGAATCAAAAACCTGAATGCAGAACCCTGAACCTCTGGCTTTTATTTTACGTCGATTTCGCCTTTAAGGGTTTTTTTCAGCCCCTCCAGGGTGCCCCTCCAGCCGATATCTTCACCGACCATGATGCCGATGATGACATCTTTTTCGACACTGACTTCCAGGACAATCTCTTCCCCACCGATTCTGAATACGGCTTCCGCCCACCGTTCAGCCGGCAGCCCGTTGACTTCGCAGTCATAATCTGTCCGGATTTCACCGGTCATCCTGATCTCTGTCATGGATAACTCCTTGCGTTAGACGAGGCTATGCAACTGTTGCACCAGATCCTCAAACTGATCGCCGCCAAAGCAGTATCGCATTTCCAGAAAGCGCTGGCGAAAGGCACGTATGTCTTCTTTGACGTTTTTGCCTTTTAGAATGACATCCGCCATGAGCTGTGCCAGCTGCTGAAAATCGTCGGCCCCCATGCCGAAGCGGGTCATTTCCTGAACACCGGTGCGCAGCGATCCGGAGGCGGTAAAGCCTTCTTCGTCGGGAGCGGCCTGATAGTTAAGGACGATATTGTTTTCTTCCAGACGCTTGGCGATTTCCGGTCCCTTGGCATACCCCACATTTATGATAACCTGGTGTGTCTCGGTATAGGAAATTGCTGGATCACCGGCGATATCCAGCCCGTTTTCCTTCAGCGCAACCGCAAAGGCCTTGGCATTGGACAGCACGGCCTGCTGGTAGTCGTCTTTAAAATGGTTCATCTCGTAGGCGGCCAGAAGCAGTCCCACAAGGGTCCCCAGGTGATGATTGCTGAGGCTGCCGGGAAAAGATCGCCGCTGAATGGCTTCCCAGAATTCATAATGCACATCTTCTTCGGCATAGTTGACGGCAATGACCCCGCGCTGGGTGCCGAAGAAGGTCTTATGGGTGGACCCGGTAACGATGTCGGCACCTTCTTTGAAGGGCTGCTGAAAATAGGGGCCGATTAGACCCAGGACGTGGGCCATATCGTACATCAAAAGGCATTCCAGGGCCAGTTCATCAATGGCCGCCCGGATGTCGGCCACCGGTTCCCTGTGAATAATCATGCTCTTGCCGAGAATGATCAACTCCGGTCGGTGCTCTTCAATCAATTGCCGGGTGGTTGCCACATCAATTCTGTAAGGATTGTCCGGCAGCACGGGAAAATTCACCACCGCGGGCTTCTCCCATTTGGGATCGCGCATCACAAAATCCCTTAGCGCCCCCATGGGCTGGGCACTGAGATGACCGCCCTTGATGATATGGTTATTCATTAATTTTCGAATTCGGCGTTGCTCACTTTTGCGATCGGCCCGGTTTAAATAATCCACCATGGCGCTGAAAACAGCCACGTTGGCCATCTGGCCGGAAATCACCCGCGTCTCCACCTCGGTGCATTCCAGGTATTTTTGAAGCTCAGCGACGAGCAATGACTCAACTTCCGATATAAAGTCTGTGCCCTGATAGTAAAAAATGTCGGCCTCTTTAAAGGCCTTGACCTGCTTGTGTTCGGCATAGCGCCCCACCGGATCCATGATCGAAAGCAGCCGGACCATCGCGGAGTAAGATTGCTCCGACGGAATCAAATTGATACACTCTTTCTGGCGCCAGATCGTATTGGCCGACGCCTTTTTGACCAGGGTGCGGATATTGCGGCTCATCCGTTCGCCAGCCGCCACCGATGTCTTCTGATCGCGCAGCTGGTCGTGCTTAATGGGCCAGGCAAACGGCGGCGCCTCGTTTCTGAGAAAATAAGGCACAATCACCGCATTGACTTTTTTACCCCTGATCTCGACCTGGATTTCGTCACCCTCGACCAGGTCGCTGTCCAGGAGGGCCAAACCAATGGCCCGCATCTGCCGGGTGCCACTTTGCGAAGAAGCCAGCCCGACCCCCTCACTTTGCCAGTAGGGGACCATCGTACCGCTGGTAATAAAGCCCACCGGCTTATCCGCTTGCAGTACCGGGGATCCGGCTCGGGCAATCCCTTTTGCGGTCAGTTCGATGGGCTGAATTATTCGGGGCAGCCGTTTTAGGGCGCTGTAGTCTCGGTCGATGATGCGCCGGAAGGCATCGAACTGCTCCTGGAGCGGTTTGCGGCCGACGAATTCCCCTTTAAGCGGCGAAAAACTCACGGCAAAACGTGCCAGGGGGCAGGCAAAGATCGGAATTTCATTGCCGTCCGGATCAAGGCCCAATTCATGCCCGTAAAGGGGAAGCCCGGCCTCCAGCCGGAGCGTATCACGGGCGCCCAGGCCGATGGGCGCCGCCCCTTTTTCCAACAACCGGTCCCAAATCGACAGGGCCCCCTCGCGTTTGATGAAAAGCTCGAAGCAAATGGGCTCACCGGTGTAGCCGGTACGGGCAACCAGAACCCGCTGGCCGTTGATCGAGATCGTACTCAACGCATTGCGGATAGGCTCGGGCAACCGTCCGGCATCCATGACATCCAGTAATATCTGCTTGGCGCGCGGTCCCTGCAAACTGAGCATCGTCAAATCCATGGTGCGATCTTTGATCTGCACCTGGCTGAAGCGGTCCTGGAAGGCCATTAAATGCTGCCAGTCCTTTTCCCGGTTGGCGGCATTGACCACCAGCAGAAATTCGTCTTCCACGAAACGGTAGAGATAGGCATCGTCAATGGCCCCGCCGGTTTCGTTCGGAATCATGGTGTACTGGCCCTCTTCGACTTCGACGGCCGCCGCATTGTTTGACAGTACATGCTGCAAAAAATCCAGGGCACCTTCACCGCTGACAACGAATCGGCCCATGTGGGAAACATCAAACAGCCCGGCCTGCTTGCGGGTGCTCAGGTGCTCCTGCACAATGCCGGATTCATACTGGACCGGCATATCCCAGCCGCCGAACGCCACCATCTGGGCCCCCAGATTGACATGCGTGTCGTAGAATACCGTCTTGAGCAGCTGTCCCATTGGCATCATCCCTTTTTAATGGTTAAAGGTTCTGGGTTCTGCGTTCAGGTTTTTGATTCAAAAGCGAATATCGAATAACGAATATTGAATCTAGAATGTCGAAGGAATGATTATTGTCGATTTTTACAACAGAAAAGACAGAGCGAAGCGATCCCAGCCTTCGACATTCAATATTCGAAATTCTGCTGCTCTACGGTTCGCTTCTACCTGATACCTGCTGGTGGGGTCTCAGCGCGAAGCCCCACCCCTTTGAACCTAAAACCCTGAACCCATTGATAGATAATTAAAAATGATGATCGTGTCAATTGGTTATCATGTTGACAGGACTTTTGCTTTGCCCATATAGTCATCAACAAGCTGGATGCTATCTCAAAAGGCCCACCTTTGAAAATAAAGATCGAAGGGTCATCCAGCAACGCTGGGAGGCCCACCTTTGAAAATAAAGATCGAA
>JAFDCJ010000035.1 GCA_019312835.1 Deltaproteobacteria bacterium
CAATCAACGCTTCCAGGTCCCTGACAAGCTTGTCTTCGGTGAGCAGGCGTCCGAGGGTTCCCTCCCCTCGATCAATTTTGTCGGCAATCGAATTCAAATTCGCCAGCAGTTGCTGAACCCCCTTCTCGGGATCCTGCAGATCCCTGGCAACGGTCGTCAGCATGATGATCGCCTTATGGGCATCATCGATTACCGGCATCACTTTGGCCCGCAGCTCTTCAATTAATTGGGCCAGTGTGTCACTGGTTGAGCGATCCACTTCAACGGTCAAGACGGCAAATTCCCAGTCAAGTGGAAGCCCGCGGCCCCTGGTGATTTCAAGGTAGGCGTCGCCGGCAATGCCGAATGTCCTGCGTATGGATGCTCTTGAGTCGCTGCGGACAAACACCGCCATATCGCTGTCAATGCGGGCTATGGCATGGATCTTCTGATTGGGATTGATGACGATTTCCTGTATCTGCCCGGCCCGGGTGCCCAGAATTTCAACCATCGATCCTTCCGTCAGTCCGAATAAACCATCATCCGGCAAAACCACCTTGAGCGTTTCTCCGGGGTTAAACCACTTCAGCACCTGGCCGGAGTAGATCAATCCGGCCCCGAAAATCAACAGGGTGATCAACACAAACAGCCCGACCGTTTCATTCGTGTATCGGAATTTCGTCTGCGGCAGTGCCTCTTTCACGTTGTCACCTCCATCAATTTCTTGGCGATCAGTCGATATCGTCGGGTTACCGGCAGCGTTTGATCATTCCATATGCGTTCTTTTCTTGTCAGCCAGATGACGGCGGCCCCGCGTTCGCGCGCCTTCCGAATGGAATGCATCAAAGCCGAAATGATTTCCAGAAAAATACCGCTGGTGGGCTCTTCCAACAGAATCAGCGAGGGACGACCCATAAATGCCCGCACACAAGCAGCACGCTGCAGGTCTGCTGCTGAAGAATCACCGGGCAATCCCAGCGGAAGCCCCGGAAGACCAAATTGTTCTGCCAGCTGCCCGGCCTCATCACAAAGTCGGCGGGCAGACCGTCGCGTATGGTGATGCTGGCAAAGCAGGATATTATCCATTACCGACAGGTGGTTGACCCAGTTCCCCGTACTAAAGACACGTCCTATCCGGCCCCTTAGCGCATTGACCTGATCGGGGGGCAGGTCTGGCCAATTTCTTCCCAGAAAACGGACGGAACCGCTGCGGGGCTCGATGATCCCGGCGCAGGCATCCGCAAATAGGGCGGTTTGCTCCATACGAGCCAGACGGATCAGCATCAGATCCCCACCGGAAACATCCAGGCTGATTTTATCGGAGCCTGCTCCATCCCCGGATGGGTTGCTGAAAATGACCTCATCGAATCGTAATATAATCCGTTGCTTTTCAAGTATTACCGCCATTAAGTCTCACTTTCACCAAAATAGAATTGTCAGTGCAACGGAAACGATCAAAGTGGCCAGGGCGGATTTGGCAAATCCCCGCGGCATGAGATCCAGCACCCCGGCTGACACACCCGTGATCGAAAGGGCCATCTTACAGGATAGCAGGGCAACCACAAAACCAATGATAATGGTTTTCAAAGTGAACAATATATAAGTTTGGAAACCCATTGAACCAATTGCGCGGTTGAGAAAATCCAAAAAATGGGGCTGGGTGATGCCGACCAGCATACCTGAAAAAAATCCTGCCAGCAGGGCCACCGCCACAAAGGCCGTTGTCAGCGAAAACATACAAATTGAAAATGCCAGGACCCGGGGCACCACGAGATAAAGAAACGGATCGATGCCCTGGGCATCCAGCATATGAACCTTACCTTCCGTTTTCATGGTGCCCAGTTCCACCAGCAGGGTTGATCCGCTTCGCCCGACCACAATCAGGCCC
This sequence comes from Deltaproteobacteria bacterium, assembly GCA_019312835.1. Lineage (GTDB taxonomy): Bacteria > Desulfobacterota > Desulfobacteria > Desulfobacterales > JAFDCJ01 > JAFDCJ01. Next base: position 1,868 of record JAFDCJ010000035.1, read on the forward strand.
ACCAGAACCGGGGCAATTTCACGCACCAGTATGGCCGTAATAATGCCTCCAAACAATGCCGTACTGCCTAAAACCTTTAGCCAGTGGAAGGCCTGGGCGACAAGGCCAAAGCCCACGAAAATTCCGCTGACCAGAATAAAGGGTAAGGCCTGTGTTCCGACCTGATAGCACTGGCGCATAAACTCGGTGCGAATCGAACGTCGCCAGGTGATCGGGCGGCAACTTTGCCAGATAACCGCCACTGCATCGCTGATAAATCCAACCAAACCTTTCCAGAAGCCAATCGCCCGCAGACCGATGCCTGCAAGCGAACGTCTCGGCCAGATCACCTCATGTAAAGTATCATCTCCTTCGGATGGTATGGCATGTTCAGAATTCATATTCGTCCCGTTAAAAGATAGGTTGAGGTCTCCCCGATGTTTGGCAGATAATAGCGACTGCGTACCTGAAACAGGTAATTGGCGCGCAGTCGCTGGTATGTGGTTTGCGAAACCTGGATTCCACCGGCGATGCCGGATTCCGCCATTTTGGATGCAAAGCGGACCGCCTCGCCCCAGATGTTGTATATTTTCTGCTCGCGGCCCACTTCACTGCCCATGACGGCACCCGTGTCGATTCCGATCTGGAACTTCATGGTGGTATTCAGTGAGGTAAATATGCCGGTACAATGATTTTGAAGATCGAGTGCCAGATCTGCAATCCGGCGCGCATGGTCTTTGGAGCCGGAATCGATGCCCGCCACACAGATGATCTCCTCGCCCATCATCTTCATATATTCGATGCCCAGAGAGGCAACCGCTTCTTCCAGATAGGCGACCATCATATCCACCACTGTCTTTGGTTCCTCGTCTGCAATACGGCCTGCGAGCGATATGGGATCGGTAAATCGCAAGGCCAGGACAGTCGTATCCGTATAAATGTCGGCAGGGCTCTGATTAGCAGCGATACCGCCGGCTGCCAGACGATCCGCAAACGAAGGTAATCGGGTCGTTGCGTCTTTCGAAGCCGGCTTTGCCGATTCAGCGATATGGTCCGTTTTATCAAGATTCGGTTCAAGCCCCATGTCGCCGGTAGTAATTGCTCTCGCTGGTTTAGAGTTCACAGAATCTCCGTCGCCGGCGGTTTCATCTATCTGGCCTGCACGAACAGGCGACGATTTTCGATCGGCAGAAAACCGAAGCGCCAGCATGTTGGCAATGGCATGGGCAAACGAAATTTCTTCGCCCGTCCAGCCCTGGCGCTTTCGCTCGTGCTCGAACCAAAGGGTCCCCGCCATCCAGTCATGAAAGCGAATCGGTACTGCCAAAAGGGATCTGCAGCCCAGCGGCTGCAGGTATACCTGAAACAGCTCGGTCAGGGTGCTGTCTGTTTCCGCATCCTCGCTGCTGATGTCTTGGCCGTTTTGCAGGACATCGAACAGGGAGGCAAATTCGCTCCGTTCAAGAACAGTCCCATAGGTATGGCCGCTGCTTTCACGATCATAGCTGTCGACGCACTTTAAAACGCGGCCGTCATCATCAAATTGCCACAGACTGGTCCGTCTCAAGTTGATGGCGTCGGTGACAATCTCGGTTAACTGTTTATAGGAATCCGTATCCTCGTCGCCAAACAGGGCCGCCTTGGAGGACAGATCGGAGAAGGCCCGGCTCTGGGCCTCGAGCTCATGCTGGCGCTCGAGCACCTGCTGGGCACTGCGCTCGGCCCGCAGCGCCTGGAACATCAGCAGCGCGGCCATAATTGCCGCCAGGATCACAATGCCGGAGGACATCAGCAAAATGGTGCGGTTGTTGCGTGCGACAAAGCCGACAAAATCCTCTTCGGGTACAAAAACGAATACCGATAAGTCGAGTCCGGTTTTGTGGGGCATCAGAAACGCGGCACTGAGATAGCGCCGGCCGTCAACGACAAAATCCCGATGGCCGTGCCCCTCGATCCGGAAGCGATTGTACGCACGATTCAAAACCGGATTGCCCAGTTCTTCCACCTGAATGGGTTTAAACACTTCGCCTTCCCTTTTCACCATTTTCTCGATCTCCGGATGGGCGACGATGTAACCTTCTTCATCAATAATGATGGCCTCACCGCTCATGCCGATTTTCAGGGTCTCGAGAAAAGCGCTGATCTCTTTCACTTCGATATCCAGTCCAAATACACCCAGGAGATTGTCGTTTTGCCCCATGATCGGCTGAGAGACGGTTACGCCATGCGTCTGGCTGGAAAAGAAAATATAGAAATCCGTCCAGAATATTTCCTGGCTGTTTACCGCCCCTTTGAACCAGGTTCGATTCCGGGGATCATAAGAATCGTCAGGGGATGTTTCCTCATCAATTACATTGCCGGCCTTGTCCCGGCGGATCCAGGTTGTCTTTGCGGATCCTGCCGTACGCTCGATGATTTTGGTGTGTAGAGTTCCGTCCGGCTGGCGTGCGATCATTAGAAAATTGCCGCGGGTGTCCGCAACGATAAAATTGTTCACCTGAGAAAGATTGTTCAGAACCCTGAAACCCAGCGGCTCCAAAAGATCCCGATTGTGAATATCGAATGATGCATTTTCTAAAAAGTTAGCCGTCAGCCGAACCGTATCTTCTACGGGCTTTAAAAAGGCGTCCAGCTCTCCGGCGATGCGCCGTTCGATAGCCGTCAGCACATCATCCGACAATGCCAGCGCATCCCGCCTGTTGCTGTAATAGGAAAAAGCGGTAATCGCCAGCAGGGCGGCCAGCATGATAACCACCAGACCGATCGGGCCTGCCATTCGAAAGAAGTGCCCTCGCAAAGATTTTCGGCTGTTGCGACCACCGAAACTGAGATCTACCACTTCTTCGCTACGCAATTTTAGTTCCCCCGGAAAAGATTTTTGGAAAATTGAGTGCCAATCAGCGCGCACCACTTTTTATATTCATAAATAAACTGATTAATAAAGCGCTTTTCAAAAAATCGCAAAGGTAATTTCATACCGCTTTTCATAATTTTATTCCGAATCAAGGCAACGCGGCATGAGGGGTTGCGGAAAAAAACGTTCCAATAACAAAACGCTTTTTTGACAATTCCTATAAAACGACATCGCAGGTCAAAAAAACGCATGTAAATAAGGCGTTAGCGCCCGAAAAATTCCTTTGAAGCGGTGATTACGCTTAAGTATGCGAAAAGAATAGGCACGAAGCAGAAAGGTGTCAATTGCGCTAAATTTTTATAATACTTCAAATCAAATCCTGACACGTGCTACCGCATTATGGTCATCAAGGGGTTGCTTATTTTTCGGGGCTGAAAACAGGTCTCCTCTTCACATTCATATTGCAGCTTGACTCCCGATTAAAATGACAATGCGTGCTGACCTCAATTTCATCGCTCTAATTCAAATTTGCGCTTGCTATTTTCATTGCTTCAGAAACTTATCCTGAAATACATCAGTCCCAAATCTCATATCGTGTAAATCGGCTTAACCGGCCGAGATTATACCTATTTTACCTCATTCTATTCATGACCGCAGGCATCAATCCAGAATGATGGAAGCTGAGTTCCGCCGTTCGAATGACATGACAGGCTCTGAAAAAAACGAGTTCCGAAAGCGTGTCCGCGTCTATACGCGTTGGTGAATTCATTAGAAGTGACGGATGGTAAAAAATGGACGGAATTATTGCAGCGACAGGGATTCTTGCCTGTTTGGGGATGGCCGGATGGTTGATCCTGCATGCGTTGCGAAATAAGAGTTGATGACGAATCTAGCATTGCCAGACGAAACGGTTGTTCGTTTGTGGTGGTTGTCAAAAAAAGGCCCGGTTCGATTTGAACCGGGCCTTTTGGTTTTTAGACATTGAAATTCAAATTACAGTTCAATTCCCAGCCCTGATGGCCGAGCCAGAACCACAGATCACCCAGCATGCCTTTGATACCCAGAACCTCTCCGGTCAGGCTGCCTGCAGCAACGATCAGGACGGCCCCGAACAGCAGCTTAACCAGAAGCCTCTGCTTGGCGGGCTCCTTGCCGCCGATGATCGGTGCCAGATAGATGGCCGACGCCAGCCAGGTGGTGGCGATCCAGAAAACCATCAGTTGCAGATGAATCGATCCGCTTTTCGGCCAGGGCCGTACCCTTGGCTTCCCCATACCACAGGCCGTAGCGATGGATCCAGTAAACAAAAAGCGCCAGAACCAGCAGCAGGGCCAGCACACCGGCGACCGAATAGAAAAAGGCGTCGGTACTAGGGACGTTGCCCACCCGGGTGTCCGGGGGCCAGTTGTTGGTATAGGAGTAATCTTCTCCAGGACGAAGGGTCGAGGCGACCCAGGCCGTCCAGAAGAAAAAGCGTGCTATCTGAAGACGCTGCTCCTGCTCCGGAACCGTGTTGGGAAGAAAGCCGTAGCGAATTTCACCGTCCTTGAAGGTTTTTTCCCAGTGCTGCGCCACACGCCCGAGGCCTTTAATTTGAGCGTCGGTGAGTTTGAGCGTATCGCTTCCGGCATCATAGCGGTTGGGTTTGATTTCGGCCTTTGTTTTTACATCGATGATGCCTTTTTGCATTTCATCCAGCTGGGCATAGGGTTTGCCGTAGTCGGCCATGGCGAAGTAATCGCCGACGGCTTCGGCAATGATGTTCAGCGAGCTGGCCGAAAACTCAGGGCCCCGCTGGGAGCCGTGTCCCCAGACCGCCCCGTGATCCATCAGGCCGAAACGCTGATAGACGTCCTGCCCGGCGATGATATCCGCTTTCTCAAAAAGCACAGTGCCGCCGGAATCGACAACTTTGCCGGGATACGGCGGCAGATCCTTTTTCATGGCGACGCCGCCTCCGAGCAGCACGGCCATTCCAACGGTAAAACAAAGAATTGCTGCCCATTTCAAGGTTTTAATTGACATATGTACCCCCCCTTTTGACGTTAACAGTGGTTTGAAAAATTCACGCACCCCTCAGATTCACGCTTTGCCGCTTTCCATATTGACATCACCAATTATGGAATGTGGTATAAATGGTTGTAGACAAATCATTTCGACAGCGAAACATTTCTCAGACAGCCACTAAAATCTTTATCTTAAAGCCGCTCGCCGTGATGTGTTACGGTGCCGCATCATTTGATCGCAGATGACCCATCAAAGCGGCTTAGGTAGTAAATCGTGAAATTAACCACACGCAGGGTTTTAAACCGGAGCCTATCTTTGGTTTTGCTGGTGGTTTAAATAGCACCCCATAGTGATAGGCGGTTTGACTTAGATCAAGGACGAGGATTTTTTTAAAAAAGCTTGAACGAATAATGTGTAATTATCGGCGGGCACGAATTAAAATGGCATGATGGTTTAAGCTGAATTTCAGGATTCGGCGGTTATTACAAAAATATGGACCTCCCGGGGGCCATGTGCACCGTGAACCATGGTGGCTTCGATATCGGCAGTCTTACTGGGGCCGGATATGAAGGTCATGCAATTGGTGACACCTTCTTTGCTAAAGTGCGGATCCC
>JAFDCJ010000036.1 GCA_019312835.1 Deltaproteobacteria bacterium
ATAGGTCTTATAGGACCTATAATTTAGAACGACAGAACTGCAGAGCGGCAGCAGTGACAGTTTTCAAGATGACACCATTCTACCGCAATGAAAGCATCAAGACGATAGAAAGGTGATGAAAAGCCTGAAAAAAGGAACAGGCTGCAGATAGGGGGAACAAAGCGCAATGAGGCGCAGCCGATAGCTCATAAAAGCAGTAAAGTAGGTCCTATAGGACCTATAAGACCTATTCTCCTATAGAACTTATACTGAAGTTCTCCAGCCAAAGTTGCATCTTCTAATTTATTTCATTTTGTTCAGCAATACAATCTGCTTGACACCGAAACAACGACAACATATAAAAATGAATAACTCGCCCTGCTGATCAACCTGATTGGCAACCCTTGAAACGGAGTGGGAACCCGCTTCCAAGCTTTCGGTTTCAATGGTTAAATCTCCATGTAATCTACCAATATTTACAATTGTTCCAAAATTTTGCAATTTTATGGATTTTAAGGACATGGATGATCTATTGCTATATGACAGCTGTAAGGGAAAAGAGATGATCCATATCACTGCCGACGACCGCGAACAAAAAAGTGAAGTCATAAAGTCTCTATTTAAGATTGAAAATGTGGCCATAGATATTCGGCGGCTGTCCATAGGTGATTATCAGATTGGCAAACGGGTGATCATCGAACGTAAGACTCTAAAAGATCTTGTCATCTCCATCGTCGACGGCAGGCTCTTTAGACAAATGATTCGCCTGGCAAATTCGACCTATCAGGGCGTGTTGATCCTTGAGGGGACGGCTACTGGTGCAGCCGATATAAGAATTACAAGAGCGTCCGTGCAGGGAGCGCTTATCAACGTTTCGTTAATCCTGGGCATACCGGTCTTGCGGTCCAAAGATCCTTCTGAGACCGCCAGGCTTATCGTATATATCGGCCGCCAACTGAACTCCATAACCAGACGCGGCATGCAACGGCACGGCGATTGTCCGAAGGGCAACCGCAAACGACAGCTTTACATCCTACAAGGATTGCCGGGAATTGGCCCGGAAAGGGCCGGTCGACTTCTGGATCGTTTTGGCAGTGTTGAAACGGTCATCACGGCCAGTAGCACTGAACTGCAATCAGTGGAGGGCATCGGCAAACGCATTGCCGACCGGATCAGATGGGTGGTGAGCGAAGTAGCGAGTCCCTGCAATACCTATTTATCCGGTTAGGCAATCCTTTTTTAACAAGAACACTCGAGCAGAAAGGGGGCTTTTAATATGAAAAAACCTGACGGTTTCATCGATTCTCACGGCGGGTTTCACAGCCTGAAGTCCTATCAAATGGCCGAAATCGTCTTTGACGCCACGGTGGCATTCTGTGACCGCTGGATCAGCCGGCGCTCCCGGACCCATGACCAGATGGTGCAGGCGGCTCGCAGCGGCAGACAGAACATTGCCGAGGGTAGTGTCGCCTCCGGTACATCCAAGAAGATCGAATTGAAACTGGTGGGCATCGCGCGTGCCAGCCTGGAAGAACTGCTGCTCGACTATCAGGATTTCTTGCGGCAACGTGATCTGCCGCTCTGGGAGAAGGATCATCCTGAAGCTCAGAAGGTCAGAAAGCTCGCGTACGCGAGCGATAGGTCCTATAGGACCTATAAGACCTATATTGAAAGCAGTGCAGCAGAAGTAGCCGCAAATGCATTGATATGCCTGATTCACCAGAGCAATTATCTGCTGGATCGGCAGCTGCGGCAGCTGGAAAAACGATTCCTTGACCAGGGTGGCTTCACCGAGAAGCTCTACAAAGCCCGGCAACACGCAAGAAAACCATCCTGGAAAATGCCCTAGCTGAAATCCTCATTCTTCGACCGTACCCACATATGTGCCGGCCTTCTTTAAGGCGGCTTCCATTTCGTTGATGGTGATCAAGCTCGAATCATAATAAACCGTGTTGATCTCGCTGGACCCCCGCCAGCCTTTTTCGACCTTTTCGACGCCGCTCAGCCCTTCCAGAGCATCTTGACCGACATCGTATCATTGAACAGTAAAGGTCGCTTTGGAATCTGCGGCCTCGATCGAAGTGACGCCACTTGAGATTATCATAAGAAACAAAATCACTAAGGTCGAAATAGTTTTTAGTGTGTTGCCTGTTATATGTTTCATAAGTTTATCCCCTTAGATATGAAATGCGCCTATCCATATTTACTTATCAGCGAATCAACCAGTCAACTATTTAACTAATTTTCTACTTAACTACTCAGCTAATTAACTGCTCAGGCAGCCCTTATATCCTCGACAATTTCTTTTATGAAATCTTGGGCCAACCGGGGGTCATCATAACGATGGAGCCTGAAACACGAAGCCACATCCCCGGTAATGCCTTTAATCATGGTCGACAAATCGTTGGGCCAGTGACCATTCTGATAGAGGGCGACGACCGGGATCTCCGGCAAGCCGAGCCGCGGGCGCAAATAGGCGTGGGCAAACTCAATTCCGGTGCCCAGGCTGGGGGTTGAAACTTCAAAAAAGGCGGCATCGATGTCACCTTCGATAAATTCGATCATTTTGTTTCGGATCAAAATGGTTCGCTCCATACCTTTGGGCGGCAGGGGACCAAGTTTGCCCTGAAGCAGCCCAACGGTGGCATCATAATCCTTTCCGGTGGTGTGCTCGCTGATCACCTCACATCCGTTGGATTTAAGCGCATCGATGATCAAACGGTGCACCGCAGCCCGCTCCTCCCGGTTGCTGGCGCCCTGAATGGCAGCCCCGAAAAATACTTTCACAAAGATCCTCCAATCCTTCAGACCTGCAGATAGTGGTTGGTGACAATTCTTTAGTTATCTGTGTGAATCTTTCAGATTAACTTCGATAGGAAAAATATAACCATCAGATCCAAAGAGACAAATGACAGTTTTTTTAAAGTGTGACGGTGTTCGGTATGCATAGCGAATATGCGTTGTGGTTTAATTGGGCAGTGACTTGGCAGTTTCATCCAGTACTTCCCGGATCGTCCTTGCCAGTTTGGCCATCTCCAGCGGCTTTATTAGAAACTTTTTGATCCCCAGTGCATACGCGTTGGCGGCATCAATTTGATCGCTGTATCCGGTGCACAGCAAAATCGGAATATCCGGTCGAAGTCTTATCAGCCGTTTCGACAATTCTTCCCCGGTCAAAAAGGGCATGGACATATCGGTGATTACCAGGTCAAATTCGTCGCGGTGGGCTGCGAAATCCTCAAATGCTTTCTGGGGATTCGTGTATCCGGTAACCTGGTAGCCCAGCTTTTCAAGGATGGATTTGCCCGTTTCAACCACGGGGACCTCATCGTCAACCAGAAGGATCCGCTCCGAGCCGGTGGGAATGGTATCAGCACCCGCATGGGCTGCTTTTTTGGCGATGGTCATTTGGGGGAAGAACACTTCAAACTGGGTTCCCCGCCCGGGCCTGCTGTTAACCGTAATGGCCCCGCCATGGGATTCGACGATACCGTGGACAACCGAAAGCCCCAAACCGGTGCCCTTGTCCGGTGCCTTGGTGGTAAAATAGGGATCAAAAATCTTTTTAAGGGTGGCGTCATCCATGCCGCACCCCGTATCGGATATGGTCAGCTTGAGGTAGGAACCCGGCTTGAGATCAAAATGCTCCGTTCCGGCATCCGTGCTGATCTGCTGGGTTTCCAGCATCACTTCCAGGGTTCCGCCCTTTTCGAGCATCGAATGGTAGGCGTTGGTGCACAAGTTCATAACGAGCTGATGGATTTGAGTCGCGTCAGCCAGGACAACGGCGGATTCAGTGGAAATCTTTTCATTAATCTCGATATTCAACGGCAGGGTGGCCCGCAGCAGCTTGAGCGCTTCCTTAACGATTAAATGGATTTGGATCGGCGATTTTTCCTGTTCGCCCTGCCGGCTGAAAGTCAGAATCTGTCTGACCAGTTCCGATGCCCGATCCCCTGCCTCCAGAACCCCCTGGAGCCACCTGTAAGTCTCGCTTTCTGGATCGCTTTCCATCATGCCCAACTGAGCGTACCCCATTATGCCGGAAAGGATGTTGTTGAAATCGTGCGCAATACCGCCAGCCAGGGTGCCAATGGCTTCCATTTTCTGGGCCTGTTGCAGACAGGCTTCCAGTTTTACATTTTCTTTTTCAGTCATTCTTTTTTCGGTCAAATCCTGAAAAAGAGATATAAAATGCAGGGGATCG
>JAFDCJ010000037.1 GCA_019312835.1 Deltaproteobacteria bacterium
TTCCTATTCTCCGTTATATTTAAGTTTCAAAATAGGGCCAGAGTGATAATCCTATAGGCAATTGACATGCCAGTTTTATCACCTGATGGAAAAATAGGATCTAAATAGACCCATGAGACTTAAAAAATCTGAAATTTAACAGCAAATCGATTCCATCGGCGGGAATCTGCTTATTGGAAATATTTATGGGGAAAGACATAAAACGATTAACCCTGGCAGACGAGAATTACCGATTCCGGTTTCTTTCCAGTACCTGAATTGCGGGTTCCGATCTGAGGTTCATAAAAATGCATAATTAATTTGATATCAAAAAGTTACCAAAATGGCACATGCATTGCACCTACTTATATACGGCTCATACCATTCGCCGGCAAATGTTAAAACGCTCTCTTTTTGATATAGTGAGGAAAGGGGCGCGGGCAAATCGGGGGGACCGTATTTCTTGTTTGTATTTGTCTTTAGAGGAGATATTGAAATCAATGGGCAAACGCTTCCAACTGGGATTGGTCCTGGGGGGTGGGGGTGCACGGGGACTGGCCCACATTGGTGTTCTCAACATGCTTGAACGTAATAATATTGCTATTGATATGATCGTGGGCACCAGCATAGGGGCCCTGGTCGGCGCCGCCTATGCTACCAACCCCGATGCCGGGGCATTAAAACAGAGGATCCTGGAAGTCATTGGGTCAAGTGGTGATTGTGCAAAGGGTTTGAAATTGCTCGGCAGAATGCAATGGGATGAAGGCACCAAAAATGAATGGTTCAATCGCATTTATCGCTTCGCGCAAAAAGAGGTTTTTCTCAGCCTGGCCATGTTTAAAAATGCGCTGTTGTCTGTGGAAGATATGAGAGATACCGTTGAGGCCTTTGTATCGGATATTAACATCGAGCAAACAACCATTCCGTTTGCCGTTTCGGCAGTTGATCTTTATACCGGTGAACAAATTTTCCTGAAGCAGGGCGGCCTGATTGAGGCAGTGATGGCAAGTTGTGCGGTGCCCGGTTTTATGCCGCCCTTAGCCTGTGACGGCCATCTGTTGGTTGACGGTGGTATCGCGAACTCCCTGCCGGCAGATCTGGCCAGAGATGTGGGAAAGGCAGCCAGTTTAACAGAGTTTTCACCTGCAGGCTGGCAATTAGTTTTAAAAAAAATAATGTGTATCAATTGAAACAGAAAGCATCATGGAATGACAAACAATATTAATGATCGAAACGAATTATTCTGTTCATTTTGCGGAAAAAATGAATCCGTGGTTAAAAAATTGATTGCGGGACCTGCTGTCTATATCTGTGACGAATGCATCCGCCTGAGCAGCCAAATTCTTCAAGAACAGGACATCAAACACCCTGTAAAGCAATATAAGAAATTTACACCCCGACAGATAAAGGAAAAAATGGATGCCTACGTCATCGAGCAGGAATTCGCTAAAAAAATTCTTTCCGTCGCTGTCTACAATCATTACAAACGATTGTGCATCGGACTCAACAATAACGATGTGATGCTAAACAAAAGCAATATTCTGTTAATCGGCCCCACCGGCAGCGGTAAAACGCTGATGGCCCAGACCCTGGCCCGGTTTCTTGATGTGCCTTTTACGATCGCAGATGCAACCCCGTTAACACAGGCCGGCTACGTCGGTGAAGACGTTGAAAATATCATTCTTTATTTGCTGCAAAACGCTGACTACAACATTGAAAGGACCCAACGCGGTATTGTCTACATAGATGAAATTGACAAAATTGCCAGGAGAACAGGCGCCTCCTCAGACAGTCGGGATGTATCGGGCGAAGGCGTTCAGCAGGCGCTTTTAAAAATTCTGGAAGGTACGGTTACCAGCGTACCTCCCAGGGGTGGCCGCAAACATCCTCAACAGGACTTTATAAAGGTTGATACCACCCACATTCTATTTATTTGTGGCGGCACATTCACCGGCCTGGAGAAAATTATTCAACGCCGCACGGGTTCCAAGGTTATGGGCTTTGGCGCCGACGTTGGTCACAATACAGGAGGAAACCCCGGCGACATCCTAATGAAGGTCCAAACAGAAGACCTGCTGCAATACGGCTTTATCCCGGAGTTTTTGGGCCGCCTGCCGGTGATCGCACCGCTTCATGAATTAAACGAAGCGGCCTTGACTCGGATATTGCAAGAGCCGAAAAACGCGTTGATCAGGCAATATCAGAAACTTTTTGAAATCGAAGGGGTCGGCTTAAGATTTACCGAGGACGCAATCAAGGCGATTGCCGCCGAAGCCGTCCGGCGCAAGTCAGGAGCCAGAGGTTTGCGGGCAATTCTGGAAGCATGCCTGCTGGATATTATGTTTGAATTGCCTTCAATGAAAGACGTACACGAATATGTCATCAATGCGGATGTGGCTGAAGGACGGCTTCAACCCATGGTGATTTATCGACCGACTGTAAAAAGCGCCTGATCCGTATCATTCAACGTGGCGTTCATGATGCAGGCAGCGCCTTGATTAAAAAATGCTTCCGGCAGAATTGTCGGTTTATAAACTGTTTCGCCCTCTTGCGTAGAATGTTTCGACATATTCCTTGACCATGCGGCGGGCTGAAAATTTGGCGGCGTTGCTTTTTATGGATTCCTTCATTACCTTCACCCAGCCGTTAGGCACGCCCTCTTCTGAAACGTCGTAATACAGGGGAATAATTTCTTTCTCTAAAATTCTGTATATTTCGCCTGCATCAGCCTGATCTCGAGTGTCATCGGAGAATTGATGATCGATGGCCCAGCCGTTTTTCCCGTTGTAACCTTCCATCCACCAGCCGTCCATGATGCTGAGCTGCGGCACCCCGTTCAGCGCTGCCTTCATGCCGCTCGTCCCGCTGGCCTCCATTGGCGGAAGAGGGGTGTTCAGCCATAAATCCACTCCGTGTACCAGGTATTGCGCCAGCTGCTCGCCGTAGTCTTCCACAAAAGCAATGCGTCCGCCCATAGCCGGGTCCCGGCTGAGATTAAAGATGCGCTGCAGAATGCGCTTGCCCGGGTCGTCGGCCGGGTGCGCTTTGCCCGCAAATATAATTTGAAGCGGGCGCCAGCGATCATTCAAAAGCATTTTGAGCCTTTCGAAATCATAAAAAATCAACTCTGCCAGTTTGTAGGTCGCAAAGCGACGCGCAAATCCAAGGGTCAGTACTGAGGGATCCAACAAGGCCCCACCGGCTAAAGCAACAGACGGATTTGCCCGGTCCCTGGCCCAGCGCAGGCGGGATCTTTCCCGGATGGCATCGATCAGCTTTATTTTCAGCCAGTAATGAGTTTTCCAGATTTCCTCATCCGGTATCTTTTCGATCGATTGCCAGATAAGGGGATTGTCATGTTCTGCCAGCCATTCGGGTCCCAGGTATTTGTTAAACAGAAGCTGCAATTTTGGCTCGATCCAGGTCGGAACGTGGACGCCATTGGTGATATGATCAACAGTGCTTTCGTCTTCGGGAAACTCCGTCCAGAGACTTTGCCACATCCGGCGCGATACTTCGCCGTGCTTTTTGCTGACCCCGTTGCGGTATCTGGCGAGCCTGAGTGCCAGCGCCGTCATATTAAAACCGGCATCCGGTTTTTCGGGGTGAAATCCGAGCTTCAAAAAAACCTCACGATCGATCCCCAGGGCCGGCCAGTATGAATGAAA
>JAFDCJ010000038.1 GCA_019312835.1 Deltaproteobacteria bacterium
CCGCAGTCCGCGTCCGCCATTGACACGTACGATGCGGGTTGGCTTCTCATAGGTGTCTTTGACCTCAGCGATTTGCCCTATCGTTATCGAAGCACCATCATGCTGGTCGATGACCGTGTCTCGAATCTGATCGAAGTTGATGAACTCGGCCGGTGCGCGCAGGATGACCTCATAGCGTCCCTGTTCGATCTTGCCCGCCGGAAGATCGAGATTCGCGTCGCGAATGGCCGTGAGTACCCGATCCATCGGCAGACCTGCAGCCTTGATCCGGTCAGGATCCAGTTCGATCCGGACCTCGCGGTTGAAGCCGCCAAAAACGTCAACCTGCGCTACACCCGGAATGCGGGCAAAGCGGTAACGGATCTGAACTTCAATCAGTTCCGTGAGTTCCACGGGATCGAGTTCGCTGGAAATTCCCAATAAGACTATCGGAAAACTGGCGATGTCGAATTTTCGGATGCTGGGCCTGACGACATCATCCGGCAGCTCGTTGATTTCGTCTTCGATTTTGCTCTGAACGTCAATGGCGGCAGTGTCGATCTCCGTACCCCACACGAAACTGACGCGTAACCTGCTGCGGCCCTCGGACGATGTCGATGTGATTTCCTCCACGCCGGGCACGGTGGCAACAATCTCTTCAATAATCTGAGTCACCATCCGCTCTATTACCTCGGGACTGGCACCCTCGTAAACCGTCGTGATGCTCAGAGTCGGCAGTTCGATGTCGGGCAGCATGTCGATCTGCAGCCTACTCAGGGACACAGCCCCGAGGATGACCAAGATCAGGGTCACCATTGTCGTGAAAATCGGGCGTTTGACGCTGAAACTTGGCAGATTCATTGGGAGTCAGACCTTTCGCCCCCCGCAACGGTTTTGTCCTGCTCGGCAGGAATCGTGATTGCCGAGCCGTGCTTCACCAGTTGTTGCCCCAGGATTACGACCCGACCGGACAACCCCTCACCTTCCACCTGCATCACGCCGCCCTGGCGGATGCCTACCTTTACCGCGCGCCAGACAACCGATTTTCCATCCTCGCTGACGAGGAATACACCGCTGCGATCATCACGGATGGTCAATGCCTGCTCCGGGACGATGATGGCTTCCGGCACCTGAGCCAATACCACTGTGGCCCTGATGAACATGCCGGGTTTGAGCCGATGCTGAGGATTGTCGATGGTCATTTCGATTCGCGCCTGCCGGGTGGATTTGCGAAAAACGGGTGCAATGCGTTCTATTCGGCCCGCATACTGTTCGTCCGGATAGGCGTCCGTCTTTAGCCAAAGACGCTGTCCGGGCTTCAGGCGAGCGTAGTCTTGCTCGGTGACGAAAACCACCCCGACGATGGGATCTAGCTCGACGATTAAAAGCAGCGGCGCATTGGCAGCTACGGTCTGGCCTCCGTCCACGTAGCGCTCGGCCACGACGCGAAGTTCGTTGCCGCCGGTCCAGCCCGCTGTCACCTTGGTGTAGCCCAGTCGGATATTGGCGGTTTCCAGCGATGATTCGGCCTTGGAGACCTGGGCTGCAGCGACTTTAAGTTGAGCCTGCTTGGCCATTTGATCCTGGCTGACGACATCGAATTCCGAATCTGATGCGATCCCGCGCTTTAAAAGTGACTCGGTGCGTTTAAACTCTCGATTGGCAATATCCAGGGCGCTTTCTGCCTCGGACAGCTTGGCCTTGGCCACTTCCAGATCGGCCTGGGCCTGGGCCACAGCCTGGACATATTCGTCATCGTCCAGCTCGGCCACGACCTGGCCCCGCTTTACCGTATCGGCGATATTCACGATTACATTCTGTACGCGGCCGTTGACCTTCGGCGCGACAACAAACTCAGCCAGAGCTTCCAACTCTCCGCTAAATGTCCGCTGCAGCGCGATCGGCCCGCGCAGAATCTGAGCCACTTCTACCGGCACCGGTCGAAAAGCCCTACCGCTTTTACCGGTGGCGGCCCTCTCCTGGTATTGACCGTAAATTAGCCAGCTCAGTCCCGCCATAGCTCCAAAAATAAAAACTATCAGAATAAAAATTTTAGGACCGCCCGATTTCATTGCAAACTAACCTTCCCGTTGACGTTGAGTAAAAATGTGATTTAAGCTTTTTAATTTCTGATGTCCACTGTCGGATTGACACGTTTTTAAACTTATAGGGTATCTCAGAAAATATGTCACCGCTTAGTTCCCCTTTTGATTAATCGGCCAAAGCGCTGAATTTGTATCCGACGCCGTAAACCGTGCTGATGATTTCCTGACCGGGAAGCTTCTGAGCAATCTTTTTGCGCAGATTTTTTATGTGGGTGTCAATGGTGCGATCATAGCCTTCAAAGTCATATCCCTGAACCCTGTTGATTAGCTCACTTCTGGAAAATACACGATTGGGCTGGCTCATCAGGATCTTTAACAGCCCAAACTCATTGGGCGTCAGGTTTAATACCTGTTTATCGATCATCACCTGATGGGTTTTATAATCCAGTGAAATCGGACCGCTAACCAAATTGTGCGTCAGGGGTTCGGCATTCAGTCTCCTGAAAATCGCTTTGACCAGGGCAACCACTTCCCGGGGGCTAAAAGGTTTGCAGATATAATCGTCGGCACCCAGTTCCAGACCCAGCAGTCGGTCGATTTCTTCCACCCGGGCGGTGATCATGATGATGGGAATATTGGAAAACTGCCGGATTTCCCGGCATAATTCCATCCCATCCTTTCCCGGCAGCATGATATCCAGTAAAATCAAATCCGACGGATCTTTTTTGATCTGAGCAATAACGCGTTCACCGTTGTTCTGGGTAGATGTCCGAAACCCGGCCGCTTTCAGATAGTCACAAAGTAAGTCCGCAATTTTCTTTTCGTCTTCGACAATAAGAATATGTCTGCTCATCATGGGTCTTATCTTTTTATCCTGTCAGTGGAAAATCCACCTCGATTCGAAGCCCACCCAAATTCCCGTTGGCAGCTCGAATTTCTCCGCCGAGGGCGTTTACGAAGCTCTTGCAAATACTCAGTCCCAGGCCACTGCCGCCATGGGTGCGGGTTCTCGACCGGTCTACCCGGTACAGTCGGTCAAACAGGTGGGCCAGAGCGTCTTCCGGGACACCGGGTCCGGAATCCTCGAAAGACAGTAACAAGCGGTCTGCGGTGCGTGCCTGTTCGATCGTCAAGACGCCGGGCGCATCCGCATAACGCAGGGCATTTTCCACCAGATTGGAAAAGAGCTGCCGCAGGCGGTCGGCATCACCGAGGATGGTGATCGGAGGGTGGTTTCCCAGGTTATTTTCAATCGTAATATGATTTTCCGCGAAGCTCTGTGCGAAATGGCCGAGGGTCTCACTTAAAATCGCGGCAGGATCAACAGGGACTTTTTTAATTGAGAGCACGCCGGTATCGGCCAGCGACAGTTCGTGAAGATCGTTTACGATTTTACTGAGGTGCTTGGCTTCCGTATAGAGTGAATTCAGGGTATTGCGGTTGATCTCCCTGACCCCGTCTTGCAGGGCCTCGATCTCGCCCCGCAGAATCGACAGGGGCGTCCTGAGCTCATGGGCAATATCGGAAATCCACTGCTGGCGCATTTGCTCATAACTTTCCAGCGTTTGCGCCATGGTATTAAAATCAGCGGCCAGCTGACCCAGTTCATCCTTGGACTCAACCTCGATGCGAGTATCAAACCGCCGTGACATTAACGCCTGGGTTCCGGCCGTGAGCTTTTCGACAGGCGCCAAAAGGTGCCTGGATAGAAGAAACGCCACCAAAGCGGCCAGCAGCAGAATACCGATGCCAATGATATACAGCATCTGGGATTGCTGGGTTAAGAATCCAACCACCAGGGGGTCGGCCAGTTGCTCTTTTTTGTACAGGCCCAACCAGCCGACGGTTTGACCATCGACAACAATGGCCTGCAGGGTATAGCCTGCATATTCAACTCTGGTGCGCCCGCCGGCAATTATCTGCTTATCGGCGTCAAAAAGCGCCAGCCTGCGGGCCAATCGCTGAATACGCCTGGATGCCCCCGGTGACGGTCTGTCTTGCGCACGGCCGCTGAATCCCTTTTTTTCTGAATCCGGAGGTTGCGCAGGGCGATAGCCGGAATCGAAATCCCTGTGCGGCAGGCTGGTTCGCAAGATATCCTGCCAGCGTCCCGGATATGCCTTGAACACCTGCCAGCTTCGGTGGGTTTGATATTCGGCGGCCAGAGCGTCCGCGATCTCGCTGTATCTCTCCAACAGCGTTCGGTTAACGTAGTCTGTAAAATTAAGCGCAACATAATACCTTATGAGCCCGACCATAAGGACCACGACCAAAAGCGACGTTAAGGTAAGGGTTGCAAAAATTTTATAAGAAAGTTTTATTCTCATCTGCTTCTCAGATGATGTTAGTAATATTGCCCACCATCTTATTAATATAGTTTGAAATGAATTTCAATTTTATACCGCAGGCTTCACAACCTTTACATCAGTTCTTCACATTTTCTCCACAATTGATTTCTATAATTTATTTTAGAGATAGCTTCCAGATTTTTAATCCAGTGCAGGCGGACGAGGGTTTAACTCCCTGCCAGTTGGAACGATTATAAATATTCCGATGGGCACCCCGCTGCCTGTCGCAGCGAAGCGGAGATCCCGATGCCCGGGGCGGCTGGGAAGTTCATTGGGAACATGGGCGGTCAGCATAAAAATGCTTATCAGCACAATCTCTATAATCTCTACACTTTTTCTTCATACTTCCTCCACAATTAACTGTTAACTTAGATGCAGCGTCACAGAGCATTCACTTAAATGGCACCATATGTAAAAACACATTTCCAGGAGGTTATCATGAAAAAGAAACACATCATCGTCAGTTGCGTTCTGGTAGCGGGTATCATTATTTCCGGACTGGCACTTGCTGACAACCAGCGAACGGGCCATCGCAAAGGTTTTGGATTTAAACAACATCAGCGAGGCGATGGTCTGCAACTATTGGTCAGGTACCAGCAAAAAAACATGAAGGTTCAGGTACTTTCAGAGATGTCGGGGCAACCGGTCGAAGTCATTCAACTCAAACTCAATGAGGGGATTTTTTCAAATAACATCGCTTGAATGATCTGCTAGCGGTGTTTTTCCTCGTCAAGCGTTCAGAAAGGCGCGGTATAGGTTCAAAGCAGTTTTCGGTTGCCAG
>JAFDCJ010000039.1 GCA_019312835.1 Deltaproteobacteria bacterium
ACCTGACGGCAATGGACGGCGCACCCGGTGACGGTTCTCCAAGGATGAAAAAATTGCTTTAAAAGGGCGCTTATCTCTGGTAACGTGCGAAGCGCATCCGAAAAACAGGTGCCCCACGCATAATTTTGCATCAACCAGCGGTCGTTTGAGCCCGGGAGATCGGATCGCGATAATAGACCAATCGATAATGTCATCAGAAGCGGAGGAAGCGCATCTATGAAACGTCTGGGAATCGGAGTGACGATTTTAGCGGTGGTAATGATGGTATCTTCTGTAACGGTTTCCGCCTCGGACAAGACGACCACCCACCAGCCAACCCTTCACCTGGCATCTGCGGGTCAGGCATCCGACACTGCCGCTGCCAATTCAGCCGCCCACGGGAACGAAAGCGGGGAGGCGGACCATGCCGGATCCGGCCAGGGGCATCCGAATCTCGGTCCGGCGCTGCCCCTGTGGAGCTGCATTCCGTTTGCCTGTATGCTGCTGTCCATCGCTCTCTGGCCGCTGCTGATGCCCGATTTCTGGCATCACAATTTCGGTAAAATTTCCGGTTTCTGGGCCGCCACTCTGGCCATACCCTTTTTGATCGCTTTCAAGGGCGACGCCCTTTATGAAATTCTTCATATCATTCTGGCAGATTATGTGCCTTTTATTATCCTGTTATGGTCACTGTACACGGTTTCCGGAGGCATTTTGCTGCGCGGTACCCTGAGGGGGACGCCTGTCGTCAATGTTGTCATGCTCATCATCGGCACCATTCTGGCTTCCTGGATGGGCACCACCGGGGCGGCCATGCTGTTGATCCGCCCCTTTTTGCGCGCCAACAATTATCGCAAGAACAGAACCTTTATGGTGGTCTTTTTCATATTTCTGGTTGCCAACGTCGGTGGATCGCTGACCCCCCTGGGTGATCCGCCGCTATTTTTAGGGTTTTTGCACGGGGTATCTTTCTTCTGGACCTTCAAGATTCTGCCCCACATGGCGACGGTTGCCGTTATCCTGCTGGTCATCTACTTTCTCTTGGACACCTATTATTACCGCAAAGAGGGCGTGACAGCCCCTGAAGAGGACGGCGTCAAACAGCCTTTAAAGCTGGAGGGTTTGCACAATTTTATCTTTCTGGCGGGTATCGTCGGTTCCGTCTTGATGAGCGGCATGGTGGAATGGGGCGAGTTGAACACATTCGGGGTGCACCGGGCGGTGCAGGACTGGGTGCGCGACGGGCTGCTGATCATGATGGGGGCTCTGTCACTGGTGACCACCTCCGTTAGTCTGCGCGAGGACAATGATTTTACATGGTTTCCCATCATAGAGGTGGCCTATCTTTTTATCGGCATCTTCATCACCATGATCCCCTGTTTGCTCATCTTGAAGGCGGGTCCCGATGGCGCCCTGGCATTTCTGGTCAACGGTGTCACCCAGCCGGCCCATTACTTCTGGGTGACCGGCGGCCTCTCGGCCTTTCTCGACAATGCGCCCACTTACCTGACCTTTTTTAACACGGCCCTGGGCGGCTTTTATGCCGGCATGCCCGAGGCCAGCTCGGTACCGTTGCTGATGACGGAAAATGCCGTCTACCTGAAGGCCATCTCGGCGGGCGCGGTGTTTTTCGGGGCCTGCAGCTACATCGGCAATGCACCGAACTTTATGGTCCGGTCCATTTCGGAAGAAGCCGGAACGCCAATGCCCAGCTTCTTCGGCTATATATTGAAATATTCACTGATCTATTTAATCCCGACCTTTGTGGTGATTACAGCGGTTTTCTTTTGGTAAACCGCTGGAAGAACGAATGTCGAATTTAAGGAATCCAATCATTTTTAATTTATTTTGGTCACAACCGCGGCAGCAAAAAGTCAATCGCATTTAATGGGCAATAATCAATCAATGGGCAGAGCGAAGCGATACAATAATTCGACATTCGTCATTCGTCATTCGACATTCATGGGGGCTCGGTTATGGTTATTAGCGAACTGCTAAAATCCAACATTGCTATCGTCGGCGGCGGTAGATTCTGCAAAAACCTTATTGAGCTGCTCTCCGGCGACGATTTTAAGGATCAAGGTTTATCCATCCTGGGTGTCGCGGATGTCAATGACCGGGCGGAGGGATTGATATATGCCGCTCAGATGGGGATATTCACCACCAGGAATTTTAAAGATCTTTACCAATTGAAAAATTTGCAATTGATAATGGAAATCACCGGCGATGCCGGGCTGGCCGGCGTGTTGAACCAGACCAAACCCGATGGCATCCAAATAATCGACCATGTGGATTCGAGGACGATATGGACCTCGCTTCAGGTGGAGCAGGCAAAACGAAAAGCCTTTAAAGCCTTGCGTCAACACCATTATGGTGTCGAAAATATCGACAACCTGTTTGAACAATTTGCCGACCGTCTGGGTGAAGTGATAACCGAAAGAAGCAACCGCTACGTGGAAATCGAGCGGGAACTGATCGAGAGTGAAGAAGCCCTGTCACAGATCATCGAAGGCAGCACCATACCGACTTTTGTAATCAACAAAGATCACGTGGTCACCCACTGGAATAAGGCCATGGAAAATCTCACCGGTGAAAAGGCCGGAACCATGGTGGGCACCACCCGGCAATCAACGCCCTTCTGGGGAGAAGAGCGCCCCACCATGGCCGACGTCATCCTGGACCAGATCGGCAAAGATGAAATCAAAAAATTATACGGTGAAAAATGGCGCAAGTCGGTACTGATCGAAGAGGCCTACGAGGCTGAAGTTTTTTTCCCGCGTTTGGGTGAAAACGGGAAATGGTGCTGGTTCACCGCCGCACCTATCAAAGGACATGATGGCACCATCGTAGGCGCTATCGAAACCCTCTGGGATAAAACCGAAGATAAAAAAGCCGAAGAAGAACGGGAGCTACACACCAGAGAGCTGAGCACCCTGTGCACCATTTACAGCGCGCTGAATGCATCGGCGGACCTGGAACCAAGAATCAATCAGGCGGTGCGGGAACTGCTCAATTTTTTATCTGCCGACGGTATCTGTATCTACATGCGGGACGAAAAGGGCCAGTATACCTTGCGCCACAGCCAGGGGCTGTCGGATAATGCCTGTAAAAAGGTCCGCGTTCTGGACGAAAAAAGTATCATCCACCGGGTTGCCCAAACCGGCGAATTCACGGTCTATGAGAACTTACCCGAAGGCGGTCCGGATGAAATCAATCTGCTGGGAGAAGAGAAGATCGTATCCCTGGCTTACGTTCCCATCATCACCGAGAAAAAGAAAACCCTCGGCGTGATCCGGATCGGCAGCAAAACGCCGACTTTTTTCAGCGTTCGACAAAAAGACGTTCTGGAACTGATCGCCAATCGCATCGGTGTGGCCATCGAAAATGCCATGCTGCAGGAGCAGTATATTAAATCCGAAGAAAAGTACCGCACCCTGTTTAACAGCGATCCCCATCCGATTTTTATTCTCGACAGCAAAACCTTTAAAATTCTGGATATGAATCAACGGGCCAAGGACGACTACGGGTATTCACGCAAGGAATTGAGACAATTGACGTTTTTGCAGCTGGGGGATGAAAGCGATGAAGAATTGACCGCGGGCCTGAAGGACCTGACCGAAGACCGATCTCTGCTGTTCACGAAAAAAAGGCACCATCGCAAGGGCGGCAAGCCGTTTTTTGTGAATGTCAATGTCAGCCTGGCCAGATACGGCGCCGGTCACGTCATTATCGCCACCACCACCGACATGACCGAAGTGGTGGAGAAAGAAACCCAGCTGATCCAGGCCGGCAAAATGACCACATTAGGGGTAATGGCAGCCGGCATGGCCCATGAGATCAACCAGCCATTGAATGTCATCCAGGTTTGTGCGGATTTTTTTCTGAAGATGTTAAACCGCGGGGCCAAGATCGAAGATGACGATCTGCGCTCCATGGCCAACGATATCGTCGCCAATGTCGAGCGGGCGACCGGGGTGATCAAGCACGTCCGGGACTTTGCCCGGCAGTCCGAACCGGTGCGCAGCAGGGTTAACATCAACGATCCCATCGAGGATGTTTTCAAGGTCCTCGGTCATCAGTTGAAAGTTCACGAGATAGACGTTACACTTGATCTGGATCCTGATCTGCCGGAAATCCTGGCGGAACACAACCGCCTGGAACAGGTTTTTATCAACCTGGTATCCAATGCCATTGACGCCATGGATGAAAAAAACAGTCATCCGGATGGCACGGACAACGACAAGCAGCTGACCATCACATCGAATTTAGAGGGTGACAGGGTAACGGTGTATGTTTCGGACACCGGAACCGGGATGTCCGAAGAGGTTCAGGCCAAACTTTTCGAGCCTTTTTTTACCACCAAAAAGGTCGGCAAGGGCACCGGCCTGGGCGTCAGCATCAGCTACGGCATTGTCAAGGATTATGACGGCGATATCTCAATTGAAAGCAAGGTCGGCAAGGGGACTACGTTTAAGCTGACATTCCCGGCAGCCCATACATGATGGCGCCAATGGGGTTTTGAGTCGATTGGAGTTACTGAAAAAAGGTTTCAGGTGTCAGGTTTCAGGTATCTATATTCAGAAGACGGATGTCAGAGGACCGAGGACAGATGATCGATCTGAACGCTTAGAGCAAAGGCCCCGCAAACCAAATCGGTTGGGCTGGTTTGTCATCTGTCCTCGGTGGTCCGTCTTCTGTCCTCTGGTTCTTTGAATCTGGAAGAACTTTTTTGTCATTTGAAATGATCACTTGTCTTTTTAGTTGGTTACGGCAATAATTAACCATGAACAAAATACTACTAATAGACGATGAACCCGATATCGTAAGGGTTTTATCGATGTCGTTGAGGGCGGACGGATACGACGTCATCCCGGCCTACAGCGGCATTGAAGGCGTTGAGGTCTTTGAAAAAGAAAGGCCGGATATCGTCCTTACGGATATTAAAATGCCCGGCATGGATGGGATCGAAGTTCTGAAAAAAGTGAAATCCATTCAGCCCCAGTCGGAGGTGATCATTATCACCGGCCACGGTGATATCGACAATACGATTGAAGCTTTGCAGTACGGTGCGTCCGATTTCATCAACAAACCCGTCCGGGATGAAGCCCTTTCCATTGCCCTGAAAAGAGCCCGGGAAAAGCTGGAGATAAAAAGACAGCTTCAAGAATACACCCATGACCTGGAAAAAAAGGTCGCCGAGGCGACGCGGGAGGTAAAGAGACGCGCCAACTTCCAGATCAAACTGATACGAAGCTCAAACGACGGCATCGTCGCCACCGATAAGAATCTGAAAATCGTTATCTTTAATCCCGAGGCCGAACAGATTTTCGGCTACGCGCCATCCGAAGTGATCAACAAGAAAACCATCACGGAGATATTTCCACCGGAACTAAACCAGATCCTAATGGACGCTCTTTCGGGCAAATCAGAATTGCGGGATTTACCCTGGCGTGAAGTGGCAATCCAATCCAGGTCCGGCGAACAGATACCCGTGCGCTTTTCAGGAACCGTCCTGGTGGAAAAAAACGAGCAGATGGGCACCGTGGCATTTTTTCAGGATTTAAGGGAGATCAAACGACTGGAGCAAGAGCTGGTCAAGTCCGAACGACTGGCGGCTATCGGCCAGACCGTGGCGGGTCTGGCCCACGGCATCAAAAACATTCTGCACGGACTCAAGGGCGGCAGCTACCTGGTTGATATCGGCATCAGCAAAGAGGACCCCGTCAAGCTTAAAAAAGGCTGGGAGATGATCAAACGCAATGTCGGCCGGACATCGAATCTGGTGATGGATTTGCTTTCCTATGCCAAAGAAAGAGTGCCCCAGTATGAAAACTGCTTTCCCAATGAAATCGCCGATGATGTCTGCGGGCTGGTGCAGGACAAGGCTCAGGAGAACCATGTTGAAATAATAAAGGAATTTGATAATACCATGGGTGAAGTATCGCTGGATCCCAACACCCTGCATGAGGTGTTACTGAACCTGATGTCCAATGCCGTCGATGCCTGCCTGTTAGATGACAATATGGACAAAAAATGGCAGGTCCGGCTGACAACCACCATAGAGAAGGGCAGCCGCATAAAATTTGATGTAACCGACAACGGCGCCGGCATGGATGAAGAGGTCATGCAAAAGCTTTTCACGTCTTTTTTCAGTACCAAGGGCCATCGCGGCACCGGCCTCGGTTTAATGGTTACGCGCAAGCTTATCGAAGAACACAGGGGTAAAATACAGGTAACTTCCCAGCCTGGTAATGGAACCACCTTCAGCTTTTACTTGCCCTATAAAAGTGCAGATATAGCTGATGGATAAACGAGGCGTTAGGCCATTTTCTCTGACAACATGTTGCCAAAGATGAGAGGTTTCAGGTGTCAGGTTTCAGGTGTCAGGCTTGATAAGTCTGAAATTTCCGCGTTTCAGATGCTGAACACCGACACCTGACACCAATAGCTTGCTCATATTGTTTCGCCTTGGCCGGATCGGGTGGGCTATATGAATACAACATTATGAATTCGCTGGCGTAGTTATTCGTTAAAGGAGGATATATTATGGCTAAAACAGTGCTGGTTGTAGATGATGATCCCGATGTCAGGTTGTTCAGTGTCACGGTTCTGGAAGAACACGGTTATGTACCTCTGGAAGCAGCCAACGGCGAAGAGGGTCTGAAGATGATCAAGGAAAACAAGCCCGATTTGATCATCCTGGATGTTCTCATGCCGCGGCAAAGCGGAATCCGGCTGTATCGTGAGCTAAAAACCGACCGGGCCTTAAAGGATATTCAGGTGATCATACTGTCCGGAATAGCCAAAAAAACCTTTCTGCGCTCCCAGAAAGCCTTGACCGAATTCGGCGGCAAGGAAGTGCCGGAGCCCAAGATCTACCTGGAAAAACCGGTTGAACCCGAAGTCCTGGCCGAGGCAATCGCAAAGGCATTAAGCTGATGCCGGCGGATGTGCTGGGCATTAACTACGGAGAACGGCAAATATCATGAAGATTGAAAAGCTACTTTTTGTCACCAAGTTTGAAGAGCTGGGGTTTGATGCAGTTCACTCGCTGCTGAGCCTGACAACGGCGGATCTGAACCATGTTGTTTTCGTCAATGTCATCGAGCGGGATCGATTTGCCATGAGTCGGGTGGGATACCGCAAGGATGAAGAAATCAGGTTGCGGGAGGCCGCCAATATCCGATTTATTGACTGGTCCGAAAATCTGTTTGAGCAGGGCCTTGAGGTCGGAGTCTATATCGTCGTCGGTGCGCTGGTGAGCGAGGTGATTAAAGCGGCTCAAAAAGAAGAAAGCGACTTGATTGTCATCGGGCGCTCGCATAAAGGCATGCTCGAGCATCTGTATTCCGGCTCGGACGTGACCGAATTACTGCGCCGGGCGGCAACTCCCGTGCTCGTTTACAAGCACCTGTCGGCAACCGCGATTTCCCTTGAAAAGCCTTTCGACCGGCCGTTGCTGGCGATTGACTGGTCCCCGGCCAGTCTGCGGGCTGTGGAATACTTAAAACAATTAGGTAATGTCGTCAGCCAAATCAGTGTCGTGCATGTTGCCGGTGAAAAGGATTTGAAAGGCACCTCCGCAATGGCGGTCCAAAAAACGCGCAAAGAAACCCGTCAAAAACTAGAAGAAATCTGTACCATATTTGAAGGCGCCGGAATTGATGCCCGGGCCCATGTTTACATTGGTGACCCGGATGATGAGATTGAAAAGGCCGCCCGAGATTGCCAGGCGACCATGATCGTTTTGGGATCTTCTGCCAAGTCCGCCTGGGAGGAAAAATGGCTGGGGAGCACACCGCGAAAATATGCGGAAGAATCAATCTATCCGACCCTGCTCATACCACCCGAAAAGAAACCTGGAGAACGCTAAATCAAAATATGATTGTACGGATCAAAACAAAGCTAATTAGACTATTAAAACTGTCTGTTATTGGTTATTCGCTATTTGTTATTGGGATAAAATGACCTTTATTTCTTTTTTAACAAATAACTATTAACAAATAACTATGCATGCGGAGGCTTCGATGGCGGTAATCACGATATCAAGACAATTTGGAGCCGGCGGGATCACCCTCGGGAAAATGATCGCCGAAAAATTCGGTTATACCTTTGCCGACACCGAAATCATCAAAATGGTTGCTGAAATGGCCAATGTCTCGACCCATTTTGTTGAAACGGTGGAAAAGGAGGCCGGCGGTAAATTCTCGAAATTTATCTCAAAAACGGTTTCAAAGCCCCTGGTTGACCGTATCCTCAAGGATGAGCGCGGCTATATTGACGAAGAAATATACCTGGATTACCTCGTGCTGATCATCGCCCAGATGGCCGATGACGGGGATGTCGTCATTCTGGGCCGCGGCAGCCAATATATATTAAACGATCACCCGGACGCCTACCACGTATTGCTCATCGATACATTTGAAAACCGGGTACGTTTCATGCAAAAACATTATGAGCTGTCCCAGGCACGGGCAAGCCAGGTTGTTAAAAATGAGGACAAGCGCCGCTTTAACCTCTACAAAAAACTGGGCAAAACGGACTACGATAACCCCGAACTCTATCATTTGGTGCTCAACATGAACCGGATCCACCTTGAAAAAGCCCTTGAACTTATCAGCGATCTGGTTACTTCTTAATTTTAGTAATCTCAAATAACAGTTGCGCAGTATCCGATAGTGTGTTACCGTCCAAGACGGTACCGTATCAAACCTGCACCTGCATTGATTGAATCGGCAGAAAACCAGCAAATCTGCCTGTTAATATCTTTTCTAGCTGAAAATCGACAAATCTGTTGATACCCCCGGTACGTCTCGGATCGAATATTTTCCTGTAAATTGAATCTGGCTTCTGAACTCCAAGGTTTCATTCCCATCAAAGCTATGAATAACATATGGAGGGTTAAGCTATGACAGTAAAACTAAATCATTACTGGACGATTATTCATGGGAAAAAAAAGGAATACGATAAATTCATCATCAAAAAGTTTATTCCACGGATCAATCAATTGGGGATGCATACTGTCGCCGGTTGGACGGTGCTGGTCGGTGCCTACAGCGAAATTATCTTCGAAAGCGTCAGCAACGACCTGGACGTGCTTGAAAAAGCGTTGCAGGACCCAAAATATAAGGAAGTAAAATCAGAGCTGTTTAACTATGTTAAAAAGTATAAAACCAAAGTATTGGTGAAAACCGGCCAAAAAGACTCGTATTCGACCGACATCCGCGCTGAAACCGTCAAGTTTAACCAGATGTGGGATCTGATCAGTGACAAAAAGGAAGACTATGCCCGCTATACCATGGAAGAATTCTATCCACTGCTCGAAGACCTGGGCATATTCGTGGCCAGGGAGTGGGAAGTGTTGATCGGAGAAGGTCCCAGTATTATTTGCGAAGGACGGGCGAAAGATGTCGATAGCTTGATACGGAATCTGCAAAGTGAAAAATTCCGCCATGCCAAAGGTAAACTCAAGGAATTTGTTGAAAATTACGAGAGCCGGATCCTTACATTTCATATTCAAAAAGTAACCGGCTACAAATCAGCAAGCTATAATATACTATCCGACTAAAACCGCTTCAAAGCTGCCCCTAATTATAAGCGGGGAAACATTTTTATCAGATTTTCATCCAGCATCTCTCTGATATTTTAAAAAGCGGCATACCAGGGCACCCCTGGGTGTCCATGCCGCTGACTTCAGATCTTATACCTGCAAACATACTTGGGTTCAGGATTAGCAATCTGATTATTGGAAAAGACGGGAGGTGGCAGTTTTGGCTGTTATCGAAGAAAAAGCCCCGGTTCAGGATCAGGATTGGATTCGCTCCGAAGACCGCCCGCCACACAAAATCCCTAAGAAGCGTCTCACTCTGGCACCTTTCATCCTGACATTTTTGATCATGGGATTGTTTTGGGTGGTTTTTTCAGGAAAATTCGATCTGTTCCACATTTCCCTGGGAATCGCGTCCTGTCTGATCGTGGCCGCCCTGAGCGCGGATCTGCTGTTTCCAGAGAAAATCAAACCGGATCTGATTCTATGCTGGCTGCGTTTTGCCGGCTACATCCCCTGGCTCCTGTATCAGATATTTCGAGCCAATCTGCATGTGCTCTACCTGACCTTTCATCCCCGCATGATGGAACTGATCGATCCTAAAATTATTGAGTTCAATACAACACTGAAAAGCGATGTCTCCCGCACCACTTTCGCCAATTCCATTACGCTGACCCCCGGTACCATAACCGTCAGTGTCAGTGTGTTGGGAAAATTTGCGGTTCACTGCATCGATGAGAAATCTGGTCAAGATTTACCCGGTGAAATGGAGTCAAGAATCGCCACGGTATTCCAGGAATAATGCAACAGGTATTTTTATATTCCGGCCTCTTTTTGAGCCTGCTGATGCTGGTATCTCTGTACCGGGCAGTTTTCGGCCCCACCGTTTTAGACCGCCTGGTGGGCGTCAATGCCATCGGCAGCAAAACATCCACTTTGCTGATATTAATCGGATTGATCTATCAGCGGGTCGACATGTTCGTGGATATCGCCTTAGCCTACGCCATGTTAAACTTCATCGCGGTTTTGGCGGCTGCCCGATATTTCCAGAAGCAAAAAGGACTGTATGATGAAGGACCGAAGAAGTGATTCCCCAATCCCGCCTCGGCGGCATGGGGAGTCATTGGGTAATGGTTATTAGTTACTAGATCGAATGGAATCGCTATGAACATTATCGCCACCGTCCTGTTGATCATCGGCCTGGTATTTTTCACCGGCGGTGCCGTGGGCATCATCCGATTTCCGGATTTTTACTCCCGGCTGCACCCGGCCGGCAAACTCGACACTGCGGGGTTGGTGACCACGATGGGCGCCCTGGCATTGTATACCGCCAGCCCGTTTACGCTAACAACCCTCATTACCGCCGTCAAAATTATTCTCATTGTAGTTTTTGTCTTTATTACAAGCCCCACGGCCACCCATGCCATTATCGATGCCGGCGTCCGGGCCGGTCTACCCCCCTGGAGAAAGGAGCCCGAGGCAGACTCATGATCTGGCAAATTGAACTGATCATATTGGTCATCGTCGTTATATGTGGCCTATCTGCCCTGGCGGTAAAGGATTTGTTGGGTGCCGCTTTACTCTTCGGGGCTTACAGCTTTATGATGTGCCTGTTGTGGGCCATTATGGGTGCGGTTGACGTGGCTTTTACCGAGGCATCGGTGGGGGCGGGCATCAGCACGGTTCTTTTCTTAGCGGCTGTATTCAGAACCACGAGGAGGACCAAAGATTGAAAGCGATGGGACTGGTGCTGGTTGTCATTTTAGGGGGGATGCTGATTTTCGGCTCCCTTGATTTTCCGCTCTGGGGTGACCCGCACTCACCGGCCAGCAGTCATGTGTCGCCCTACTATATCGAGCACACCCTGGCAGACACATCCGTTCCCAATATCGTTACGGCCGTGCTGGCTGACTACCGGGGCTATGACACGATGTTTGAGACCATCGTCATCTTCACCGCCGGTATCGCCTGTATCTTTCTGCTGCGAACCTTCACGTCCGTCGAGCCGGTGTCCCGGCTCTATCGCCACGTTCCTACCGGCATCACCTTACGCATTAAAAAAGGCGGCAAGGTTCCGGAGGATTCAAGCGATTTTGAGCGCCTCGATGCAGCCTGGGTCCCCTATGATTTAATCGTTAAAAGCACCTGCCGGCGGATTATCCCGTTTATCCAGATTTTCGCACTTTACGTCATCGCCCACGGACATCACAGCCCCGGCGGCGGATTCCAGGGCGGTGTAATTTTAGGCGCGTCGCTGATTCTGTTTGCCATCGCCTTTGACCTCAGGTCGGCCATTCGGCGGATCAGCGAGCGACTGACCGCATTTTTATGCGCACTGGGTGTTTTAATCTATGCGGGCACCGGTGCCCTCTCGATGCTTTATAAAGCGAATTACCTGGATTACGGCGCGCTGGCTGGCCTCCTTGGGGTTGATCCGGTAAGCGCGCGATCCCACGGGATCCTGATCGTCGAAATCGGTGTTGGAATTGCGGTGATGGCCGTGATGGTGATCCTGTACTACAACCTGGCATCAGCCGGCAGACAGGATGAGGGATTATAGAAATGGATGAAGTGATGGCAATCTTTGTATCCAGAATAAACTGGTGGGTTTATATTTTGCTGATGATGATCGGACTGTACGGAATTACAATTAAACAGAACTTCATGAAGAAAGTGATCGGCCTGAGCATTTTGCAAACATCGGTGATTCTGTTTTTTGTTTCAATCGGCGCCAAGAAAAATGCCACCATACCCATTATCGAGCATGCCCATGATGCCGGCTACTCGACAGCAGAGGCCGGGCATTTTATCAATCCCCTGCCCCACGTATTAATGCTTACGGCCATCGTTGTGGCCGTTGCCACCCTGGGGGTAGCCCTGGCTCTGGTTATTAAGATTTACAGACAGTACAACACGCTGGAGGAGGATGAGATTCTCCAGCAGTTGGGGGAGGATAAATAACGAATAAGCGGCCGTCTGCGGCGGAGGATTAAAGTCAATTTTTCGGTATCAGGATCAAGAGGACAGAGGACAGATGAAACTATAACTCAGCAATACCGCCTGTAAAGGCCGCATTGAAAACAAGAGGCGCCCATGATAACCAGAGAAGATTTAAAACAAATTGTCATGCTGGGGTATCTTACCGATGCGATGCTCGATAAACTGGTCCCCATCACGGATCTGCTGTTGTTCGATGAAAATGACATCATTTTCCGGCAGGGAGACAAATCGAGTCGCTTGTATATGGTAAAGCAGGGCAAAGTGCTGCTGGAACAGAGAATCACCGATACAATCACCGTCTCCATAAGCGCCATTAAACCCGGCTTTACCTTTGGATGGTCTGCCATGCTGGATGAAGAGACATACACCAGCCATGCGATCGCGGCCGAACGGTGTGAATTGTTCTCGTTTCGAGAGGAGAAACTAAAAGCGCTTTTCCAGGAAGATCATTCCCTGGGATTCATTATGAGCCAACGGCTCCTGGTCATCATGAAAAAGAGATATGACATCCGCACCGAGCAATTTATCAAAACGATCAAACATCATCCGGACATCGGCACCCTGTTGTAGAAGCAGGCAAGATTTTGCGCACCTAGAACCCGGTTCTGAGTTGCCCCCTGAGGGTCTGTAGCTAAATCATCGGAGTACTGGAGTATTGGAAGGATAGGCGTAATGGCAAAGCGGTTTTCGCGCATTCTCGGTTGCTCAGAATCCTTCACACGCACCTAGCTGACTCGGTATATGTCCGAATATATTGGCCGAGCAAATGATCAGACCCTGTAAAAGTATAGAGCGCGATTCAGACACCTCTATCTGAGTGAAGCTCAACACTCCAATGCTCCAGCACTCCAATACTCCGGTAGGGTTCTGTCGGATAAGCGAATTTTTCAATAAGCTGACCCCAAGAAGCAATCTGTTGATTTTGGAGCGACATGGTTCAACAACTCCCGGCCATCATCGTGGTAACACCTCTGGTGATATCTTTTTTTATTTTTTTCGCCGGCTGGCGGCAGCCAAAAATCGCTTATCCGCTGGCAGTGTTGGCCCTGGCCATATGCTCAATATCCTCGATTGTTATCCTGAACACGGTTAACACCGATGGCGCCATTCAATACTGGCTGGGAGGCTGGAAACCGCCCTGGGGGATCGAATACAGGGTCGATCACCTGAATGCGTTTATCCTATGTCTGATCTCGTTGCTTGCTTTTGTCGCGGCGGTATATGCCTGCAAAAGCGTTGAGCGGGAACTGCCGGAGAAAATATCCCAGTTTTGGTGTCTTTATCTGCTGCTGACCACCGGCCTTCTGGGGATCGCCATTACCGGGGATATGTTCAATCTGTTCGTTCTGCTGGAAGTCGCCTCCCTGAGCGGTTATGCCCTGGTGGCCATCGGAAAGGGCCACGCCACGGTTGCCGGTTTCCGATATTTAATTATTGGAACCATCGGTGCTTCTTTTTATCTTCTGGGGATCGGGTACCTGTACATCGCGACCGGCTCTCTGAACATGGCAGATCTGCAAGCGCTGCTGCCCTCCCTGTATGCGTCAAGGGTCGTAAAAACAGCTTTCGTATTTATTTTGATTGGATTTGCCATCAAAATCGCTCTGTTTCCGTTTCATGCCTGGCAGCCGAACGCTTACACTTACGCTCCCTCAGCTGTCAGCGTGATTATTTCCACCGCAGCTGCCAAGACGTTTATTTATGCCCTGATTCGCGTCATCTTTACAGTGTTTACACTGAATTTTATAAATGGCATCCTGCCGATTTTTGAAATATTGTGCTGGATGGCCGCTATCGCCATGGTGACGGGTTCAATTTTCGCCATTAAACAGGATAACCTTAAACGGATGCTGGCCTATTCCAGCGTGGCCAATGTGGGGTATATTGTTCTGGCCATTGGCTTGGCGCCATCGGCTTCACTGGGCCTGAGGCCGGCCGTCATGCACATTCTCAACCACGCCATCATAAAGGCCGGCATGTTCATGGCGGCGGGCGCCTTTATCCATAAGATGAACCTTGGGCACATCAAAGATTTTACCGGACTGGGACGACAGATGCCCTATTCCAGCCTGGTTCTGATACTGGCCGCTCTGGCTATGATCGGGATGCCGCCCGGTGCAGGGTTTGTCAGCAAGTGGTATCTGATCCTGGCCGCGCTGGAGACCGGTCACTATGTTTTTGTGGCGGTTATTTTTTTCAGCACGCTACTGATGATTGTCTATTTTTGGCGGGTGATTGAAATCATGTACATCAAGCCCGCCAAAGAGGGGAGCAATATCATTACCGCCGGAGTAGCGGAAGCCCCCCTCTCCATGCTGCTGCCCAGCCTGTTGCTCGGATGTTTAACTTTTGTCATCGGTTTCGTGTGGATCTCCGGGTTTTTCACACCCTTTCTCGACGCGATCAATTCAGGCCTGGGGTTGGGAGGGACACCATGAGCGCTGTGATCGACTCCATCAGACCCCTTGTGGCACTGGCATTTCCCGCGATCTGCGCCCTGTGGATTTTCTTATTCAGGCGGCAGCCAAATCTCCGCGAGGCCGGCACCATCGCTGCAGCCTGTCTCCAATTTGCGGTGGTCATCTCGATGGCACCCATCATTCTGAGCAAACATGTCATTCGCTGCCATCTGATCACCATCGCGCCCGGCATTGAACTGAGCTATCAGGTCGATGCCTTTGGTCTGCTGTTTGCCATTACTTCCTCGTTTCTGTGGATACTGGTCTCGTTGTACTCCATCGGATACATGCGCTCACTAAAAGAACATGCCCAGACGCGCTATTATTTTATGTTTGCGCTGGCGATCTTTTCGGCCGTCAGCATCGCCTTTTCCGAAAACCTGGTAACCTTTTATATTTTTTATGAGGCGCTGACACTGTCGACCTACTGGCTGGTGGCCCATCATGAAGACCCGGAAGCCTTTGCCGCCACCCGCAAATACCTGGCCTATTTGCTGACCTCCGGTTGGTTCCTGTTTGCCGCCGTGGTATTGACTTACGCGCTGAGCGGCAAGACGGAATTCACCCCCGGCGGCATTCTAACGGCCGATACGGCTTCCGGCGGAACCCTGGTCCTTTTATTCGCGCTGTTTGCCTTAGGCTCGCTGAAGGCGGCCTGGATGCCGTTTCATGCCTGGCTGCCAAGTGCCATGGTGGCGCCGACACCGGTCAGCTCCCTTCTACATGCCGTTGCGGTCGTCAAGGCCGGTGTCTTTGGATTTGTCAGAATTGTCTGCTACATATTCGGCCTCGACTTGAGCCAGACGCTAGGTATCGGTGTGATGCTGGGAATCGTCGCTTCGGCCACGATGATTCTGGGATCTTTTTTCGCCATCGGCGAAGACAATCTCAAGCGCCGGCTGGCCTTTTCAACCATCAGCCAGCTGTCCTATATACTTTTCGGCGTCGCGCTGCTCAGCCCCTATGGCGTTAAGGGGGCAATGGTCCATATCCCTTTTCACGGTTTTATGAAAATTACCCTGTTTTTATGTGCCGGCGCCGTAATGGTGGCAACCGGCAAGAAGCAGATCAGCCAGATGGCAGGCATTGGCAGACAGATGCCGATAACCATGACGGCCTTTACCATCGGGGCGGTCGGCATGTGCGGCGCACCCCCCCTGGCCGGCTTCATCAGCAAGTGGTTTTTATGCCTGGGAACCATCGAAGCCGGTTCGCTGATTTTTCTGGGGGTTATTTTAACCAGCTCTTTGTTGGACGTGATCTATTTCTTCCCGGTTGTCAAAACCGCTTTTTTTGAAAAGCCGGGAAAAACCGCGGCCGCTGGGGACGGCAACCCCGCAAGCCTGGAGAAGAGAAAACCACTATATCTGTACATGGTAGTGCCGCTGGCGGTCACCGCACTTTTTTCCGTTATCTTTTGCTTTTTCCCGGGAGCATTTTACATCCTTGATCTGGCCGAACTGGCCATCAACAACTTGTTCCCCTGATCGGATACAGCCGACCGGTTACGCCATGGGATATAATCTGAAGGAGTAATTCAAATGGGACGGTTCGCCAAACACGACGACGAAAGTGTTTATCGACAGGATGATGGTGAAATAACGGCCTGGTTCACGGACTTCGAAGAAAAATTGGAGCTGCCCCACGAGGGCACACCGGCTTACAAAAAAATATTCTTTTTGCTGGTTGGCATCGGTTTGGTCTACCTTTTGGCAGTTTTTGTTTTTTTATAACCAAAACTGCCGGCTTGGGGTTCTGGGTTCGGAGTTCAGGGTTCAGGGTTAAAACCGATTTTCAGAACTTCAGAACTTCGAACATCCGAACCATGGGTCTTCAAACCCTTAACCCGGAACCTTTGGCCCTTGAACCTATTTACAGGAACTTACCATGAAGCCAAACAAGGAAATCACGTTTCTGGATTCAGCCCAAAACCGCAAAAAAGTGCGCCTGTATTTTTACATTTCCCTGTGCGTCTTATTGATCGTTGATTTCTTCATTCCCAAGCACGGCCACTTCCCATGGGAAACCGTTCCCGAATTTTTTGCAGTCTACGGATTTATCGGATGTGTCGGGCTGATATTCATTGCCAAAATCCTTCGATGGGTCGTCAGGCGCAAGGAAGACTACTATGACTAGCACACTTCCGCCGGCAGCCATATTCATTCTGGGCGCCTTTATCATTCCCTTTCTCAGGGGCAGGGTTAGAGCCGGTTATCTGCTGGCCCTGCCGGCAGTTGCCTTTTGGAACCTCCTCTACCTGCCCCCCGGGCAGTCGTGGCAGGCCGGTTTTCTCGATTACTCCCTGATCTTCTGCCGGGTGGACCGGCTGAGCCTGGTGTTCGGTTATATCTTTGTGATCATCTCGTTTATCGGCATTGTTTACGCCCTGCATGTCAAAGACAGCGGCCAGCACATGGCGGCCTTTTGTTATGCCGGCGGTGCTCTGGGAGTTACCTTTGCCGGGGATCTTTTTACCCTCTATCTCTTCTGGGAAATCATGGCCCTGGCTTCGGTTTATCTCATTCTGGCCCAGAGAACAGAGCCGTCACGGGCGGCGGCATTTCGCTATTTTACCTGGCATTTCTTTGGCGGCATATGTCTGCTGGCGGGAATCATCATGTATGTAACCGCCCGGGGAACCACCGAATTTGACTATATCGGCTTGAGTGATCCCGGGAGCTATCTGATATTCGCCGGTTTTTGCCTGAATGCAGCGGTTTTCCCCCTGCATGCCTGGCTGCCGGATGCCTATCCCCGCAGTACCGTAACCGGGGCAATCTTTATGAGCGCCCTGACTACCAAAAGCGCGGTCTATATCCTGGCCCGAACTTTTCCCGGTGCCCCGATTCTAATGTGGGCCGGGGCTTTTATGACCTGCTTTCCCATTTTTTACGCCGTCATTGTCAATGACATGCGCCGGGTACTGGCCTACAGTCTCATCAACCAAGTCGGATTTATGGTATGCGGCATCGGCATCGGCACTCAGCTGGCCATCAACGGCATCGTCGCCCATGCCTTCTGTCATATTGTCTACAAGGCACTGCTGTTTATGTCCACAGGTGCCGTTTTGCACATGACCGGAAAGATCCGGGCCACCGATCTCGGTGGATTGCATAAAACCATGCCCTTCACCGCCGTGTGCTGCATGATCGGCGCCGCTTCCATCTCGGCTTTCCCGCTTTTCAGCGGTTTTATCAGCAAATCCTTGACGGTGGCAGCGGTTGCCGAGGAGCATCAGACCATTGTGTGGTTTATGCTCCTGTTTGCTTCAGCCGGTGTGTTTCACCATGCCGGCATCAAGGTTCCCTTTTTTGTATTTTTCGGGCACGACTCCGGTATCCGGACTAAAGAACCGCCGCTGAATATGCGCCTGGCCATGGGAGCGGCAGCTTTTATTTGTATATTTCTGGGGATTTACCCTGCTCCGCTTTATAATATCCTGCCCTACCCGGTGGATTTTGTGCCCTATACGGCCTTCCATGTCGTCGGCATGCTGCAGCTTCTGATGTTCGGCGCCCTGGCCTTTACCATGCTGATCCTTTCCGGTTATTACCCGGCCGAGCTCCGGGCGCTAAACCTGGACACCGACTGGTTTTTCCGCCTGCCCGGCAGAGCGTTCATACGCTTTTGTGACAAACCGCTTAAATTCCTGGCCGGGGCGATGGCGGCCTTGGTCTCAGCCATCACGGCCTGGTTTCGGTCGTTGCCGGCAACAAGTGTTTCAATCGAAAACCAGATCGATCGATTCTTTCACGGCACCCTGACATCATTGCCTGCGCTGATTTTTAGCTGGATCAGACCGTTTAAAACCGAAATCAGTCAACTGTCATGGAATTTAGCTTATATTTTGGTTCCGTTTGTTGTTTTGCTCTTAACGATCCTGGTATTGATCATCTGAGCAGCCAAGAAGAATGATGCCCTATATCCTTTTACAGATTGTGTTTGGGCCGCTCGTCGCGGCGGTCATCATCCTGATCCCCCGCGCGCCGAAGGGGTTTTACACCGGCTGGGTCGCCATCGGCACCCTGGCCTATACCAGCCTGCTGTTAGGTCTGGCGGGCGTAAATGTGTATCACCACGGCCCAATTTTCGAAAGCTACCCGATCGGACCGGAAGTGAGTTTAAACCTGCTGGCCGACGGGCTCAGCCTGCCGGTGGCCTTGATCATCAATTTCATTTGCCTGGCCCTGGCTTTTTACTCGTTGCATTATGTCGACCACCGTATCGCGCTGATCTATCAGACGGCCGATCAATCGACCACCGCCTTGTATTTCAAGCGTTTTTTCTTTCTTTATCTCTTTTTTCCGACCGGATTCATGGGAGTGGCTTTCTGCACCAACCTCATTGCCATTTATGTCTTCCTGGAGTTGCTGACCATCATCCCCCTGTATTTCATCATGGCGCAATTCGGGTATTCCGATTTTATTAGCCGGTACAAGGTCGCCCTGATGTGCCTTTTCTGGGGCGTGGCCGGTGCGACCTTTTTCCTGATCGGCATTCTGTTGGGTTTCACCCAGATCGGCAGCTTTGAGATTTCAGAGCTGAGCCGACTGGCGGGCAACCCTAAAACATTCTGGATTGCCCTGCTGATTTTAGCGGGTATGGCCACCAAGCTGGCCATTGTGCCCCTGCATGTCTGGATGCCCTGGGTGCATGCCGAACATCCGACCTGCATTGCCGGATTGCTGGCGGTTTATGCCAATATCGCCGTTTATGTGATCGTCAGGATACTGATTTTGCCACTGAAAGGCGAGATGACTGTATTTTCCTTGCCCATTATGATCATCGCCATGGTAACGATGGCTTATGGCGCCTTATTAACCCTGGCGCAAACCGACGCCAAACGCTTTTGCGCCTGTTCAACCATCAGCCAGATCTCCTACTCGGTGTTCGGTATCGGCGCGATGACGGTGGTGGGCGTTGAAGGGGGCATCTTTTATTTTCTGAGCCATATTCTGGGCAAAGCCATCCTGTTTTCGACGGCCGGCATCCTGGTCTACACCGTCGAAACCAGAAAAATACAAAAAATGGGGGGGCTGGGGGCCAAAATGCCGGTGACGACCATCCTCTGGATGGCGGCCGCCCTGATCCTTTCCGCCCTCCCACCCACCAGCGGATTCGTCGGCAAATGGTTTTTATTTACAGGCGCCTTTCAGGGCGTGCAGACCTGGCCCGGGGGCAATATTTTGGTCATCATCGCGATTCTTTCGACTTTATTGACACTGGTGTATACATTCTTAACGGGCATCCGCATCTTTTTCGGCCCGCTCAAAAGCGAGCTGAATGATCACGATATCAGCGACCCGCCGTTGACGATGAGCATGCCGCTGCTGGCCCTTGCATTGGCGGCCCTGGTCCTGGGGTTGTACCCCCGGCCGATTCTGACGCTTCTGCACTCGGTGATCAGCCCCTTTTAAATGGCAGGCCTTTAAATCGCGCTTGCATATTAATTTGTTTTTTGGTAGCAAGTAAATTTTCCATTTGCAAAAAGGAATGGTTCTGGGCCTGCTGTAAATTTGAAAAATGGTTTTTAATTATAAAAAAAATAGGGCCTGGGCTGAAAATCTGACGATCGTCATGCAAATTGGCCTGACCATGGCCGGGTGCATTGTCTTTTGTTTTTTTGTTGGGCTGTATTTAGACAAATGGGTCGGGACCAAAGGTATATTTGTGACCATTTTTACGGTTTTAGGTGTCATCGGCGGCGGCGTCACGGTGTATCGCCAGATTATGGAGGTCATTGATACCAAGGACAGCGACCGAGAAAATCGAGGGAATGGAGTCCGTTAAGCAAACCCAGAAAAAATATGGGTCCCGGGCCATCTGGTTCGCGATAGCCGTCGGATTTGTTTTTTTTCTGGCCGGTTACAAACCCATCGGCAAGGGGTTGGTTCTGGGCACCATTTTCAGCGTGATCAATTTTGTCCTCATCGGTCAGGCCCTGCCCCTGCGAATCGGCCATACCAAGGGAAAGACTTTTTTTGTTTCCCTGGGTTCCATATTTTGCAGATACGTGTTAATGGCCATTCCGCTGGTCGTGGCCGTGAAATTCGAGCAGATTGATCTGGTGGGAGCCGTCGTCGGTCTTTTCATGATCCAGTTTGTCATTCTGGCCGATCATGTTTTCAAGCTGGTTTCGTCAAAACGGTGAAATCGCGTTTAGGCGCATTGAAAATAATTCAAGGCGTATTACTGTAAAACAACTGTGCCACCGGCGCACTCAGACACAGAGATTCATCATATGGAGTGTCTTGCTTTGTGTCCGGGTGCCTTCGTGGCCAATTTTCCAACCAAGGCATCAGCATTTGAAATGCTGGAGAAACGCGCATGGGTGAATTAGGCAAACTACATCAGCTGATCATCCCTTTTTTCGGGCACAACATCACGATCAATCTGGAAGTTGTCGTCATGACCTGGATTGTGTTTGTGCTCTTGATTGTGCTGGGATTATTTACCACCAGAAAAAAGGCCATATTGCCCAGACCCCTGCAGGCATTGGGAGAGCTGATTGTGTCCCTGCTCTATGGGCTTACGGAGGATGCCCTGGGCAGAGAACAGGCCCAAAAATATGCCCCCCTGGTATGCGCCCTGTTTTTGTTCCTGCTGACATCCAACTGGCTGGGCATCATTCCCCATCTGGAGGAGCCCACCAAGGATCTGAATACGACGTTGGGACTGGGGCTGATGGGATTCGTGATCGCCCATTATGCCGGGATAAAATCCAAGGGATTTAAGGCTTATGCCAAAGAGTATTTCCAACCCATATTCTTCATGATGCCCTTAAACCTGATCGGCGAACTGGCCAAAATCGTGTCGATCTCATTTCGCTTGTTCGGCAATATCATGGGCGGCTCCATCATTATCCTGGTGGTTTCCTATCTGACCTACAACATCGTTTTGCCGCCGTTTTTATACGCCTTTTTCGGCCTTTTTGTCGGCACGATTCAGGCATTTGTATTTACCATGCTCACGGTTGTGTATATATCAGTTCAGGTAAAATAACAGATGGCAATTGATATCGAAACAGTAGTGAAGATAGCGGCCTACATCGGAGGCGGGCTGGCGATGGGGCTCGGCGCCATCGGCGCCGCTGTGGGCGAGGGCTATACCGCCGCCCAGGCCAATGCTGCCGTTGCACGCAGCCCCAAAACTTCAGCCGATATTTTCAAAAATATGCTGGTGGGACAGGCCGTGGCCGAGTCGGCCTCGATCTTTGCCCTGGTCATTGCCATCTTGCTGCTTTTTGTGAATGTTCCCGTCCCCACCTACTTAAAAGCGGCCGCCCTTCTCGGCGCCGGCCTCAGTATGGGTTTCGGTGCCATCGGGTCGGGCATCGGGTCAGGCTTCCCGGGCGGAGAAGCCTGCACCGGCATCGCCCGGCAGCCGCAAGTAACATCCCAGCTGACCACCAATATGCTCATTGGCTCGGCGGTATGTCAGACGCCGGCCATATTTTCAATGGTGGTCGCCCTGATGCTGACCTTTATCGACTTTGGTAAGGTACCGCTTTACCCGACCTGGGCCGCCTATCTCGGCGCCGGTTTGAGTATGGGTCTGGCGGCCATCGGCTCCGGGTACGGCGGCGGTCTGGCCGCCGGTGCCAGCTGTGAAGGCATTGCCAGGCATCCCAGAACCGCAACCAATGTGACGACCATCATGCTGGTCGGGCAAGCCGTGTCTCAGACGCCTGCCATCTTCGGGCTTCTGGTCAGCTTTATTTTAATGTTTAAATCTTATCCCGAATCCACCGCCTTGAGCGCATCCATGGCCCTGATGGGGGCCGGAATCTGCATGGGATTTGGCGGTATCGGACCGGGCATCGGCAACGGCATGGCCGCCGAAGGCGCGGTCAGGTGGGTGGCCAGAAATGTAGAACATGCCAGCGACTTGATGCGAATCATGCTGGTCGGCCAGGCGGTCTCGCAATCCACGGCGATTTACGCGATGGTAGTCAGTCTGGTACTGATATTTGTTGTTTAAAAGGAATGGATTCTATTTTTATTTTTATTCTTTGACAGGATTTACAGGATTTTTCTTAATATTTTTTTCCAGGCTTTCCGGATGAAAGCCTGGAAACCCCAATCGCCTGCGGCGATAATGAGAAAGCATAAGTATTTCAGGTGAGGAGGAAAAAAATGGCAATTGAAGGTGTAGATATTGTAAAGGCGGCCGCATTTATCGGCGCCGGTTTGTCTATGGGACTGGGCGCGATCGGCCCGGGTGTGGGCGAGGGCATGGTGGCAGCCAAGGCCTGTGAAGCCATCGGTAAAAACCCCCAGGAGGCCGGACTGTTAACCCGGACCATGCTGGTCGGCCAGGCGGTGTCGGAATCCACCGGCATCTATTCCCTGGTTATCGCCCTGCTGCTGCTGTTCGTTGTCTAGGTTTAGATAAATAGAAAATAGTTAGATAAAAGATAGTTGAATAGAGAATAGTTGAATAGAAAAATAGTCTGATGATCAGATAGTCAGATAGACTGAATCCTTTTAAACTATTTAACCAATTTTCTAATCAACTATTTAACTAAACGTGAAACGTTTGCCATGGAAATCATCAGCAACATTGCGCTTATCAGCATTAACGAAACCCTGATCGTTCAGGTCGTCGGATTTCTGGTGTTTATGTTCGTGATCAATCGGATCATGTTTCGTCCCCTGCGATCGGTGATGTCCGACAGGGAAATTCACATTGAGCGGGTCAAACAGGCAATCGATCAGGCCCGCGAAGAGGTGGTCTCCATAACCAACCAGATCCAAAAGCAGGAAGCTGCCACGCGTGAAGAAGCCATGGCGCTCCAGGGTGATCTTGAAGCCAACGGCAGTCAACAGGCCAAGGAGATTTTTGAATCGGTAAAAAAAGAGATCGCTGCCAGGGGCCAAAAAGCGCAACGGGAAATTGCGGATCGGATCGCGCAGGAGAGGCGTGCCCTGGAAAAAGAGGCGCAACCGCTGGCGCTCGATATCATCGCCAAAATATTAGATCGGAGACAGCAGCCGTGATGATATGGAAAAAAACATTGCTGGCCGGCAGTTGCTTTCTGGCCTGTTTCTTCATCCTTCATCTGACCGCTTTTGAAGTCCTGGCGGCCGAAAATTCCGGCGGCTGGCGCCCTGTATTTGACCTGGTCATGCGCTGGGTTAATTTCCTGTTGCTGGCCTTTCTGTTGATTAAATTTTCCCGGGCACCGATTAAAAAATTTCTGGAAGGCAAGAAGCAGGAGATCGCGGATGAAATCGGAGAGCTGGAGGCTGAAAAAGACGAGATGCTGCGCCAAATCGATGAAAGTAAACAACAGCTGAAGGACAGCCGGGAGCGCTTGGCCGAGCTGAAAGCAAGGATCATCGCCCAGGGAGAAAGAAACCGACAACAGATTATCGAGGACGCCGAGCAGGAAAGTAAATTGATGCTCAAAAGTGCCCAGCAAAAAATGGCCAGCCGGATCATAGAAGCCCGCCAGAAGCTGAAAATGGAACTCGTTGATTCAGCCATCGCCATCGCCACTGATATGCTGCCCGAAAAAATTACGGCGGAAGACAACCAGAAATTCATCGATGCCTTTATATCCGGTGCAGCCTCAAAATAGGATTGATCGACCATTTCCCCGTGCCCCAGAATGCCAGAACCCATTATTCCAATAACCCAGTGTTGGGGCAAAACGAATAATTCTTATAGACCAGATCATTCGAAATAGGAACAAATCATGACCCACACAAACATCTCGATCGATCAATTTGTCAGGCAGCAGGTAAAAAAATGGAAAGGCCAGTTTGCCGAAAAAAAAGAGCAGGCCGATGAGGGTATCCCGGTAATCACCGTGTCTATGGAGCCCGGCAGCGGGGGAAGCATTATCGCTCAAAGAGTTGCCGAGCGGTTCGGGTTTGACTGGTTTCACCGCGATATCGTCGAAAAAATTGCCAAAACCGCCAAAACGCGCAGTGCGGTGGTCAACTCCCTTGAAAAAGAACGCCTTTCCGGCGTAAAGGATTTCATATCCTCCCTGGTAGAGAGACACTATATCCACCCCGACACCTACCTCAAGCATCTTCTGCCGGTCATCAGCACGATTGCCAAACACGGCCGGGCTGTGATCGTGGGCCGCGGGGCTAATTTTATTCTACCGGCCGAGGACATTTTCGCCGTGCGGGTGATCGCCCCCCTGGAAAAAAGAATCCA
Source organism: Deltaproteobacteria bacterium (assembly GCA_019312835.1). GTDB lineage: Bacteria > Desulfobacterota > Desulfobacteria > Desulfobacterales > JAFDCJ01 > JAFDCJ01. The sequence goes on from JAFDCJ010000039.1 coordinate 25,159, forward strand.
CGATGTGGCCCTGCACCACAATGTCACCACCGAGGAGGCCAGACGGCGGGTCATCCAGCGACAGTCGCGACGCAAGGCATTTATCAGGCGGACCTTCAACGCCGATATCTCCAACCCCATCCACTATGATCTGACCATCAACACCGGCAAGATGAGTATCGATTCGGCCGTTGAGGC
>JAFDCJ010000040.1 GCA_019312835.1 Deltaproteobacteria bacterium
CACCGACGTGGCCGCCGCCATCGGTGCCGGCCATCCTCGCTTTCTGGTCACATACAACGTGCCCATTGATGTCGGCTCGCACTACACCATCCTGCTGGTCTCGGTTGAAGCGTATGACGTCATCGATCAAATCTTCCAGAAGGTTCAAAGCGATCTGGAGACCATGTTTCCGGATGGTATCATTAATCTGAAAAAATTTAACCTGGGGCCGGGCAACGGCGGTAAAATCCAGCTGCGCATCAACGGTCCCGATCCCACGGAACTACGCCGTATGGCTGATGAAACTAAAGCCATTATAGCAGCGGATTACGACTCCAAAGCCATTCGGGATGAATGGGGCGCCATGGTCAAAACGGTGCGTCCCATCCTCGCCGAAGACAGGGCCCGCCGCGCCGGGATTGATCGCCGCATGGCCTCGGAGGCTTTACAGGCCAATTATTCAGGGACCCTGACCGGGGTCTACCGGGAAGGCATCGAGCTGATCCCCATTTATGCACGAGCTCCCGATGGTGAGCGTGATACAGTCGAGGATATGCTCGATATTTCCCTCATCAGTCCCATAACCCGGGAAAAGGTACCGGCCTTGCAGGTCATTAACAGGGTGCGCACCGAAAACGAAAATGTGCGTCAGTCCAGGTACAATCGCCGACCGATGATCAAAGTTCACGCTGACGCCCGGGAGGGATTTCCGTCGGAAGTTCTGGATCGGGTCAAACCCAAAATTGAACTGGCCCTGGGGGCGGATGCCGCAGCCTACCTGGATAAAAAAATCGATCCGGACAAATACACCGCCGGCACCATACCCATCAAGAACGATGACATCATACCACTCAAAGGCAGGCCCGGCTATTTTATCGCCTGGTCGGGCGAGGCCGAGGATTCGGCCGATGCCACCACCCAGCTGGCCGCTTCCATTCCGATTTACTTCGGTATGATGATCCTGACGGTAATTTTTCTGTTCAACGCCTTCCGGCAGCCGTTGATCATCTGGCTGACGGTGCCGTTGGCCATCATCGGAGTGACCGCCGGACTGTTGATTTTTAACCAACCCTTTGGGTTTATGGCCCTTCTGGGGGTTATGAGCCTGTCGGGCATGCTGATTAAAAATGCCATCGTGCTTATCGACCAGATCGACCTGGAGATCCGCGAGGGCAAGGATCGTTATCAGGCCATCATTGATTCCGGGGTCAGCCGTATGAAGCCCGTGTCAATGGCTGCCCTGACCACCATCATGGGGATGATTCCCCTGTTGCAGGACGGATTTTTCGTCGCCATGGCGGTAACGATTATGTTCGGGCTCGGATTTGCGACGGTGCTGACGCTGGTGTTTGTGCCGGTACTTTATGCGACCCTGTTCAAAATTCCCTACGCTGAAACAACTTGACCTCGGAGTCCTCAAGGAGACGTTATACGTTAATCCGCCGCGGCGGATTTGTTATTAGGATTTGGAGATCGGGATTTTCATCGATTTGTCCAACACTGGATAACTGATAATCTTATCCGGTAGGGTCGGCCACCGCGCCGACCTTATTCCAGCAACCACGGAGGGCTGCCCTGCTATCCGTGATGAACAAGATGGGTATCAAAGGCCCTGATCGATCATGCCCTAATGCTGGATTCCCGCTTTCGCGGGAATGACGATGCGGATTAATCTGTTTATCATTCCCGCCCAGGCGGGAATTCAGTAACCCGGTGTCCAAAATTTCCGACTTTCACTCTAGGCACCATGCGCCATGCGTCCCACCGTTTCCTCGCACCACGCAACGCACAGCACCTAACACGGAACCCAAATCATTTTTCCCTTCGATAGTAAATCACCGAATCCGTCGAGTAAATGACGAGGGCGGCCCATATCATGACAAAGGTCCAGACCTGGGCGGTTGAGAAAGGCTCACCATAATAGAAAACGGCCAGTAAAAACATGCCGCTGGGACCGATGTATTGCATGAGCCCCAGGGTAGAGAGATAGAGACGTTTGGCACCGGCGGTGAAAAACAGCAGGGGCACAGCCGTCACCGGGGCGCATCCCATCAAAAGCAGATCCAGGTTGAGACTGACACGGAATACGGAACCGGTGCCCTGGGAATCCAGATAGACCAGATAGCCGATGGCGGGCAGCGAAATCAGCAATGTTTCCACCGCCAGCCCAACCAGGGGACTTACGGGCGCCACCTTGCGGATGAGGCCGTAAAGGCCGAAGCTTGTGGCCAGGCAGATGGCGATCCAGGGAAACGCGCCATATTGGATGGTGAGATAAACCACGCCGGTGGTGGCCAGCAAGACGGCCAGAATCTGGGGCGGGCGCAGGCGTTCTCTGAGAAACACCATGCCCAGCATGACATTCACCAGCGGATTGATGTAGTAACCCAGACTGGCCTGCAGCAGATGATCATTGTTGACAGCCCAGACATAAAGCAACCAGTTGGCCGCAACCAGGACGGCACTGGCCAAAAGGATCAGAAGCATCTTTAGGTTTTGCAGGACGGCGACAAACTCGGCCCATTGATGCTGCAACATAATTAACGGTAGCAGGAAGAAAAAGGACCAGGCGACCCGATGGGCGATGATTTCCAGGGACGGAATGGATTTCAGTTCTTTCCAGTACATCGCCGCCAGCCCCCAGATCAAAAAAGCAGCACCGGCATATATGACGCCGAGCACCGGGTCTGATCTCTGTATTTCTGGCTTGGATCGTGAGGTCATTTTTCCATTAGACTCCAATTGACTTTACTGTAATACCCTGTACAAAACATGTGGGAGCGGCTTCCAGCCGCGATTGAAAGCATCTCAAATTGGACGGTATCGCGGCTGGAAGCCGCTCCCACTAAGATCGGGCATCTGCGAATGGGAAATTATTTTCAATTTCTAAATAGTCAATATGTTATGGGAAGGAACGATTAATTCAGCCTTTCTCCGATCACCAATAATGAATAACGCTTAACCAATAACGCCTATTTGAACACCCGGTTATCCAAAAAGCTGAACTCTTTTCTGGCGGAATCCACCAGGGCGGGATCGATCTCGGCGGTCACAATCTCTTCTTTTTCCCCGCCTTCTGCCACCACCTGTCCAAGGGGATCGACCATCATGCTGTGCCCGGCATATTGATTGCCGGCATTGGTTCCCGCGCAGTTGCAGGATATCAGGTAAGCCAGGTTTTCATGGGCTCTGGCGCGGTTGAAAAGTCGCCAGGCATCCAGTCGCACCATGGGCCATGCGGAAGGGATAAGAAAAAACTTGGCGCCCCTGCCGACCATTTGTCTGAAAAGCTCGGGAAATCGCACGTCATAGCAGGTTGAAAACCCGCTGGGTCCCCAGGGCGTATCGACCACAACAACATCCCGACCGGGGGTTAAGATTTCTCTCTCGGCCGATTGATAGCCGAATAGATGAATTTTGCGGTAGCGAGCAATCGAATTACCTTCCGGATCCAGCAACAACGCGGTGTTATAGATGTTACCCCTGTCATTTTCAACGAAACTCCCCATCAGGATGTGGCATTTGCGTTCAACGGCTTTTTTGACGAAGGCCGTAACCGTCGGGCCGTCGATGGGCTCACTCTCCGCCCGATAGCGACCAAAGGAAAAATAACCGCAGGGCCATATCTCCGGCAACACGATGAGATCGCTGTCCGGCACACCGTCAAGCATATCAAGGGCATGCCTGACATTGTCATCTTTGGACCGATCCGTGATTTCAAGTTGAATACTGGTAACCTTCATTATGTCACCCCACATCCTGGTTGATTTTCAATTTTACGCAGAAGTGGCTTCTAAACCCCAGGTTAGGCTCAAGGGCCCCGCTAGCGCGGGATGACATGCCTAATCCTAATCAATTAATGTATGCCTCAAGGCCGCCCCGCGGATTGAAAGCGGAGCGTACACGCCAGTACGTGAGCATTTCAAACCGCGGGGCAACGCAGCCATTGAGTCTAAGATGGGGTTTAGAAGCCACTTCTGTTCTACTTTACTCCAGAGCCCAATGCAGGTCAATTATCTTTTCGTTCAGGCACATCGCAATTGACTTTAATTTTTGAATCAACTATTTTCGAGTCCAGTCAGCACGATTCTTTTAAACCCATCGTATGTGAAGGAGAGGATATTTTATGAGCGCGCATTCTCAATTTAAAGCTGAAGTCGACGGCCATATCGCCTGGTTGACAATGAACCGACCGGAGAAGCGCAACACCATGGGCGTCAACTTTTTTAAAGAGCTCTCAGAACACCTCGCAAACTTTGATCAAGACACCGCTGTTCGCGTTGTGATCATCAAAGCAGAGGGCAAAAGCTTTACCGCCGGTACCGATCTCGAGGAAGCCGGTTCGCTGCTTAGCGGGCAGGCCGCCGATCAGCGCGAAGCCACCCGCAAAAAAATCCTAAAACTGCAGGAAGGCATCACCCGTATTGAAAACTGCAGCAAACCGGTGATTGCGGCGATTCACAGCCATTGCATCGGCGGGGGAATCGACCTGATCAGTGCCTGCGACATTCGCATCGCCAGTGCCGACGCGGTTTTCAGCATCCGGGAGACCCCCATGGGTATCATTGCCGATCTGGGCACCCTGCAGCGCTTGCCCTACATCATCGGGCACGGCTGGTTCACGGAGCTGGCCCTGACCGGCCGCGACTTCAATGCCGAAGAAGCCCTGCAAATGCGCCTGATTACCCGAATATGTGCAAACCGCGACGAATTGTACGCCGAGGCTAAAATGCTGGCCGACCAAATCGCCGCCTGCCCGCCGTTAACCGTTCAGGGAGTCAAAGAGGTCGTCCTGTACAGCCGTGATCACGGAATCGATGCCGGCCTGCAGTACGTGGCCCAGAAAAACGCCGCGGCGCTGCCTTCAGAGGATGTCATCGAGGCGGTGACGGCGTTTATGGAGAAACGGACGCCTACGTTCAAGGGCAAATAGCGCCAGCTGACGGCTGGCGGAACATCACGCTTGCAGCGGGATTCGAGGATCTCCGCCTGCGGCGGATCGAGGATCGCATCTGCGGTGCTAAAGGTTTGGGGCAGAACTTATGTTGGAGGTTTGAGGTTAGAGGTTGGAGGCAAAACCCTAATTACCACAAATATGATAGAGGGAATCCTTTCTTGCCTCTAACCTAAAGCGAAGCGATCCTCAAGCGGAGCGAACCTTCAGCGGAACGCAGTGACCCTGCGAAGCGTTCCTCAAGGCCGTTAGGCCGCTCCTCAAGTGAAACGCTCAACATAGTTAAGATTTCAACATAAGGAAGGAAGAAATATGTCCAAACCTGGTTCACTATCCGGTATAACCGTTATTGACCTCAGCCGCCTTCTGCCGGGACCTTACTGCTCGATGATCCTGGCCGATCACGGCGCCCGGGTAATTGCCGTGGAAGACAAACGTTTTCTGGCTGACGGCCTTTTTTTCAATTTGATCAATCGTAACAAAGAGCACATGTCGTTGAATCTGAAGACCGACCAGGGCCGGGAGATTTTTTCCCGCCTGCTCGAAAAAGCCGATGTGTTGATGGAGGGTTTCCGGCCCGGGGTTGTTGATCGACTGGGTGTTGATTATAAGACGGTCAGCGGGGTTAATCCCAAAATCATTTATTGCGCGATCACCGGATACGGACAGAACGGACCGTTTCGCGACCGGGTCGGGCACGATGTCAACTATCTCAGCTATGCCGGGGTTCTGGATCTTATTGGTGAAAAGGATCGGCCGCCCAGCATACCGGGCGTGCAAATCGCCGATATTGCGGGCGGCGGTATGAATGCGGCCATTGGTATTCTTCTGGCCCTTTTTGCCCGACAGCAAACCGGTAGGGGACAATATATCGATGTCTCCATGACCGACGGTATGGTTGGATTCCTTCCCGCGGCCCTATTCTTCCGACAACTTACCGGGCAGGAGCCACGCCGTGCCGATGGCCTGCTGTCACATCGTTATGCCTGCTACAATACCTACGAAACTGCCGACGGCCGGTATCTATCCATCGGTGCGGTGGAAAACCGCTTCTGGATGCAGCTATGCGATACCCTCGAAGTCCCCGAATATGGTCCTTTGCAATACGATGATCAGCGGCGCGAGGCAATCCTGCAATACATGCGCGCTAAGTTTAAACAAAAAACATTGGATGAATGGGATGCCATCCTGGCTGATCTTGATATCTGCTGGGGAAAAATTCAATCAACCAGAGAAGTACTGGAGGATCCCCTTTTCCGGCAAAGGGAAATGGTGGTTGAAATCGAAGGAAAGGACGGCCAGAAATCCAGTACCCTCGGCGTGGCCGTCAAGCTGAGTGACACCCCGGGCGCTATCCGCACCGCCCCGGTAAACTTTGGCGAAAGTACAACTGCCGTACTTCAAGAGTTGGGATATTCGCAGGAAGAAATTAAGAATTTTGAAGATAATGATGTTATATGAGTTGCTATAAGGTTCAGGGTTGTGCGTTCAGAGGTTCAAAGGTTATTTCGCGATAGGCGGCATGGGCGGGGGCCAGGTTTTAAATTTATTACCAATCAAAATTGCCTTGGAAACGATTAGATCCTTTCGACCTAACCTGTGAACGTGAACCCTGAACCTTTGAACGGTTACACCATCGACTTCAGGGTGGCCAATTCCAGCTGGTCGCCGGCATCTTCCGCCCTGTCGGAGACTTCGACAATACTTTCCAGGCAGAGTCTTAAGTGCAGCTGGTGGGCAAGATCCATGGGCGACGTGAGTATGGCTTTCGTTAAATCCCACTCGAGCTTGTCGACCCTTGATTCCTGCATCCCGACTTCCTTGGTATGTTCACGTACCGTCTCGATTTTGCACTCGCCTTTAAAGTAACACAAAACCGCAAGTTTGAGATTATCGATAATCCCCAGGGATTCTCTGGCAACTTCAAAAAAGGCCGGTTTCAATTCACCGGGTATCCTCGGGCGCTGGTTCAGAAAAAAATCACAGGTGGCTTCAGCGGCATTGGCCACTTTGTCAATGCTTTCAATCAGCTTATAGATGTCCTCGCGCAGCAGGGGCAGATAAGCACCGGAGTAAAGTTTGTCTCGAATCTCATAGCGGACGATATCGGCCTCTGATTCAAGGCTTCTGACCTGGCGGGATAAAACTTTGGCTTCACTGATGTTGTCCTCAAGATACTTTTCAATGGTATTGATCCCTGTCTTCAGCGCGTCCTCGACCAGGTCAAGATGCTTTAATATAAATTCGATGACCTCTTTTTCTTTTTTAAAGAGCAAAATTAATTCTCCTTCGATATGGCCAGAGGTTTCAAAAAAACCAATAATCCCCAGGACACCCTATTTTTTTATAAGCTTATAGCATAAAAATCCGTTTACCTGCAATTAAAACAATAAGTCTCTCAGGCCAGCAAAGTCTCTATCACCTTGTACAGCATAAAGGCACAGGTTCCTGCCAGAGCCGGGGTCAGTACCCACCCGATCAAAATAGTCAGGATGGTTTTCGTGCTGATCCCATGGGCGCCCTTCACCAGGCCGACACCAACCACCGCACCCACAATGGCCGAAGAGGTTGAAACTGGTATGCCGAACATGGAGAAAAGATGCATGCCGAAAGCTGATGCGACCTGCGCAACAAAGGCAGCCGGGATGTCAAGGGGCGTAATACCTTTGCCGACAGTATCAGCAACCTTTCTCCCGTAAGTAATGGCTCCTAGGGCAATGCTAAGGCCACCGATAAGCAACAGCACCCTGGTTGGAAAGATGTTGAGATTGGCGACCGGGCCAACCGCATTGCCGGCATTGTTTGCCCCCATGGAATAAGCCACGTAACATGACGATATAATAGCTAAATATCCAAGAGCCTGTTGAAATAAGATTGAACTGGTTGCAAATCTTCTCAAAACCAGCCTGATCAGATGCATCAATCCGTATGCAAGCGCCATGACCAGAATGGGACATATGATCCAACTTTCAGCGATCAGGATGAATTTGGAAAAATCCACTTCAGCGCCGACCGCCAGGCCGATGCCAACCACCCCCCCCACAATAGCCTGGGAGGTCGAAGTGGGAATCTTGAAAAAGGTGGCCAGGGTCACAAAAACACCCGAGCAGATTAACGCCACGCACACGGCCAGGTAGTTCAGGTCGGTTTTGACAATCCCCTTACCGATGGTGTGCATGACATGATGGCCCTGGAGCATGGCGCCCAGAATCGCAAATACAGCGACTAATATAACGGCTCGTCTGAAGCTTAACAGGCCGCATCCAACCGTGGTGCCGATACAATTGGCTGTATCATTGGCGCCGATATTCCAACCGACATAAGCGCTGGCGCCTAGCAAAATGAAGAATATTGGTTCGATAGCAGTTTCACCTCGTAATATCCGGCGTCGTGATTGTCATCGACAGCATCATCGGAAGATACCGATTTTATAAGTATTACAGGGGAATAAGTCAAAACAATAAATTGCATGTTTTATATAACCAGTGGTTATAGTGAAGAAATCGATTTTTCACCTTCCGCTTCTAATACTTCTTGCCCGCTTCGACCTCCCCAATAGCCTCATCAATTATATCAATCGCCCGGTCCATTTCCTCCCGCGTGATAACCAGTGCCGGCCTCAGGGTCAACACATTGCCTTCAATGGTTTTGGCGGAAAGCCCTTTTTCCAAGCATTTAAACATAATGACCTCGGCCTCGTCCACTGCCCGCGCCTTGGTCTGGGGGTCGCTGACGAGATCGATGCCGATGTGAAGCCCCAGACCGGCCACGTGGCCGATCAAAGGGTGTTTGTCTTTAAGATCGGTCAATCTCTTCATGGTATACCCGCCCAGTTCGGCCGCATGTTCATGGAGTTTGTGCTCGAGGATGTATCCAATCTCGGCCAGAGCGGCCGCAGAACATAACGCATTTTTTTCGTGGGTATAATGTCCCACCGAACGGTGCTGACAGACATTATACCTTTCGTGGGTCACGATCCCGGCAAAGGGCAGCAGCCCGCCACCCAGGGATTTGCCGAGAACCAGAATGTCCGGGGTCACAAAATGCTCGCAGGCGAACAGTTTGCCGGTGCGGCCGAAGCCTTCGATAATTTCATCAAAAATCAGCAGGGCCCCGTAGTGCTCACACAGTTCTTTGACGCCCTGCCAGTATCGGCGGGATGGGACCACCGGGGTGGCAGATATGGGTTCGCCGATGATGGCAGCCATTTCGGGCGCACGCTTTAACACCAGCTCTATCTGGCGCAGGCATTCGGCATCCACGTCTTCTTCAGAGGTGAAGCCCCAGGGATTGCGGTAGTAGTTGGGAAATTCAACATGAAAAGCACCCGGCACCATGGGTCCGAAACCACCGCTGAAATGCTCTTCCCCACCGACACTGGCCGCAGCCGGGCCGGCACCGTGAAAGGAATCCCAGAAGGAAATGGTTTTGAAACGACCGGTGACCTGCTTGGCCAGCATCAGGGCCATCTCGATGGCTTCCGATCCTCCCGGGCAGAAAAGGGAACGGCATAAACCACCGGGCGTAATTTCTGCGAGCTTTCTGGCCAGCTCAATGGCCGGAATATTCGTATAGCGGCGGGGGCAAAAGGTCATGTGCTCTTCCAGCTGCTTTTTGACGGCTTCAACAACAGCCGGGTTGTTGAAACCGGCATTGTGCACCCCATTGCCGTGCATATCGATATATTTCTTGCCGGTTAAATCTTCTATGTAAACACCCTGAGCCCGGGACAATACGTTTAAAACCGGCGTCGACAGACTCTGGTGCAAAAAATATTTTTTATCCTCATCAAACCATCGCTTCGACTCGCCTTTTAGATTTCGCTTCCAGTATTCGCGGCGATTGACAGTCGTGTTGACATCCCCCTGCTCACGCTCAATGCGTTTATTTCTTTTCACGGGTTGGCTCCTGTGCATATATTCGTCAAAAACTAATTTTTAGGATGATCGTCATATTAGAGGTTATGGAAGATATTTAGGCAAATCAAGTTAAAAATTGTGATCTGAAGCATGACAAAAAGTCACGGAGGATGGATAACTCCGGGTTATCGATCATATAATCATTATTCGATTGACTCAGGCGGCGTCCAGCAGATATGAAAGTGATCGGTCTTGATCAGGGCGAGGCTTAATTGCCGCGTGAAATTCGTTTAAGCAGTGATATGGTGATGGTATCCTGGAATAATGTCTAAAGTGATGATGTGCAATTGCATCACTCCAACGCTCCATCACTCCCGTACGCCAGCTTACTTTATAAAGGAGATTGACCATGCCGCGACTCCACAAATCCGAAGGCGACATCAACATATCCCCTCGACGCGATAAATGGCAGGCAGAACACATCGACACCGAAAGCCGAAGACTGCTGGAGGAAGATGCACGCTACTTTCTCAAACAGTCGTTGTCGACGCCTTGCCTGAACACCATGCGCAGTTGTGAGGGCATTTATATTGAAGACATGCAGGGCCGGCGCTATATGGATTTTCACGGCAATAACGTGCACCAGGTCGGTTTCGCCAACCCGGATGTTATCAGTGCCATCAAAAAGCAGCTGGATGAGCTTCCCTTCTGCACCCGCCGTTACACCAACCGGGTTGCGGTTGAATTGGCTAAAAAGCTGGCAGCCATTGCGCCCGGCAGCCTGGGCAAATCTTTATTTTGCCCCGGGGGGGCGGAAGCCGTCGGTATGGCGATCAAACTGGCACGGGTCGCAACCGGACGACACAAAACCATTTCCATGTGGGATTCTTTTCACGGGGCCACCCTCGACACCATTTCCATCGGGGGAGAAGCCATTTTCCGCCAGGACATGGGGCCGCTGCTGCCGGGAACCGAACACGTGCCGCCCCCCGATGAGTATCGCTGCGTGTTTGGTTGTGCCAAACGGGGCGGGTGTGATCTGATCTGTGCCGATTATGTGGAATACATTCTGGAAAAAGAAGGCGACATCGCCGCTGTGATATCAGAGCCCATCCGCAGTACCCCCTATATTCCCAAATCAGCTTACTGGCAAAAAATCCGCCGGGCCTGTGATCGCCATGGCGCCCTGCTGATCTTTGATGAAATTCCCCACTCCCTTGGCCGCACCGGGAAAATGTTCACTTTCGAAAATTTCGGGGTACTTCCGGATATCCTTGTTTTGGGCAAAGGATTGGGGGGCGGCGTATTTCCCATGGCTGCCGTACTGGCCCGCGAAGAACTGGATGTTGCCGCCGAGCGCGCCATGGGCCACTACACCCATGAAAAGACGCCCGTCGGATGCGCAGCTGCCCTTGCCACCATCAATTATATCGAACACCACCACCTGGTGGATCATGCCCGCCAACTGGGGCAGCATGCCCTGGAACGCCTGAACGAAATGCAAGACCGCCATCCGTTAATCGGCGATATCAGAGGACTGGGATTGTTCCTCGGGATCGAGCTGGTCAAAGACCGGCAAACCCGCGAAAGAGCCACAGATGAAGCCGAGGCGGTCATGTATGCCGCCCTGTCAAAAGGGCTGAGCTTCAAACTCACCATGGGAAATATTATTACCCTGACCCCTGCTCTGATTATTACCCGTAAGGAAATGGATAAAGCGCTGGATATTGTCGATTCGTGCCTAGCTGAAGTGGAAAGCAACCAATAGGGATACTGGAATAACTTTGGTAACGAGAGGAAAAAGGAGAATGTAGAATATCGAATAACGAACCGCAGAATTTCGAAGGATGGAATCGCTGCGCTCTATCTTCATTAAAATGGATAGAATGCATTCCTTCGACATTCGATATTCATAATTCGATATTCTACGGTTCGCCTTTTACTTTTACACAAAAAGCCTTCTTCTATGACAACAACCGCCGCCATTCTCCTGATCCTATCAGCCTTCACCCATGCCGGCTGGAACTTTATCAGCAAGAAAAAGCATCCGACCCAGGCCTTCTACCTGGTGGCCAACACCATCGGCGTGGCCTGTGTGTTGCCCCTTCTGTTTTATTATGCCGACTTGATACCTTGGGTGCCGTCGGCGGTATGGATCATCGCGGCCCTGTCCGGCCTTTTTCTGGCCGCCTACCTGGAGGCCCTGGCCGGGGCCTATCGTGCCGGCGACATCTCGCTGGCTTATCCCCTGGCACGCTCATTGCCCGTCATATTTGTGTTCGTTCTCTCCCTGGCAATGGGCAACAGCGCGGTTCCGGGCGGATGGTTTTTGACTGGAATTATCCTTGTCGTTATCGGCTGCATTATCCTGCCATGGGCAACATTGGGCGTTTTTCATTTTTCCGATTACATGAATCTGTGCTGCCTGCTGGCGGTAGTGGCTGCTGTCGGGGTGGCCGGCTATACGGTTGCAGACGATTTGGCGTTGCGCTACCTGCGGGAACTGCCCGGCAAACCGATGAGTCCGGTCGAGGGTACCCTTGTGTATATGGTATTGGAGGGTATCAGCTGCTCATTATGGCAGAGCCTGTTCGTGGGCGTGAACCGGCGGGAACGACACAGCCTGCCTGAGGTCCTCAAATCATTCAAAGGTCCGGCCGCTCTGACCGGGATCGGCATCTACCTTACCTATGGAATCGTTCTGGTGTCGATGAATTATGTTTCCAACGTCAGTTATGTGGCCGCATTCCGCCAGCTCAGCATTCCATTTGGTGCCATATTGGGCATGGTGTTGCTAAAAGAGCCGCGGTACGTTCCCAAAATTTTCGGCATTGCGACAATATTTATCGGGTTGGTTTTGGTCGGCATAAAATAGGAATCAGAGGACGGATGACAGAAGACAGATGCGCCATCTGCGCCTTCAGAGTAAGAGGCTGACCTACATCTGTCCTCTGACATCTGCCCGCTGTCTTCTTGACCATAACTCTCTGCCAAACATTAAGCTTAGAAAGGTAACACCCTTAATCGGCCCTGATTTTTAAACCCGTTGGGTCCACCAGCGGCAATTCCGCGACCGTGGCTTTAACCCGCTCGTCCATGACCTGGACTTCCAACTCGGTACCGGCGACGGCCAGCTCCAACGGCAGGTAAACCAGGCCGATATCCCGTCCGATGGTGTAGCCGTAATTGCCCGACCGTATGCGGTCAACCACCTTGCCATCGCTGTAGGCCGATTCACCGCCGTAAAGGTTGCCCCCGGCATCCATGATCAGGGCCATCAGCCTGGTTTTCAGGCCGCCTTTTTGGATTTTCTCCAAAGCCGCCTTGCCGATGAAATCCGCCTTATCCAGATGTACGAACATACCCAGGCCGGCCGCGAGGGGATTATCTTCCGGTGTAATATCACCGCTCCAGTATAAATAACCTTTTTCGATTCGCAGGGCATCCAGGGCCTTGTAGCCGGCGGGCTGAATTCCGGCATCCCGGCCGGCCGCCATCAGGGCATCCCATACCGCCACAGCGTCTGCGGATTGAATGTACAGTTCCCAGCCAAGCTCTCCGACATAGCTAACCCGCTGGGCCCATACGATGATATTGTTTAGCTCCAGCGACCGGGCTGTCATGTAGGGAAATCCCGCATTGGACAGATCGCTGCTGCATACGGTCCCCAGCACCCGTCGGGATTCAGGGCCCCACAGTCCCAGGCAACAGAGGCTTTCGGTCTCATCTTCTATTTCAACCGATCCGTCGTCGGGCATGTGAAGCTGGATCCATCCAGAATCGTTGGACACAAAGGACGTCCCGGAAATGATCCTGAATTCGTCATCTTTCAGACGAGTGACGGTCACGTCGCTTTCGATGCCGCCCTTGGGGTTGAGAAACTGGGTATAGGTGACACTGCCCACCGGCTTGTCGAGGTTGTTGGCCGCCAGCTTCTGAAGCAGCGCCAGCGCACCGGAGCCGCGCAGGCGAATTTTGCCGAAGGAGGTCATGTCAAAAAGCGCCACCCGCTCGCGGGCCGCCTGCACTTCACGGCCGACCAGGTCAAAATAAGGCGGTCGCTCCCAGCCCCAGTTTTTCTGATCGGCACCGGCCTGGCGCCAGGTTTGGCCGGTATCGAAATAATTGACCCGCTCCCAGCCGTTTTTGAGCCCGAAGACGGCACCCAGTTTTTTCAAGTTTTCATAAAGGGGACTGGTGCGCAAGGGGCGACCCCATTCGTTCTCGTCATTGGGATAACGCAGACTGTAATAATAACGGATCACTTCGCGGCACTGTTCAACGCGGAAGGTTTTATCCGTCAGGTGGGGGCCGAAACGCCTGACATTCATCTCATGGGTATCAATGGAGGTCTCCCCTTCCAGAATCCATTCAGCCATCAGCTTGCCCACACCGCCGCCACCGGCGATGCCGTTGTCGGATCCGCCGGCTGCGACATAAAATCCTTTCAGGCCGGGAACCGGCCCCATGGCATAATAGCCGTCAGGGGTGAAGGCATCGGGGCCGTTAACCAGCTCGATCGCTTCGGCTTCATTCAGGATGGGAATCCGCTGCATGGCACCTTCCATGATGCCTTCAAACAGCTCCCATTCACCGGGCAGCAGTTCCTGGGTAAAATCCCAGGGCACACCGTCCGTTGACCAGGGTTTGGGGTTGGTTTCAAAGCCACCCACCAGGTAGGCGCCGACATCTTCCCGGCAGTAAAACAACCGGTCCGGATCCCTGATCACCGGGGTCTGGGTCGGCAATTCATGGCCCTCGATCGGTTTGGTCGTCAGGTATTGATTCATCATGGGGACAATCGGGATGTGAACACCCACCATTTCGCCGATTCGCGGCGCCCACTGCCCGGCGGCATTGACGACACATTCGGTCTTGATGTTGCCATGGTCGGTGACGACTTCGGTTACCTCCCCGCCCGGCGAAACCCTGATATCGGTGACCAGCACTTTGGTGTTGATTTCAACGCCCATTTTTCTGGCCTGGCGCGCAAATTCGAAGGTAATCCCGCTGGGGTCGATGTGCCCGTCATCGGGCACGTAAACGGCACCGTACAGGCTATCGGCGGCCAGCTGGGGACATCTTTCCAGAACCTCTTCTGGGGATATGATATCGGCGGTCAAGCCAATGGCCTTGGCCCGGCTGACCTCGCGCTGCAACGCTTTTAAGCGGTCTTTACTGCTGGCCAAGCGCAAGCTGCCCACCGTGTGCCAGCCGAGGGAATCGCCGCCTTCTCCCTGGGCCAGTTCATTGTAAAGGTTGATGGTATAATTCATCACTTTCATCAAGGCCGGAGAAGTCCGAAACTGGGAGACCAGCCCGACGGAATGAAAGGTCGTGCCGCTGGTCAATTCGCCTTTTTCCACCAGTACCACGTCTGTGCAGCCGGCCCTGGCAAGATGATATGCGATGCTGGTTCCAAAGATGCCCCCGCCGATGATGACAACCCGGGCTTGGTCTTTCACGGTTTCTCTCCTTCGAAGTAAAGTCGGTTTGGTTGGGTCACCAGATGAGACCGCCATCTGTGAATCAAATCGTGCGTTTTTACCGTATTCATGAAAAGTCTGATGAAATTAGATAATTTAATTGGTAAAGTCAAAACACTAATTTTAATCATTTTAATAACCCCAGGTTATTAAATGCCAGATTTCATCGAAATTTCGTTATTATGGTTTTTCTATCAAATTGAGCGGCTTGGGAATAAAATCGGTTTTCTTGGCGCAACAGATATGTTAATAAATTAAGATAATACTTTTGATCGAGGCTATTACAAAAAGTTATGAGTCAACGACCAACCGCAAAGCGGGTGGCTTGGATTTCCCCGCGCTTATGGGCGGGGGAAGACAAAAGCACGTCCGTGCTTTAATCATTGCGGTTGTAACCGGGTGCCTGGCACCCGATTTGAAAACAACCCATCATGAACCTTAATCAGCTGAAAATATTCTACCTGGCAGCCAAAAGGGGAAACTTGAGCGTAGCGGCCGAGGAGCTTCTCATCACCCAGCCGGCGGTTACCAAAGGGATTCAGCGTCTGCAGGAATTTTACGACATGAAGTTTGTCGATCATATCGGCAAAAAACTGATCCTCACGGACGCCGGGGAAGTGCTTTATGAAATCGCCGAGAAAATATTTGAACTGGAGAGCAAGGCCGAAGAAAGCATCCGTGATTTTCAGGAACGCCAAAGGGGGCGAATTCGAATTCTTTCGAGCGAAAGTTTCGGCGATTACTACCTGCCGCACATCATCATTCCTTTCAGCAAAGCCTACCCGCTGGTGCGCATCACCATGAACATCCTGCCGACCGACCAGGTCGTAGAACATACCGCCACCCTCAACAATGACCTGGGATTCATTTCATATCCGGTTGAACATAAAAAATTGCTGATCAGAGAGGTTTTGGAAGACCAGCTGGTTATCATCACCCCTCCGGGCCACTTCCTGACCCATCACGCCAAATTTGACCCCCGGTACCTGGAGGACCAGCAGCTGATCATGCATGAAACGGATTCAGCTCCGCGCGGGGCTCTGGAAAACTATATCCGCAAACATGATCTGTCGGTTGAGGTTCATCTCGAGCTTTCCAGCAACCGTGCCATTAAGCGGGCCGTTGAGGACGGCATCGGGGTCGCCTTGATATCGCGCAAGGTCGCCAATGAAGAAATCCGGAACAAAAGACTCAGTGCAATTCCCCTGCCGGATCCTTCCATGATCCGCAAATTCTATATGGTTCACCACAAAGACAAATATCTTTCCGAATCCCTGCAAAATTTTATCGACATGGTATTTAAGTGGTCGGCAGATTATATGCAGAACCTTTAGTCCCAATTGGTCATAAACCCATTGGGAGTTATTCGTTATTGGTTATTTGTTATTTAATCGAAGACCAGTCTTGTGTCCCAGAGGTAACCTTCAAAAAGAATGTGTCAGTTTTAGCGATAGGTGCCTTCAGTGGTGATCTGCAAATCTATGCAGGGGCGGGGTTTAGAGGTTGTCCAACAACTGCTGAAAACTTATGCGAGTCCTCCCCTTGACGGGGGAGGATTTAGGTGGGGGTGATTAAA
>JAFDCJ010000041.1 GCA_019312835.1 Deltaproteobacteria bacterium
AGGGATAGCAGCATGACCATCGGCAGATGATTTAAAATGCTGCCCACCGGATCGATGGGCTTGGCCGGAATTTTGGCGGTTCTTGGGCTGTTTTGGGTCTCGTTTTTCATCAATTAAACCGTGCGGGATTGATCAGGATAGATCTCCCCCGTGTTGGTATAAAGAAGCTTTATCAGGATGCAGCGTTCTAAGATTTAGTTGTATGAGATATTAATTATTTTTGTCTTTGATAACCGTTTCATAAATAACGGCTCCCGATAAAAATGTCCGTATGAAAGGGTCGATCTGCCGCAGATAGTAATTGAAGGTCGCCATTCCCTTGCGCGGAATGTAAATGATATCGTCGTCGCGCAACAGGTAATTCTGGGCAAAATCGCCCTTGGCCAGGATATTTTCCAGATCGATGATCTTAACCCCTTTTTCCTCTTTCATTTCCCGGATGAGTCGAACCTTGTTGATGTTGCCGTTTTCGGTAGGCCCCCCGGCCAGGTTGATGGCATCCATGAGCGTCAGACCGGCGGACTGGATCTGATAGGCCCCGGGGCTTTGCACTTCGCCCATCATAAAAATGGCGGCATCCATGGATTCCGGGATGTAGATGATATCGTTGTTGGCCAGCCGAATATTTAATTTGATATTGGCTTTTTGAAGCAGCTGCAGCAGATCGATCCAGATAATCTGTTCTTTACCCCTTACGATATAGCACTTGGACAGAAAAATGGTCTTGTCTCGGGTCGGCAGTCCCCCGGCCAGCGAGAGCGCCTCCAACAGGGTGCCGTCGCCGTTGAAGTGGATCACCCCGGGGTTGGAGACCCGGCCCAGCACATAGACCTTGTTGTTTAAGTATTTTAAAATCTTGACGGTCACCAGCGGATCTTCATAGTATTGTTGATACAGCTGTTTGATCTGGCCTGCAGCCTCATCACGGTTGAGCCCGCCGATTTCATATACGCCCGTCATGGGCAGCGTAATCTTGCCGTATGGTCCCACCACATGCTCTCCGGTCAGTCTTTCGCGGTTCCAGACCTCGATGCGGACCTGATCACCAGGCCCGATGCGATATTCCTGCTTTAGGTTGGCTTCGTGGGCGCGGATGACTTCCGGGTTCGCAAACGGAATTTCTCTTTCGTATGGATCCACCTCAAAATCGTCATTCTTCTCGAGGACCTGCGGCGGTATGCTGCAGCCCGCCAGATACGGGACCGTCAACAGGGCGATGATCAATAACCACACAGAGTTTGGCTGACGAATTAATCCCATCCTGATAATCCCCTATATCACCCGAATAAAATGAAACTGGTGGTCTGCCAATTCGGGCGAGAGCGCTTTTGTTCCGAAA
Source organism: Deltaproteobacteria bacterium (assembly GCA_019312835.1). Lineage (GTDB taxonomy): Bacteria > Desulfobacterota > Desulfobacteria > Desulfobacterales > JAFDCJ01 > JAFDCJ01. The sequence continues at coordinate 1,340 of JAFDCJ010000041.1, forward strand.
AACGACCGCTGAAGTTGGGGCGTGAGAATCAGAACCTGGCCGACCGCCCCCAGCATATAAAGATACTGGACCGTCTGGGCACCCGAGTATACGGTGGCCAGGGAGAAAATCGCGCTGACCCAGCCGGCAATCAAACACCAGGCCAGGCGCCCCCAGGGGTCATCATGAGCCGCCCGACCGGCAAAGCGCATCAGTCTGAAAAGCATACCAAACAGAAATACCAGATAGAATCCCAGTGCCGGCAACCCGGATGCCAGGGCCACACCCAAATATTCGGAGTCGATGGATTTCATTCCCTTCACTGCCGGAACCGAAAACCGACCCCATCCGAGGTAGGGTCGCTCTAAAACCACTTCGGTGTAGGCTTCCCACATTTCTTTGCGATAGGCCACGTTGCGTTGATCCTCCGTCGCGGCAGTCGCCCGGGTCACCGAAGCATATTCAATGAACTTGGGAACTGCCATCATGAGCACGACCGTGGCGACCAGCAGAACGATGGACATTATGGCGGCTTTATTCTGGGACCAGCCGTAATAGATAATGACAAGTCCCATGAAAAAACCCATCATAGGTGCCCGGGACAGGGCGACGATTAATCCCAGTACATTCAGCGCAACCACCAGGCGGCCGATGTTCTTTTTATGGTAATGTTCTTGAAAATAGCACCAGATTGCCAGCGGCGAGATGAGCGAAAAGAAATAACCGGCCGCAATGGGGTGGGAAAACGGACCGAAGGCTCTTTTAAAGCCCCAGCGGTGCAGCACCATGCCGATGTCCCACATCACGTAACCGGGCCACATACGCCGCAATATCTCGTCAAAATAATTGGTGAACATGCGAAATTCCATCGCCATGAAGACCGCAATAAACGCCGCCAGAAAGGTCATCATGCGGATCATTCTTATCAACGTATCGTGGTCTTCACAAAAGGCCCTAACCAAAAGATATGGGAATAATATGGTCATCAAATTATTGAAGAAAAGCTTCTGGGATTGTTTGTAATCGCTGTTGGCCCATTGTCCATAGAAGATGCTCAGCAGATAGCCCAGAATGACGAGATCCATCCAATGCAGGCTATAGCCCTCAAAACTTTTCAAGACCCACGCGATCAGAATCGGAATCAGGGCCGCCGACCAGAAGTACAGCTCCGGGGTGCCGCTGACGACCTCGACATCAAAATAGGTGGGCAGCAGCGTCAAAGACGGCAGGAACACCAGGATGAAAACGTCTCTGGGCTCCTTGCTGATCAGCATGGCCGCGCTGATTATTAACGGCAGTAAAATGATCTTATCCATAGTGCTGTTTAATCCAGGTTTGGTATTCCCCGCTTTGCACCCGCTGCACCCATTGCATGTTGTCGAGGTACCAGGCAATGGTATTGCGAATGCCGGTTTCAAATGATTCGGCGGGAACCCAGCCGAGTTCCCGTTTCAATTTGGTCGCATCAATGGCGTACCGGCGATCGTGGCCCGGGCGATCGGTGACAAAGTCGATCAACTCCCTGCGGGGCCCTATGTCTTTATCGGCGGCGGTCTCGTCTAAAATGTCGCAAATGGTCTCGACCACCTCAATGTTCGGTTTTTCGGTGTTGCCGCCGATATTGTAGGTTGCGCCTCTCTGGCCATCTCGCATGATCTTCCAGATGGCATCACAGTGATCCGTCACATAAAGCCAGTCACGAACATTTTTACCGTCACCGTAAACCGGCAGGGCCTTGCCCTCCAGCGCATTCAGGATGATCAGCGGGATCAGCTTTTCCGGAAACTGATAGGGACCGTAATTGTTGGAGCAATTGGAGATGGTAATTGGCAGACCGTATGTTTTGTGATAGGCCCGCACCAGGTGATCGGAGGCCGCCTTGGAGGCGGCATAGGGGCTGTTGGGCCGATAGGCAGTGGTCTCGGTAAAATACCCTTCGGCGCTCAGACTGCCGAAAACTTCATCCGTGCTGACGTGATGAAAAAGGGTCAGGCGGTCCGGGTGGAACCGGGCCAGCTCAAGCAGGTTAAAGGTGCCCACAATGTTGGTCTGAATAAAAGCGCCGGGGTCCACAATCGATCGGTCAACGTGGGATTCGGCGGCAAAATGACAGATCGCATCCACACCGTAGCGGTCAAAAATTTCGGCCATCTGCGGACCGTCACAGATGTCGGCCCTGATAAAGACGTAGCGATCGGGGAAATCGTTTTCAATATCCGTCAGACTTTTGGGATTGGCGGCATAGGTCAGGCAGTCGACGTTGATGATGCGGCCGGTGAAATCGTCCCGCCCCAGCATAAATCGCACAAAATTGCTGCCGATAAAGCCGCAGCCACCGGTGATTAATAGATTTTGCATAATCTTACCGCCTCACGCCGCAACGCTTTGTAGTAATTGTTCTGCAAATTGTGCGGTATATTGAGCCACATCATCCTGCCACGGCGCCATGATGTTGATGCCGGCCTCTTCCAGACGCCGGTTTTCCAGGATAGAATTTTTAGGCCGCACCGCTGCAGTCGGAAATTCTTCGCTGGTGCAAGGCACAAGGCGGTGCGGAACATTCATTTTTTCCAGAAAGTAATCGGCCAGATCATACCAGGTGCAAACGCCTTCAGCAGTTGCATGATAAAGTCCCCTGGCGTCTTTTTCAACCAAGTTCTTAATTTGCTGCGCCAGGCGAAAGGACCAGGTGGGGGAGCCGAACTGGTCGTTGACCACTTTGAATTCTCTGGAAGGGTTGGTGTGGTTCAGCTTCAGCATTTTTTTGAGGAAATTATGGCCCTGAATTCCGTACAGCCAGGCCGTTCGAAGGATAATGTAATTCTCGGTCACCTCGCTGATAGCCCTTTCGCCTGCCAGCTTGGTTTTTCCGTAAACCGATAGCGGCCGCGGTTCGTCGGCCTCCGCATAGCCTTCGGTGATCGGTTTTTGTCCGTCAAAGACATAGTCGGTGGAAATATGAACCAGCAGGCTGCCCCAGCAGGCTGCACTTTCGGCCAGAAACCGGGGCCCGGATACATTTAACTCCCGGGCAAGCGCCGTTTCGGTTTCACAGGCATCCACGCCGGTGTGGGCCGCACAGTTGATAATCAGATCAGGGCGGATGTTCCCGACGGTCTCGCTGATAACCGCCTGGCGGGTGATATCCAGCTCCTGATGTCCGAAAGCGCTGACCTGGTCGGTCGCGCCGAATACCCGCTGACAATCCTGCCCCAGCTGTCCCCCAGCGCCGGTGATCATAATCTTCACGGATTCTCTCCTTTAATGCAACCAAAAATAAAAGTGTTTCTACTATTCACCCGGACGCGGCATCAGCCCCAGTATCTGGCAGCTGTAGCGGGCCAGGAGTCTGAGGTCGTGTTTGAGCCCGGATGAGACCGAATACACGGCCTCGGCCGAATACATCTCATCCCGGCTTGCCCGGGAACCAAAATTAACCATGGTTTCCGTAACAATGCCCGGCTTGCTCTTCAGGTAAAGCGCCCGCCAGTCCCGGGGCAGGTTCTCGATCTCTTCCGCCGTGCGCGGCGGCACCCCGACAAACCGCAGCTCTCCCCGTGCAACATTGACCAGGGCCGGTAGAAAAATAAAAAAGAAATGCCGCCAGCACGCGGCCGGCCCTTTCGTCCTGTTTGGATCCGGATCCGATGCTGGATCTTTTTGTGCGGCAACCGGCTTGGCGGTAGATAGACTGAGCAGGGCAAATGCCTTCCATGAAAGCGGATCCGAATCGGCGGGCAGTCGCACGGCAGGCCGGGTCGCGAAAATGCGGCCGGCTCGCCTGAGCTTGAGATACAGCGCCAGGCAGGCCATCACCGGCAGGGCCGGCAGGAGCAAAATAAGGCCCGCCACCTGGGAAACAATACGGTTCCAGCCGCGGCGAAGTTGTTTTTCGGCCAGGCTGCCGAGAATAAAATCTTCACGGATGGTAATTTCGGACTCCATCCGCACATTGACCAGGCAGTTTTTATCGACTATCACGTCGTTGAGTTCAAGGGCTTCGCCGACGTAGCTGCCAGGAAAAACGACCGAACGGCTCACGGTTGCTTTTTCGTCCAGCACACAATTGTGCCCGATGACGGCATCAGGGCCTATCTGAACACCCCTGGCGATGCGGCAGTTTTCGCCGATATAAAGCGGCGGTATCAATCGCGCGGTGGGGTGCAGGCTGACGTTACGTCCCAGCCAGACGGCTTCTTCGACCTCAATCCCGCGCACCATTAGGCCGGATTTTTCTTTGGCGAGCACGGCCCGGTGCGATGCGATTAAATCGCCGCAGGATTGCACGCTGAGGGGTCTGTAACGCCCGGCTTCCTCAATGCGACGGCCGGTATGTTCTTCAAGGTAAGCCTGCAGCCGCTTTTCATCGCCGTCTTCCGGTATGTCCGCCAGGCATTCCCGTGTCAGCCACGCCCAGCCGGACCATTTGCGCTCAGGCCGGCCGGCAGGGGAGGTATAATCCTCATAGCAATACATGACAGGGCCATCAGCGGGTGAAGACGGTTTTGAGGCGAAAATATCGCCCTGGACCAGGCGATCGGCGTGCGCGAGCACCACCGGATACATCTCCGGGCGCTTGCCGAGCAATTTAAGCGGCCGGTAGGGCCGGTCCGGCCGAGGAACCAGGTGGTAGCGGATGTCGGCTCCCCAGCGGTTACCGTCACCCAGCAGTGTCTCTAATTTTTCGGGCCGATGGCTTACAACCACTTCAAAACGGCTGCAGCCCCGGTTCACCAAGGTCTCCATGACGTGCTGGATAAAGGGACGATCCATCAACGTCAGCATGGCTGCTGGATACCGCTCAGCGAAGCGTTCCATCTGCAGCCATTTCTGGCTGGCGATCAATATGGCTGTTATTTTATCTGTCATGGTTTTTCGAAGAATCCATCCCTGTATGCCCGGGAACTTTGTTCAGGATTAATAGGCGCCCTTGCCGAAAAGGACCGCCGGAACAGTTTTGAGCAAAATTTTTATGTCCAGCCACAGGCTTTGACTCTCGATGTACTGGACGTCCAGATCGACCTGCTGATTAAAGGGTATGTCGCCCCGGCCGGCTATGGCCCACAGGCTGGTCAGACCCGGGGTGACGTCAAGGCGCCGGCGGTCGGCAAGCGTATACTGCTCGACCTCTCCGGGCACGGGTGGCCGGGGACCGACCAGAGACATATCGCCTTTTAAGACATTCCACAGCTGGGGCAGCTCATCGATGCTGAGTTTGCGTATGATGCCGCCGATCCAAGTCACCCGCGGGTCCTTTTTCATTTTAAAGGTAATGCTGTCCTGATGATGGCTCTGCTCCAAAATCTCGTCTTTGATCTTTTCGGCATCAACCACCATTGACCTGAATTTGGGAAATGCAAACTCGCGCCCCCATTTTCCGACCCGCGTTTGCCAGAACAGCACCGGCCCGCTGTCGGTCAGTTTAATCCCGGCGGCAACGGCAAGAAAGATCGGAGACAGCGCAACCAGCATACCGCCTGCGGCAACAACGTCGATAAGCCGCTTGAACAGGGCGGTCGAGCCGACGACAACGGCCCAGGCGTATTTCTTGCGCCAGAAACGCAGCCGCCTTGCAAAATTCTGGCCTCCGGCCGCTTTGCCATACCGCAGGTAGAGCTCTTCGATCATTTCCACCCGTCGGGCGTCGTTGGATTGATGTTGAGTCATCTTGTGGTTCTCTTCGGTTCGCCGCTTCAATAAAGTTTTACATCCATTTTACGGGATGAGCCAGCTGCCCCGGTAATGGGCATCACATGCGATAGGCGTTGATGGCCTCATCGCGGGAGTTGAAAATATCGATGATCCGGTGCAGACGAATCAGTTCGAACAACGTCCGGACCGACTGCTGCAGACCGAACATCTTCAGATCGCCCCCGGCGCTGTTCAGTTGTCTCAGGCATGACAGGATCGTACCGCAGCCGGAGCTGTCCAGAAAATTCACCGGGCTCATATCGAACACGATTTTGACATCCTCCTCCAGAATGGGCGTGATGCTGGCCCGAAATTCCTTGGCATTGGCGGCATCGAGTACTTCCGTCTGAACCTTTACAACGACCACATCACCTATTTTTTCGGTCTCGAACTGCATGTCAATTTCCTCCTCCTAGATTGATTCTCATGGTGGCACAATTTCTGCCGTTTTCCTCCCGGGAATATTTGATTTCATCCACGGCCTGCTCGATAATATAGACGCCAAAGCCGTGATCTTTAGACCCGTCAAAGGCCGGCGGCGGCACCGCCGCCGGATCGAAGTGCCGTCCCCAATCATAGAGGCGAAATTCTATTTGACCGGGGGACAGTTGCGCCTCGATCCGAACCGGCTTATCGGTGGCATTCCGGTAGGCATGCTCGATGACATTGACCACGGCCTCGTTGAGCGCCAGCTCGATCAGGTCGATCCGGGAGCGGTCTAAAAATTCTGATGCGGCACGGGTGCAAAAGCAGCGGGCAAAATCGCGCACCCGCGTCAGCTCATTTAGATCACTATTGATTTCCAGTTTTTCTTCGAGGGAATTCGCCGCCTCTGATTTCTCTGTATTCATAATTCGTACTCCGATGCAGGTAAAATCGTCGGCAAAAATATCCGATTGAGCAAAATCGACCACGTCCTGCCAGATGTTTTGAATCAGTTCCCGGAGGTCGGTGCCGGCATGCTGCTGCACATAATCCACCAGACGCTGCTCGCCGTACATCTCAGCCTGCATATTTTTGGCTTCCGTCAGTCCGTCGGAATAGAAAATAAACAGATCACCGGGATTGAAGGGGGCGGATATCTGTGTGAAGGCTTCTTTTTCCGGAAATCCCAACGGCATGTTGACACCCGCCAGCAGCCGGCAAGTGCCGGTTTTTGTATCCACGTGGATCGTACGCATGTGGCCGCAATCCACGAACCTGATCGTTTTTTGCACCAGGTCAAAGCGCGTGTAACACAGGGTGACAAAGGTTTCAAGTTCTTCAAACTGCTGAATCATGCCGGCCTGCAGTGTGGAAACGATTTTTTCCGGTTCTGGAATTTCAGCGGTTCCATCAGCTTGCATAAGCTCGTTAAAGGCGCGCAGCAGTTGGCTTTTTAGCGCCGCCCCCACCAAGGCGGCCGGTAGCCCTTTTCCCATCACGTCGCCGACAACGACATCCAGGGTCGTGTCGTTGAGTCGAATGAAATCGATAAAATCGCCGTCAACTTTTTGCGAAGCAATCGTTTTCTGATGCACCTGGATCCCCTGAATATTTTTGGGGGGTTGCCCCAGGAGCAGTGCCTGCTGTATTTTGGCCGCCGTGTTGATCTCCTGTTCATGCGCCCGGGCCAATTCGGCCGACAGCATCTGCTTTTCCTGCTCGAGCCCCCACTGATTGGTCAAGGCCCTGGAAAATTGCCTGATCTCGGCTGGATTGAACGGTTTGCGCAGATAAAAGAGATCTTCTCTTCCAACAAGATTAACGATGTCATCCGGCGTGTAATCGCTGTAAGCGGTGACGATGACAATTTTGATATCAGGATCGATACGCCAGATTTGCTTGGTAGTCTCAGCGCCATCGATGCCCGGCATCATCATGTCGATAAAGGCAGCCGCAAAAGGGCTCTGACGGCTGACCGCTTCCTGAACAGCCCTCACACCGGCCTCCCCGCAGTCGGTCAGCGTGATGTCATATTGCCGGCTCGGCTTTGCTCCGATATCTTCATCCTTCTCGGCGAAAAGATCCTTTCCTTTGGACATTATGTCGGACACCGGTTTGGATGCCAGGATCTGATCGTAAGAGTCTCTTACCCCGGGGTCGTCGTCAATTATCAGTATTCTTCTATTTGGAGGATTCATTGCTTTTGATACCTTTGCTCCCCGAATTTTGCGCTCGCCATCTTGCCCTACCCCCTTAGGTCCGGGGAGCATTATTCCACGGGTGCGCGTTGGCCTTACGCTTGGCACACCAGTTCATGGATCGTCACCTCCGGTGGGCAGAAGAATCTGACCGGCAAACAGGAAGATCCGGTGGCCCTTGACGTATAGCCGCGCATACCGTTAAAATGCCATGGGCCGACACAAAACCGCCGGGGGCAGCTGGCATTGGTGATCAGCGGAATGCCTCCCGGAAGACAGATCTGCCCGCCGTGGGTATGCCCGCAAAGAACGTAATCAACGCCCGCTGCAGAGGCCTCCGCATAGGTTTCCGGCGTATGGGAAAGCAGGATCCTGGACGTATTATCCGGTACCGGGGCCAGCGCTTTGGAAAGATCATGGCAATCGTACAAATGGGCATCATCGATACCGGCCAGCCAGAATTCAGCCCCGTTTTTATGTATTGAAACCGCCTCGTTCAACAGCATGTTGATGCCGGCCTGCTCAAGGGAAGGAACAAACTCGATAAAATCGTGGTTTCCCAAAATTCCATAAACACCAAAGGGTGCATCGATCGCCTGGACGAGGGTTTCGGTTCGTTGCAGTGCCAGCGCATACACGTCCTGGGTCAAAAATCGAAAATCACCTGTTAAGACACACAGATCGGCTTCGATCTGCTCGAGAATGGATATCAGTTTCTGTCCCCCGTCCGCAATGCCGTCGGCATGAATGTCACTTAGCTGCAGCAGACGAAAACCGTTGAACTCGGGCGGCAAGTTTTCGATATCGACGCGCACATGCTCAACCCGGTAATCCAGCGCATTTTCTAAACCGCGCTCGTACATCAGAAATAGCTTCAGCATCAATTTTAAAATTACCGGAAGCAGTTCAACATTTTCCAGATGAAAGGAGGCGTAACCGCCTTTGGTATAAAATTTGGCCGCGGATTCTACCTGCCGGCTAACCCTTTTTCTCAGGTGATCCCGGCCGATACGCTGCTCGAGTCGTTGATAGATTTTCGAATCCATGCTTTTCACGGCTGATAACCTGCGGCTCAATAGGTTGATTTGCTCCCGGACCATTTAGAACAGTCCGAAATTTTAAATCAGGAGGTCCCCCTGCCTTCGGCGTCCAGCGGCAAAATAACGCGAACCGTCGTCCCTTCTTTTTCACTGCTGTCAATTAGCATCTCGCCGCCGTGAGATTTGACAATGTCGTAGGAGATGCTCAACCCCAGACCGGTTCCTTCCCCCGCCGGCTTGGTGGTGAAAAAAGGGTCGAATACCTTCGGAATTTCAGCATCCGGTATTCCGTGGCCATTATCGGTGATACGTATCTCAACCCCGGGAGGATCATCATCTTTTGCCGGCATCAATTGACTTGTGGAGATGTGAATCGTGCCGTTTTCTACGACGGCCTGGGCGGCATTCATCAGGATGTTGATAAACACCTGTCCCAGCTTTTGCGGATAGCAGGTGACCGGCGGCAATTCGCCATACGCCTTGACAATTTCCGTTTTCGGCTTGAGCTTGCCGCCGATCATATTCAACACCTTTTCGATGGCTGCGTTCACGTCCGTGGGCTGCGGGGCGGCATCTTCGATATGGGAGAACCCTCTTAATTCTTTGACGATATCCCCAACCCGTCGTGTGCCTTCCAGGGATTCATCCGCCAGGCTGACGATATCCTCCAGAATAAAATCGATTTTGTGTCGGGCCTTAAATTCTTGAATCTCCGTTAAAAGCGACTGCATTTCAGGGCTTGCGCCCTGCAGCGCAGATTCCTCCAGACGGCTGTATTTTTGCAGTAATTTTTTAATCGAAGCGCTGTATTTTCGAATAGTGTCAAGATTTCCGTGAACAAAGGATATCGGGTTGTTGATTTCATGAGCAACGCCGGCGGCCAGAACACCCAGTGAAGACATCTTCTCGGACTGGATCAGCAGGTCTGTCTGTTCTTTCACTTTTTTTTGTAGATTTTTGTTCATATCCTCCAGCTCGGCATTGACGGTTTCAAGCTTTGCTGCCAAAATTACCCTTTCACGTTCCGTATCCCAGGCATTTGTCAGGGCGTTGGCAAACTGCTTGATTTCTTCAGAGTTAAAGGGCTTTCGAAGATAGAAGATATCGTCGCGCTGGGCGATGTTGATGATGTCACAGGGACGATACTCGCTAAAGGCGGTAACGATGACAATCTTTATCTGTGGGTCTATGGCCCAGATTCGGCGGGACGTCTCGGCACCATCGATCCCCGGCATGTTCATGTCGATAAACGCAACCGCAAAAGGCTGATGCTGCGCCAGGGCGCCCTCCACGGCCCTAACGCCCTGCTCGCCATTTTCCGCAAGGGTCAGCTCGTATGATTGCAGGGAGCAGGAAGGAAGGCTTGGCGTTTCCACGCCAAAGAGTGCCGCTCCCCGCTCGGCAATGCCCGATGTCGCGGGCGATGCCAGAATTTCTTTAAAGGCATCGCGCACGCCCGGATCGTCGTCTATCACTAAAATCCTTTGATTATCATCCATGATTTATCCTGTTCTATCAAAGGCTACCTTAACAGAAGCCCCTTTCCCGGGCCCCCGGCTGAGAAAAACAAGTTTTCCGTTGCTATTTTCGACAAACATTTTACAGTAATAAAGGCCGAAGCCGGAAGAACCCTTTTGGGATTTTCCCAACTCAAAAACCTTGTCAATGTAGGCCGGATCGATTCCTATGCCGTCGTCAACGATTTCAAATCCGAGCCGATCGCTTTGGGCAAATGTTTTGACCTCAATGACTTTTTCTCCGGGGCCGGATTGCTGCATCTCAATTGCCTCACAGCTGTTTTTAACAAGGTTCACGATGACCTGCATCAGCCTGTTTTTATCGATCAGCAGCTTCGGCATGGGTTCCAAAAAATTGCGCTTGACGGCAATGCCCCTCCTTTCCAGCGTTCCCGTCTGCAGCCGGATGGCATCCTCGATCAGGTCGTTCAAGTCGACCAATTCCTTGATTTCCTGACTGCCGCTGGCATAATGCTGTTGGAGCGTAAGGATCTGGGAAATATAAGAAAGCGCGGCATCCATCCTGCCGAGCATATCGGATTGTTTTTTATCATGATCACTCAGAGAGTGAATCAGTTCTCCCATGTAATCGAACACCTGGCGGCCGCGCTGCCCGTTGCTGACATAATGACCGAGATCGGCGGCGTGGATTACCAGGTCGTCATGGCACTTTTGCAGAAAGCGCGAAATATTTCCCAACTCGTCGGTTTTCATCTTCTCCATCAGGACGTTTAAAGGGGTTATGGCGTTTCCAATATTGTGAAGCCAGATGGCGGCCATCTGTGACATGCCGGCTTCCATGGCCCGATTGACCAGTTCATCCTGGACCCGTTTCAGCTCGCGGGTTTTTTCGTTAACCATCTGCTCCAGTTTCCCGCGGTATTCTTCAAGTTCCAGCTCCGTTTTCTTACGCTCGCTGATATCCTCTTTGACGGCAATAAAGTTGGATATCTTACCATTTCCATCCAGCACCGGCGTGATCGTCTGCCGCTCGACGTAAAGGTTTTGGTCTTTTTTGCGGTTGACTGTTTCACCCTCCCACACCTTTCCGGAAAGGATGGTATCCCATAAATTCCGGTAAAAGGATTTATCATGCTGGCCGGATTTGAGGATGCTGAGGTTCCGGCCGTAGATTTCTTCCAGTTGATAGCCGGTGAGCAGTCCGAAGGATCGATTCACCCATATCACAGCCCCCTGATTATCGGTAATGACGATGGCGTTGGCGGCACGTTGCAAGGCTTCGCTCTGGAGTTTGATCTGCTCCAGGTTCTTTTTTTCGGTGATGTCCCGGATGACCATTACGGCAGATTCATTGGCGCCTGGCATTTCCAGGTACCTGCCCAGGAATTCCAGATATACAATTTTGTCGTTACGGTCGTACTCGTAGTAACCGTCGAGATTATTTTTTTCTTGCAGAATCAGAATAACCGGATGCCCCTTAGGCGGCAGGAGTGTGCCATGCTCCTTCAAGGGCAGCAATTCAAAAAGATATTTGCCGAGGTTAAGGATATGGGGATTGCCAACCAACTCATCAAAAGTCTTGTTACACCATTGGATTCGTCCTGCTTGATCTGTCCAGACAATGGCGTCAGAAATCGTACCAAGAGCAACTTCTATCTTGCCAAGCGTCGATTGCAGTTCTCGTAGCTTATTTCTTTTGTCTGCAGGCATAGCGATTATCTGGAAAAACCGTCATTTTCTACCAGAGGTTTTATCGTGGCACCGAATACCCAGTTATCGTTAATTTTTTCCGCAATGATAAAGTGTTGGGCAGCGGCTTCTTTACCATCCGCCCGCATAACAACCAGCTCGAGCGCCTGATTCAAAATCGTTGGTATGCCGGTTAACAAAAATCTGGAGAATCCCATGCGATGGGCGTCCCTAAGGTTATCCGGTATGATGGTCGTCAGCGATTGGTCAACCAGAACTTCTTTTTGCCAGCCCCAGGTTTTCTCAAACATCTGATTGATGTGCACAACGGTACCCTCATGATCAACGATAATTACGGGGATAGTTGTTTCAGCCTTGAGTGCGTCGATGGTCAACATAAATTGGCCCCCTGGTAAAAGGTGTCTGTTTAGCAAATCAGTTAGGAAGGTCGTTTCGGCATTCGAAAGCACAACAGGGAGAGTGCTTCTCTATGAATTTAATTGTTTTTAACCTTTTTTTCAATACCTTATTTGTAGACCTTTTATCAAGCATGTTTTTTAAATGTTGCCCTGATCGTTGTTCCCTGCCCGCTTTCAGGGCTGCTCACATTTAACGCACCGCCGTTGTCTTCTACAAACATCTTGCAGTAGTAAAGACCTAATCCGGATGAGCGCTGGTATGACTTTCCAAATTCAAAGATATGATCGATATTTTCCTGGTCAATGCCAATACCGTTGTCAGCAATTTCAAAGCCGACATGTCCGTTGCCGGCAAATGTTTTAATCTGAATCATCTTTTTGCGCCTGTCCGGCTCCGGACGTTCAAAGGATTCACTGCTATTTTTAATCAAATTGATAATTGCCTGCATCAGGCGGTTCTTGTCTATCAAAACTTTGGGGAGATGGGCGTCAAAATCTTGTTCAACCACGATGCCTTTTCTTTCGAGGCCGCCTGCCTGAATCTGGATAGCGTCAGCGATCAGTGCATTCAAATCGACACTTTGCTTGAACTCCTGCTCACTGGCAGCGTAGGATTGCTGCATTACCAGGATCTCTGAAACATAGGAAATGGCCCGATCCATTTTTTCGAGTGCATCTTCGTTGCGGTTTCGTTCGGCCTTTACGGCAGCGACCAATTCACCCATATATTTGAATACTTCTTTGCCTCTTGGGTCCTCATTAACGTAGGTATTGAGATCCGCAATGTTGGCATTCAGGTCATTATAGCACTTTTCCAGGTACTGGACGACGGCCACTGAGCGGCCCGCCTTCATCGCTTCGATTTGAACGTTGATGGGCGTCATGGCATTGCCGATATTGTGCAGCACCATGGCGGCCAGTTGCGCCCGACCAGCCTCCATCGCCTTGTTAACCATCTCTTGCTGGGCTTCTTCAAGTTGGCGGGTACGTTCCTTTACCAGTAACTCGAGGTGCTCCTGATGGTGTTTCAGTTCTTCCTGTGATGCATTTATCGTGGCAACCATATCATTGAACGTTTGCGCCAGTTTCCCTAGCTCATCGTCGGTCTGCAGGTCGATTTTCAGGTCGAGATTGCCGGCTCCGATTTGTCTGGCATGCGAGCTTAGTTGTTTGATCTTTCGCAGAACTATTTTTCTCATCGCCAGCAGGAGCGCACTGGAAAGGAGAATAAAAATGACCACGGTATGGGTGACCGATTCCCGTATCCTGGATGCAATGATCATTTTGTTCGCCCGGTCAGAGAGCCCCAGACGAACTTCACCGAGCTTGATCGGCTGCCGGTCTGGTTCCGCTGAGAAAAGGATATCAGAATGAAAGACAATTCGATCTCCTTTTTCTTCACCGATAGAATGGTAGCTGGAAACAAGGGTTCCCTGATGCAACACCTCGATTGAAAGAATGTCTTCTCGATCCCTTCCGGTTGTTTCCAGGAAGGTGTTTAGAACCGGATAGTCTTCTGCTAAAAGTGTTTCAATGCAAAACACCGCAATGGCATGCGAAAGGGATTGTCCCCGACCTTTCAACAATTCACCCAGCACCTGCTGCTCCTCGTTGACCGAAAACCAGCCGGAGACAGCCATCGCCGCGGTTAAAACTACCAAAAGGGTCACACTGACTTTGGTCGATAAATTCATAACAATATTGGTGCCATATTATGTTAACTGTTGTCTCCAAATTCCTTTGCGCGCTGCATGCCGTTGCGGACAAACTTATAGTCATCGTCATCGGCGACCAGGAACCCGTCCTGTCTAAGATTTTTTAGAATCTTTTTATCTTTTAGTTCCAGGAGACCCTGCTGCAAAGCCTTGAATATTTTTTCATCAAATCCGGCCCGCGCGACCCATGGCTTGGTGACATTGGGAAAGCGGGCAATTTTCTTCAAGCCCTTCGACTCTGAGTATTTTTTGTAAGTATTTTCCTTCACCACCCCGGCATCGTAGTTGCCCGCTGCAACCGCCAGTGCCACCTTGTCATGTCGATCGAGATATACGTAGCTTTTTAAATCCTTTGCATAAATGCCGGCCTTGACCAGCTCCGCCTGGGAGAGATAGCGCCCGATAGTAGAGTTTTTATCGCCGAATGCAAAAGATTTTCCCTTGACTTCGTTAAGGGATGTTATCGAAGACGACTTCGGTACAATAAATATGCCGTAGAAGCGTTTCTGATTCTTCTTGTGCTCCATGGCCAGCAGACGAACATCCTTGTTTCGTTCTTTGGCCATGACATAGCTTGCCGGACCGAAACGGGCAAAATCAACTTCTCCGTTGACGATGGCATCCAGTGCTCCGGAATATGAGGGATAAATTTTGATTTTTATGTCTGCGTTTCGTCCTTCCCGGCCTAATCGTCCTTCCAGATATTCCAGAATCGGTTTAAATTTGCGATACATCGCGGTGGGTTTATCGGAGGTGTATACGCCAAAGGTAATGGTTTCAGCATCGACCGGCGTGATAAGCATGGTGCATACCAAACCAATTGTCGTCCATAGGATTATTTTACTTTTTTTATACATTTTCCTGCCCTCCATACGAACTTCAAAATTGATATTCAAAGACGCTGAAAACTGCTCTCGCGTGTCTATTTTCTATCCTGCAACCAAGTCGACCTAAACGCTTTTGGTGTTTTGTTTGAGGTTTGCGATGGTTGATGCTTATTCGTTTTCTGTGACCATAAGACCGTCTGTAGGATGCTGCGATAACAGGCACCGAAATGATCATAGGAACCCAGAAAAAGCAAGCCGGCGCTGCGCAAAGCTTTCTCTGTATCCTGGGTGACGCGGTCAACCAGGCACAACAATCTGGCACGGGGATGAAGGGATCTTAGATTCGTAAGAAAATCACGATTCAATACATCCGCCGCTGTGTCTGTAACCACAATTACCGAGTAACTATCTGCTGTCAGCAAATTTAACTGCCCCGAATCGGAGAGGAGATCAATCTTGCTGAAATATTCGGCCAGATGGCGTTTCAACAGGTCGATCTTATAACTATTTTCTCCGCTGATCAGGGCTCTGCAGTTATTTATTGGCAACGGATCGGTTATCGTTTGCATGGATTTTCGCCTCCGATTTCTCGATGCAGTCAAACTGATTCTAAATTGAACTGGGCCAACCGGTGCCATAATCCGGGTTACTGCTCTCGGGGTTGCTTTAGAATGACGGAAACAGCTCCGCCTGCTGAATTACAGGTGTATTGTGTATAACCGGCGAATAGTTCGTAAAATTATGGTAGACGGCATCGTCACGAGATAACCCTCCAGAAAACCACACGAGAATAATATCAAGTGCTCTAATTTACTATTTAGCTAAAATTATGCCAAGAACCATGTTCGAGCTTAACTAACTGAAATATTGATCTATTTATTAAGTGGTCAGATTTTCAATCGACTGAAAAATATCAAATTGATAGATAAATAAATGGACGGGCCTATTATTTTGAGAGCCATATAGGTTTATGAGACCGTCAAACGTCACCGGGGAGTTGTTGGTAGGCTGAGGCAAGAATCGCAACCTCTCTCGGAGATGAACGAGGTCGCAGTTTCGAAGCGCTGGAAGATAGGCTGGAAAGGATTGGAAATTCAGGCGGTGACCTATTGTCCAGCGGCCTGGAAATCAACGCTCATTCTATAATCTTTTACTCAGGTTGATCCATCCCTGAACGTCTTTTTCCATTTCTTCTATCTCGGCCTTTATAAAGGTTAGGGTGTAGACATCGGGCACTTTGACTATTTCCACCTTTTGCAAAAAATTTTCAAAATGCGTTTTCAAGGCGTCTTCCCATATCAGGCGATCTTTGTTCACTTTTTTTACTCCTTAGCCGTGCCGCTCCTGAGCGACTCGGGCTTTGTCAACTTTTTTTGATAGGCCAAGAATTCCAATGAAAATATGTTAAGCTCTAATTGGGCCCGCACCTCAACCTGACGGATTTTACTAATTGTACTCCCCAGAATAATAGCGAAATTCGTACCAAACGGACAATATCGGCCTAAGTATCTGGATCAATTTAGAATGTCTTATTTTTTGAATTTGAGATGGATCAGATTCCTATCAAATTGATGGACTTTTCAAAGAGCGCTCTACAGTTTTGAGAGAAATATTTACGGCGAGCAGTAATTGAAGGAATGATCGGGGGCAATTCACCCGGCGGGATGGTCTTTTTTTTAAGGCCCCCCGGGACCAGCATGACAAAACACTAGGTTCCGGATGAGAGGATACCCAAAGACGTCAGGGTATAGGGTGCCCGTTATGGCGCGTTTTCTTCGCCAGGCGCCGTCCTGGCGATCAGCCCGTATTTGGAAATCTTACGGTAAAGGGTAGCCTCACCGACGCCAAGGATCTGAGCGGCGATTCTGCGGTTATAGCCGCTCTTTTTCAGTGCGTTTAAAATGGCTGATTTTTCATAGGACGTCATACTGTCATCGGATGGGATATCGACCGGTTCGGGGCTGTCACCGGAGGGCGTAAAAATGTTGGCAGGCAGATCCTCCGGTTCGATAAGTTCGCTTCTTCCCAGGGCGATCGCCCGGCGGATGACGTTTTCCAGTTCACGGATATTTCCCGGCCAGTCATAGTTCTCTAGAAAAAAATAGGTTTTTCTCGCGATATCCTTGGTGGGGGTCAGATCGGTGGCAAAGCGTTTGAGAAAATATTTGGCCAGCAGCGCAATGTCATCTTTGCGTTCCCGCAAAGGCGGAACCTCGATCACGACCACGTTTAATCTGTAATAGAGATCCTCCCGAAAGTTGTTGCCGGCAACTTCCCGGGCCAAATCCCGATTCGTGGCGGCCAGGATACGAATATCCACCGAATACGCTTTATTACTACCCACCGGACGAACTTCACTTTCCTGTATGGTTCGCAGCAGTTTGGACTGGATGGCTGGGGAGAGCTCGCCGACTTCGTCCAGAAACAGGGTCCCCCCGTCCGCTGATCGCACCAGGCCAAGTGTGGACATATGCGCACCGGTAAAGGCACCCTTCACATGGCCGAAGAGCTCGCTTTCAATCACGGTTTCACTGATGGCGGCGCAATCCACCGGCACAAAATTGCTTGCCGAGCGCGCACTGTGGTGGTGAATGGCCCGGGCAACCAGTTCCTTGCCCGTGCCGGTTTCCCCTTGAATCAATATGGGCGCATCGTTCGGCCCTAGCCGGGCAATCAATTCCTTGAGCTTTAATATGACAGTCGAATTGCCCACCAGGCGATCGAAACCGAACTGGAATTCAATCCTGGCGCGTAATTGCCGGTTTTCTTCTCTCAAATGCCATATCTGGTGCAGCTGGGCGATGCGGGTGCGCAAGGCTTCAGGTGCGTAGGGCTTCTCTAAAAAATCGACCGCTCCCAGTTTGACAGCCTCCACGGCGTCCTGGATGCTGCCGTGGCCGGTCAGCATGATCACCATGGTCTGCGGAAAATCCTCGCGCATGGTCTTCAAGAGGGTCAAGCCATCCATCCCGGGCATTTTGAGATCGATCAGCGCGGCATCGATTTTAAATTCTGACATCAGCTCCAGCGCCTGGGCGCCATTGCCGGCGGTGTGGATCTGATACTCGTCTTCAAAAAAAACGCGCTTCAGGGAGGACAGCACCGACGGTTCGTCGTCCACAAGCAAGAGGCTGAATGTTTCTTCAGGAGTCTTCATACTGATGAATCTACCAGATAAAAAGGAAGAGATCAATGTTAAAGTCTATCAATTTGATAGCTTCAGCGGGATAAGCGGGTGGTAAAATGGGGCCGATTTTTCTCAGGGCGGATTTTAGAGGGAGAAGCCCGTTTTGAGTTCGCTTTTGGTAATCGGTATACCATGGCGCGCAAAAACAGTCTGATATTCGTCAAATGACGCCTGCAGCTGCAGGGCTGTCTGATGACTGCCGCTGATCATGATGTGTTTCCTGGCATCGTCACTCATGGGGCCCTGGAAGAAATGAAGGGTTTCCGCTTTGCTCGGTTCGAAAAGAACAATGTCGACCTCGGGATGCTTGAGGCGAAGAATTTCCAGGGCCATCTTCATTTTTTCGCGGTTTTCGATGCGTCCAGCCTGCTCCCAGGCAAAGGTGGCGCCGAGCTCCGAAACGCTGGCGCATTGATTCAGGGAAAGCGACGGCAGGCAGGTATCTTCGTTCCGGTTGTCAATGGGTACCCGGGGGTTGATCATGACAATCAGGGTGGCCCCGCGGTCGATGGCCACATCGATGTGGTCCGCCCGTCCGATGGCCCCGTCAACGTAATGATGACCATCAACAATATACGGCCGAAAAAACAGCGGGTAGGCGCACGAGGCGGCGATGGCCCGGCACACATGCAGGTTGCGGTATGGCGGGAGGCCGAAAATGACCCTTTCCAGAGTGTCCAGGTTGTAAGCGGCGATGTAAAGTTCGGCCTCGATCCGGTCAAATTCGTCATGAAGGCCGGCATCCCGCAGGACCTTGCAAAGATAACCCTGCAGGGGATCCAGGGAATAGAGTCCGGCCGGCAGCTGTTCCTGAAAAATGTGCAGAATTTCGCTCAGGGACAGATCCCAGCGGTGGAGGCGATGGGTCTTGATTATCCGGAAGACGTTCACGAAAACGGCCCGTAGATTAGAGACCAGCTCGCGCCTGTCGATCCGGTAAATATCCTCGCGCCGCCAGTTAAACAGGGACGGCTTATCCCGGGCGATGGCCTGAAAAATATCAGCCGGCACCACCCGATTGGCCAGCAGCGTCGCCAGAATCGATCCGGCGCTGGTACCCAGATAGATATCAAAATCGCTGACGGAAAACCCCGTATCGAACAGGCGATCCAGAGCGTTCAGCGCCCCGATTTCATAGGCTGCGCCGGTCATGCCGCCACCGGCCAGCACCAGGGCGGATTTGCTTTTGGGGACAGTTGACATACGCTGACCTGGTGTTTGATGGTTTGCTTCCGGGAGTACTTATCATCGTATATTACATAACCGGACGGCAAACATCAAGGCTGCAGTAGTCAAATCGTCGCCTTTGTGATAATGGTTTCAGAATGTATTAGTTTGCCGGCCGGAAAATCAGCCCGGGCGACCCGGTCCGGCGGTGGGTATCGGCCGCTGCAAGAACATTTGAACTATAAAGGGGATTTCAATTATGACCATCTGGGATCGCAAAACACCTTCTTTCGGTTTTATCTCCACCCGCTTCGCCGGACTGGACGGCGTCTCCCTGGAAACAAAAAAATGGGAAGATGTAATGGCCGCCAAAAAATGCCCCGTTTTTTACATGGCCGGGGAACTCGACACCGATCCGGCGGTCTCTCACCTGGCCCCCCTGGCCCATTTCCAGCACCCGGAAATAAAGGAGATCCAGGATGCCCTCTTTGTCAACAAGCGCCGCACAACCAACCTCAGCCGGCGCATTCAGCGGATCAAAGAAAAACTGAAAGCAGAGATTCAGCAGTTCCACGCCCGGTTCAAATTCGACATCCTGGTGGTTCAAAACGCCCTGGCCATCCCCGTCAACATCCCCCTGGGGCTGGCCATCACCGAATTTATCTTTGAGACCGGCATTCCCACCATCGCCCATCATCACGATTTCTTCTGGGAAAGAGAACGCTTTAACAGCCCGGCGGCAAATGATTATCTGAGGGCCGCCTTTCCCCCGGTCCATCCGAATATTCAGCATGTGGTCATCAACTCGTTGGCCGGCCAGGCCATGGGACAGTTTACCGGCGCCAGCTGGACCTTGATCCCCAACATCCTGGACTTTAAAATGCTGCCGCCGGAGATGGATGAGTATAACCGCCGTTTCAGGGAGGACATCGGTCTGGATGAAGATTCACTGATCGTCCTGCAGCCCACCCGCATCGTTTCCAGAAAGGGAATCGAGATGGCGGCCGAGCTGGTCAAAAGAATTGGACACGCCAACGCCTCGCTGGTGATCACCCACGAGGCCGGCGACGAAGGCCGGGAATACCTGATGCGCATCGAAGAGTTTGCCCGGTTCATCGAGGTGGACCTGAAACTGGTTGCCGACCGGATCGCGACCAGCCGCGGAACCGACGCGGACGGCAAGAGGATTTACACCCTGTGGGACGCCTACCTTAACGCCGACATCGTTGTTTACCCCTCGCTGTACGAGGGCTACGGCAATGCCTTTGTGGAAACGATCTACTGCAAAAAACCCATCATCATCAACCGCTATGCCATATTCGTGGCCGACATCGAAAGCAAGGGCTTCGATGTGATCTCCTTTGACGGCTACATCACCGGCGACACGATCAAGCGGATTCAGCAGCTTCTGGGCAACCCGGATCAACTTTCGGAAATGGTCGAAACCAACTACATGCTCGGCTGGCGGTACCTTTCGTACGAAATGCTGGAAGAAAAGCTGGAGCAACTCTTGATCAATATTTACGGATCATAATTTCCTGCCTGCTTAACCGCTTGTATTTACCGCATCGACAGGTTCCGCTGCTTCCCGGTGGTCATCTTGCTCAACAGACGCGAAATGGCATCAATCGATGACAATCACCTTGGCGAGATAGGTGCGGCGGCCCTGGTCATCGATTTCGCAGGCCACCACCCCGACGCGGTCCTCCGCGGTAATAATTTTTTCTGCTTTGAGCTGTTCAAGAGTCGGATTAATCAGATCTGCAAGTTGCTCACGATGCGGCATGGTTATAATAGATAAACCACGGTGAAGCAATAGCTGTCGCGACAACCGCTCACTGGCAACCACTCCGTAGATCGGGACTCCGATACGCGTCGCCGCAAGCGAGCGCAGGGTCGATCCTGACAGGGAAAGCCCGATCACGCAACAGGCATTCATGCTTTTCACAAGCATTGCGGTCGCTTCAGCCATTCGGTCGTGGAGGCCTTCCCTACCGCGAATTTTAATTGTGGCGGGATGTCGCCGTTCATTTTCAGCCACGCGGCAAATCCGATGCATCTCTTCAATCGCCTGCACCGGATGCCGCCCGAGAGCGGTCTCGCCTGAAAGCATGACGGCATCGCTACCTGCGGATATAGCAGCATAGACATCGGTGACCTCAGCGCGGGTCGGCCGATGGTTGTCAATCATGGATTCCAGCATCTGGGTAGCGGTGATGACCGGCACTCCGCGCGCATTTGCCTTCTGGATGATCTGTGCCTGAATGCCGGGCACCTTCTCTCTAGACAGACATACGCCCAGGTCGCCGCGTGCAATCAGAATGCCGTCCGCTACATCGAGAATCTCGTCAATATTATCGAAACCCTTTTGATCTTCGATTTTGGCGATGATGCACGAATCTTCGATGCCCCATTCACCCATGCGGATTCGCATTTCAAAGATCTCGGTAGCTGATCGGACAAAGGACATGGCGATCATGTCGACACCATTTTTTACGCCGAACTCAGCGTCCGCAAGATCCTTCTCATTGATGAGGGGAAATTTGAGGTTGGAATGAGGAAAAATGGCTCCGCTGCGACTTCTGAGCAAGCCTGCGATGATGACTTCACAAATTAGATCTGTTCCCTGTTTGTCAACGACTTCGAGTTCGATCATCCCGTCGCTTAAGTAAATGTGATGCCCCGGCTCGGCGTAGTTTTCGATTCCGTCATAGTCGATGCCGATTCGGTCGGCCATCACAAAATGCCCTCTGCCCAGAGCAATTTTCTGGCTGGGAGACAGTTGCAAGTCTTCTGTGCCCTTGACGGTTCCAATCCGCACCTTATGACCCTGAAGATCCTGGAGAATGGCAATCTCACGATCCGTTCTTCGAGAGGCATCACGAACACGTTGGGTTATTTTAGCATGATTCTGGTGACTACCATGGGAGAAATTGAGGCGAGCAATGTTCATACCGGCACGGATCATGGCTTCCAGAACTGGCAATGATTCCGATGCCGGACCAAGGGTGCAGACAATGCGGCTTGCCCGTAAAGTTTTTTCTAAATTCATAAAATTACCCCTGAGAAAATACAGTGACAAGATTCAGTTGAAACCGCCTCATGAAATCCTGTCTTTTGGCATGTCCGGAAAAGTTTTCCGGCTGGGGCACAAGGTGATGCATCAATATTTTATTATCTGCTTGGACGATTGGGCATACATTTGGTGCAATTGCGTTACAATTCGTTCGCTTTCCCGGGCGAAATAGGCCGGGCTCATTAGATGGGAAGGCGCTTCAAAAATAACATGCACGCCGGGGGGAGAAAACGGCGAAAAGGTTGCCAGCAAATACTCGGGGTAGCTTGATTTCAATCGTTTGTCTTGGATAAAAAACTCTCGCATCCATTTTTTGTTGCCGACATATACATCCTTTTCCTGCTCGAAGTCCTTCAGTATGATGCCGCGAAATCGCATACAGGCCACCAGTGAGTGATGTCGCCCCTCACTGAAAGCACCGTACCAGTACATCGCAATATCGGAGGGCTGACCGGCGACTCTGACTTTATAGCTGTTGAACGACAGCTGCCGGGCCATAATTCCGCGGGGGGGGTGCTCCACTTCATGTCGGATGCCGATCAGGCCGTGCAGCATGAACGGTGCCAGCAGTAAAATCACCAGCGCCGACAGTTCCAGTTTATTCAGGGCAATCGGCCGGGGGGCGTAATCCGTGCGTTTTTTCTTCAGAAACCCGTAGGTGTGCAGTGCCAGGGACGTCAGCACAATAATTTGCCATTCCGTGCGCATGGCGAGCAAAGACACGGTTCCGGAAAGAATGACCATACCGCTCCAGGTAAACAGGACACGCGGGGCAACAAACCGCGGGCAGACCAGCAGCCAGGGAATCCAGAGCGATTCCATGCGCGACCACGCGATTAGCAGCGCTGCAATAGCCCACAGAAGGTAGGCCGGCCACTTTTTGAGGGAAATGGCGGCGTCGATACGGTTTTGTGCCAGATAGAACAGGGCGCAGATCACGACCAGACTGCCCCCCGGCGAGAAAACAACGGGTGCAACCAGGGCCAGGACCACCGCCATGTAAAATATCTCCAGCCATTGGCCGCGGTCCTTCTGCCTGAAATCGGGCACGAACAAAACCAGGAAGGGAATCAGCCACACAAAACCGATGAAGTAGTGCAGTTCCTGACTTTCCCAGGACGGATAGAAAACATAACGGTAGGCGGCAAAGGTTAGAACGCGAAAGAGATTGGCCAGCAGGGCCGCTGGTATGCACAGAATCAGGCGTATCAGATAGGGCCGGCCGAATCGTTGCCGGCGGTTGACCCACAGCGTTATTCCCAGGAGCATCACCAGGGTGTTGATTCCGGAGCAGTCTTCGGTCCAGGGCAGGATCAATTTGCCCAGAGCCAGGAAACTGCCCTGGTCCACCGCCGCGATGCCCATCAACTGCACGACAAAGATCACCATCGGCCGCGAAAGGATGGAAAGCACCTCGGTGATACTCGCCAGGTGCAGCAGAATAAAGATGATCCCGTACAGGATAATGTTGGGAATCATCTGGCGGAAGTTGTCAATTCGGAAACCCAATCGATTACCTCCTGGTTCGGATATCTTCTTTTAATTTCCTGGCCCCAGCGATCCATTTCAAGCCGGTCCTCGAGCCTGACGCCGGAGAGAAACAGCAGCAGGACGGATTCGTCCGGCAGCGCCATGGGGTTGGCGTCTTGATACCGATCGACGATCGCTGGATAGTCGCGTTGAAAAAAAAGTTTGCGAGTCTCAAGCAGCTGTTTGATTGATGAAACAGCCACTTTGCCCGTGCTGCTGCCCTGGATGAGTTCCTCTTTCAACTTACGCTTGAATGCCCTGACCTCCGCCGGATCGTTTTCCTGGGCCAGAACCTGGCCCAGCGGCCCCTCGACCTTGGCGGAAACCCGGCCGGACTTTAATGCTCCGACGATCATCCGGCGTATCTCCGAGGACAGCCCGGAATGCAGCCCGATCTCCTTGATACATTCAACATCGTAGGTCACCCATTGCGCGGGATCGGTCTGCAGGTAGTTCGAGAGCGCCGAGTAGGGATCTCCCTCCTGGGCCAGAACCCTGGCGGTCATCAAGGGGGAGACATTGCCGGCGTCGATTGCCCGGTTTAAAGCGCCCAGGTAGCGGTTGGGCGCTTCGGGCCGCATCTGACGCTGCAGGCGATAGGGCGGATAGAGAAAAGGCGCCGGCATATCCTTTACGTCCAGCCGGTCGAAGGTCTTCAACGCCTGCAGCGGTTTGTTGGTTATCATCAGCACAAATCCCCGCAGGTAAAGGGCCGTGGGGTTTTGCGCGTCTTCTGTAAGCTCAATGATCCGGCGTAGCTTATCGCTGCTGGTGCCCACGTCCCGGGTGAGTTTTTCCAGGTTTTGCCATTTCAGCGCATTCAGCATTTCAAGGCTGATCGAGGCATTGGCGTGGCGGTCTTCTGTAGAGGAGGCGGGTGTCAGAGGACGCTCTGTTTTTTCCTGGTTTGAGATATAGTGCTGAGCTTTGAAAGCAAAAATAACTATGAGCGCCACCACCAGCAGCGCGGCAAACCATTTTACAAGTTTAGGTCCTGGCTTTAGCACGGCTACCTTGTCTCCATAGAAAAATGGCCGGGATAAGCGCCAAGAAAAACCAGGATGGCTCCGGTGTACCGCTGGGTGAAGATACACTGTAACTGATGTTGGCCGGTGCGGCGGCTCCCAGGCCGATGTTGGCAGAGTCAAGTGCTGCGGCGTCGCCGGATGACAGAATAGCGAATTCCTCAAAACCGGCCGAGTAATCGAAAAAGGATTCGTTATCACCCGCATTTGCGGTGTTTAAAAATGTAACACTGAGCCTGGCCCCTATAACTTCTCCCGTGAACTTGATATTTTCAATGGTAACGACATCGTCAAAACTAGAAAGGTCAAAGCCACTGTTGCTGGTAATCTGATTACTGCCGGCGCTGCCGAACAGCGTGTTGTATTCTTGGGTTCCGCTGGCCCCCGTTTCCTGAATCATGGCCGTGGTGTTGGTGTGAAACTCGCCAAAAGAAAAGTCGCCCTCGGTCGTTGTGATGATCAGCCTCATCTGTTTGATGGCCACACCGGCCGAGGTGCTGGACTCAATGCCGGAAGCATCTTCGTTCAGATCCACGCCCAGGTAAAGGGTCCCGCTCTGCAGATAATCCTGCAGCTCCGCACCGCTGGCGTCCTTGAAGATATCGATAACGCCGCTGCCATTTCTGATTTTGTCGGTCAAAACGGTGGGGATCTCGGCCCCGGCCGGAACAGCGGTCATCATTATCGATATTATTAGTATTTTGATAAGTATTTTCATTTTTGATTCCTAAGGAACGGGACGTCACAGGCATCCCAGACTATTTTTTTGGTGGTTTTAAAATCGTCTACTACATTCCGACACTCTCTTTCAAGTATAATCTGATATTACTTCAAGATACGACTAATTGCATCAGCAAAATTTATACAAAATAATGTGAATGTCGGTAAACAATTGTTTAAGCAACAAAAATGCTCAGCTCGAGGATCCAGGGGTACTGCCGGCCTGTCATTTTGAGAGGTATTCGGGAAACCACCCCTCTCAT
>JAFDCJ010000042.1 GCA_019312835.1 Deltaproteobacteria bacterium
GAATTATTAGGAGTGAGCATGCCCATCTATGAATTTTATTGTGAAGACTGTAACACAATTTTCAATTTCTTCTCAAAAAGCGTGAACACCACCAAAAAGCCGAAGTGCCCGGCATGCAAAACCAAAACGCTGTCCAGACAGATGTCGGCTTTCGCATTTACCGGTAAAGCCAAAGAAGACGGTGATATGGACGACCTGCCCTTTGACGAACACAAAATGGAAAAGGCCATGAATATGCTGGCCGGCGAGGCCGAAAAAATCAACGAAGATGATCCCCGCCAGGCCGCCAACTTGATGCGCAAATTAACGGATATGACCGGAATGGAGCTGGGTCCCGGGATGCAGGAAGCGTTGAAGCGTATGGAGGCCGGCGAAGATCCCGACGCCATCGAAGCAGAGATGGGAGATCTGCTGGAGGGTGAGGAGCCTTTCCTGATGCCCGAAAAAAAAGGAGGAAAACCGGGGACCAAGCGGGCGGCACCCAGGCGGGATGAGACCCTATATGATCTATAGGCATTTACTTTGCCTTTTTTTATATTTCTCGGGCAAAATCCCAAAATACAAGCACCAAATTACAAACAATTTCCAAATTCGAAACTTCAATGACCAAAACTGGGCTTTTCCAGGAAGTTCCGTAGAAAAACACAGCACCCCAGTTTGGGATTTTGAATTTGGTTATTGTGATTTGTTTGTTATTTGAGATTTGTAATTTGTGATTTATTTATTGAGGGTGGATAACAATGGATAAACAAATACTTGAGAAATTAGAAGTGTTACAAGGGGATATCACCCAGCTGGATGTGGATGCCATTGTCAATGCGGCCAACACCTCCCTTCTGGGGGGCGGTGGCGTCGATGGCGCCATTCACAGAGCGGCGGGGCCCGAGCTTCTGAAAGAATGTCGGACGCTGGGCGGGTGCCCCACCGGTGAAGCCCGGATCACCAAGGGCTACAATCTGGCTGCCCGTCACGTCATTCACACGGTGGGACCGGTTTATAGCGGAAAACCCCGGGACAAAACCCTTCTGACCGGGTGCTACCGCAACAGTCTGCAGCTGGCCGCCGACAACAACCTCGCTTCCGTTGCCTTTCCGGCTATCAGTTGCGGTGTGTACGGTTACCCCGTTGAAGAAGCCTGTCAAATTGCCGTGGACACCACCTGCGGCTTTCTGAAAGACAACCCCGCCATCACCCGGGTGATATTCATGCTGTTTTCGCCCGCTGACCTGAAGGTTTATGAGGACTATATCCGAACACAGACTGGTTGAATAGTTAAATAGTTGATTAGGCAAGAGAATTACAGTCTACCTGCCTAACCGCTCCCTTGCATTTAACTTAATCAACTCAATCAACTTGATCAACATAATCAACTAAATATCTAGGCCTGACACCTGAACACTGACACCTGAACACCTCTGAACATTGCCCATTGACAAAACAGTTCCCCGTTATTAGAATTAGGGTGCTTTTGACGATCGGAAACATTATTGCAGGTCGAATCGCGCTGATCATATCTCAGTTTCAAGGAGGAAGTTATGGTAGAAGTTACCGAAGCAGCCAGGCAGCAAATCGCCGAGTATTTCAAGGACCGGGAAGTCGCCCCCATCCGGATTTTCCTAAACGACGGGGGATGAGGCGGGCCGTCCCTGGCGATGGCTCTGGATGAGCCCAAAGATACAGATAACGTGTACGATGTCAACGGATTTCAGTTTGTCGTGGACAAGGATTTTTATGAAAAAGCCAAACCCGTGATGGTGGATTTCCTCGGATACGGCTTTAAAATCAGCTCGAGCATCGAATTCGGACCGGCGAATTCAGCCTGTGGATCCTGCGGCAGCAGCAGCGGCGGATGCGGTTGATTAATTAAACGCAATGGCACCAAAATGGCAGCGCTGAAAGGCGCTGCCATTTTTATTTGAAACAGCCTCCTGTCTAATGCCCTTCATATAAGATACGAAATGATTGCCACTCCCGCGAAGCAGACTGTGTCGTAATTGGGAGTACTGCATTTGTTGCTGTTTCGTCATCCCGGGCTTGGCCCGGAATCCAGTGTTGTTTCAAGACGTTCCGCTTCTGGATGCCGGATCAAGTCCGGCATGACAGGCAGAAATTAGTCGCTTTTTTGAATTGCAACACACTCTGCAATGCGGGAATCCAGTTTGAATCCGCCTGGATTCCTGCCTGCGCGGAAATGACGAGAAGGTATCATGCTAAATTGAATAGATAATTTTGGTACCATATTTCTGGGACACAACAATAGTGATTTGACATTACTTATCTGAAAAATCAGTGTTTTACTCATTATGACCGAATCTGACGGGGCCAGCACCTCACAAAAGATCATCCGCTATCACGAAGAAACCAAGCATCATTATGATCGCTACGCCCGATCGGCAGGTCATATGGATTGGGACAACCAACCCAATCCGTTTCGTTTCTATGAGAATACCAGCGCATTGGGCCTGCCGTTTTTACAAAATGACCCCCCTGCCCGGTTCACGGACCTGTTTCGACGCAACCACAATCCGCCCCGGGAGCTCAAACTTGACGACATTGCCGGATTTCTGGAACTGTCCCTGGGATTATCGGCCTGGAAAGCCGCCGGCGCATCCCGATGGTCTCTGCGAATAAACCCGTCCAGCGGCAATCTGCATCCCACCGAAGCCCACCTCATTGTTCCGGGAGCCAATGGGCTGGAAGGGGGAGTATATCATTACAATCCCCTGCTCCATGCCCTGGAGCAGCGGGCGGTGGTTTCCGAGACCGTCCGGGAAGATTTGACGACCCATTTCGGAGGTCCGGGGTTTATGATCGGATTCAGCAGTATATTCTGGCGCGAATCATGGAAATATGGGGAGCGGGCCTTTCGGTATTGCAACCACGATGTGGGCCACGCCCTGGCGGCAGTCAGCTTTGCAGCCAATTTGTTCGGCTGGAAAGTTACGTATTTAAGCGGGCTTTCTGATCAGGACATGCAGACCATGCTGGGTTTTGATAAAATCCGGTTCCAGGCCCTGGAGGAAGAGCACCCGGAATTGATGGGCTGGGTAAATCCCCGCACCTCACCTGACATTCCCCGCAGTCTGTCGCCAACAATAATTTCCGCCTTCACGCAGATTGCCTTTAAAGGTGATCCGAACAGCTTGAGCAGGCAACCCGTCAACTGGGAAATTATTTACCAGGCAGCCAAGCTGACACGAAAAACGAAGACCGCTGCGCCGCCCCGGCAACCGGCCCAATCTTACGAACTCCGGCAGGATAACATTGATCGGGCCGCGGCTGAGATCATTCGGCAGCGGAGAAGTGCCACAGCCTTTGACCGCAAGGGTTCGGTCACCAGGGAACAGTTTCTGTCAATCCTGGATAAAACCCTGCCCCGCCCCGACTGCGCTCCCTTTGACGCTGAACTTGGGGAGCCGTTGCTGCATCTGCTCCTTTTCGTCCACCGGGTTGAAGGCCTCAGTCCCGGTCTTTATTTTCTCATCCGCAACCCGAAAGCGCTGGACCCTGTCAAACGCCTGACACGTTCTAATTTTGAATGGGAATCGATCGAGGAAAATTTTCCCCTGTTTCGGCTTGAAACGGGCGATTTCCGCCAGCAAGCCATGATGGTCAGCTGCCACCAGGATATCGCCGGTGACAGCGCCTTTTCGCTGGGGATGATCGCTGCTTTCAAAGACCCGGTCACCAGCAACCCCTTTGTCTACCGGCAGCTTTTCTGGGAAAGCGGCATGATCGGCCAGGTGCTATACCTGGCTGCCGAAGCCCATGGGGTGCGGGGCACCGGCATCGGGTGCTTTTTCGACGAAGCGGTTCACGACATATTGGGATTAAAAGACAATCAGTACCAGAGCCTGTACCACTTCACCATCGGAAAACCGATCGACGACCCCCGGCTTACCACCCACCCGCCTTATTATCATTTAAAAGATCGCTAAAATTTTGATTATTGCGCCTCAACAGTATCATACCTATATTATTGTGGTCATACCTGAAAAGGAAAAGTGATAATTGAATCCGAAATTCGAATATCGAAATCCGAAATAAATTCTAAATCCGAATGCTAAAATGTCCCAAACAACAGCTGCATTTACCGCCATTCAGATTGGTGCATGTTTAAACATTTAGAATTTTGGTGATTCGAATTTGTTTCGTGTTTCGGATTTCGTGCTTCGGATTTTTGGTTTGAACGCCTCAAGATCAACCTGAAGTTTCTAAAGCTAAAAAACTTGCCCGGAGTGGTGCAAATAGGAGAACATCATGTCCCCCAACCGACTCATCAATGAAAAAAGCCCCTATCTCATCCAGCATGCCCACAATCCGGTAGACTGGCATCCCTGGTCTGAGGAGACCTTCGCCCGGGCCGCAGCGGAAAACAAGCCCGTGTTCCTTTCCATCGGGTATGCCACCTGCCACTGGTGCCATGTCATGGAAAAAGAATCCTTCGAAGATGAGGAAGCCGCCGCTTATCTCAATGACACCTTCATCTGCATTAAAGTAGACCGGGAGGAACGCCCGGACATAGATGCCGTCTATATGGCAGCCTGCCAGATGCTCACCGGCAGCGGCGGGTGGCCGCTGAGCATTTTTATGACCCCTGAAAAAAAGCCATTCTTTGCAGCCACCTATCTGCCCAAAAACAGCCGTCACGGACGCGCGGGTTTGATCGATATTTGCCGCCAGGTAAGGAAATTGTGGGTCGACGACAAAGAAAAAATCGCGACTTCAGCGACACGCATCGCCGACAGCCTACACCGGGCCTTTGCCTTTGCCGCAGGCGACGAACCCGATGCCGCCCTGCTCGAGAAGGCTTTCAGCCAGATCAAAAGGGGATTCGATCCCCAGTTCGGCGGTTTCGAGCCCGCCCCCAAGTTCCCCACCCCGCACCGGTTGCTTTTTTTGCTGCGCAGCTACCACCGCAACGGCGACACCCAGGCCCTGGATATGGTCGTAAAAACATTAACGGCCATGCGTCTGGGGGGAATCTGGGATCATGTCGGTTTCGGTTTCCATCGCTATTCCACCGACAGCAGATGGCTTCTGCCGCATTTCGAAAAAATGCTCTATGATCAGGCCATGATCGCCACCGCCTATCTGGAAACCTTTCAAATTACCAGAGAACCGCTGTTTGCCCGGACAGCCGAGGAAATCTTCACCTACGTGCTACGGGACATGACTTCCCCGGAAGGTGCCTTTTACTCTGCCGAGGATGCCGACAGTGAGGGCGAGGAAGGCAAATTTTATGTCTGGACAACGGAAGAATTTCACGCTGCGCTGCCGGACGCGGATTCGCAGCGGTGGAAAGCCATTTTCCGGTTGAGCCCCGAGGGCAATTTCGAAGATGAGGCCACCCGGCAAAAAACGGGGGCCAATATCATCCACCTGACGGCGCCTTTGAAAAAATGGGCGCAAAAAGCCGGAATGCCCGATGATCAGGTCGAATCAGAGTGGAACGGGATTCGTGACCAGCTGTATCGGGTGCGGGAAAACCGGATCCACCCGCTCAAAGACGATAAGATCCTTACCGATTGGAATGGCTTGATGATTGCGGCCCTGGCAATGGGTGCCCGGATTTTAGGCAACTCCGCCTTTGCCGACGCCGCTCGCAGAGCCGCCGAATTCGTCCTGGAGAAAATGAAAGACAGTGAGGGCCGCCGGTACCATCGTTTTAGAGACGGCGAACTGGCAGTGGAAGCCCATGCCGGGGATTATGCCTTTTTAATCCACGGACTTTTAAGCCTCTATCAAACGACCTTTGATCTGCGCTATGCCGAGCAGGCCCAGGAACTTCAGCAGGAGATGAACGCCAGATTCTGGGATGATCAAAACGGCGGGTTTTTCTCTACGCCGGCCGGGAATGTCGAACTGCCGGTGCGCCCCAAAGAGCTATACGACGGTGCCATACCGTCGGCCAACTCGGTGGCACTCTTCAACCTTTTGCTGCTGTCGCGCTTAACCGGTGATCCGCAGTGGGAAGACCGGGCCCAGGCTCAGATGCGCGCTTTTGCCGGTACGGTCAATTCCAAACCTTCGGCCTTTACCTATTTTCTGTGCGCCCTGGACTTTGCCTTGCGCCCGGGAGAGGAAATTGTTATCACGGGAGAACCGCAGGCCGCCGACACCCGCGAGCTGTTAGCAGCCTTGAATCTTAACTTCACCCCCAACAAGGTGACCATCGTCAAGACTGAACAAAACGCGGCCCAATTGAACACTTTCGCGGGATACACCGACGGCCTCGAGGTGGTTAAAGGCAAGGCCACGGCCCATGTCTGCCGCAACGGTTCCTGCACCGGCTCGACAACCGATACCCAAACCATGCTGGACAAGATCCTGGGAAAACAAGGGTGATTTCGGATTTCGAGTTGCGCGTATATTTAGTTGATCAAGTTGATTATGTTTATTAAGTTGGAGCAGCAGAACTACCGGGCATTTGCCCTTTATCATCTTTTACCTGATCAACTATTTAACTTAATCAACGAATCAACTAATGGCGTCAAGCCATTTTCCTAATCAACTATTTAACGAATCAACTAATCAACTAATTTTCGTCACAGAAATGGACAACCTGGAATTTGAAACCCTGACGGCCGAAGAGCTCAAAATATTGGTCGATACCCGCCTGGAGAAGGACTACCTGCTGGTTGACGTCCGCCAGCCTTCGGAATATGAGCGCGGTCATATCCCCGGGGCCAAACTGATGCCGCTGGCAGAAGTCGAATCCAGATTGTTCACCCTGCCCTCCGACCGCGATTTAATATTTTATTGCCGCAACGGCGGGCGCTCCCAGTGGGCCGCCGCCCTGGCCGGTGAAGGTGAGATCTGCGACAAGACCGTCTATCATCTGATGAACGGTATTTTGGGTTGGAAAGATAAAATCCAGCCGGGATATCCCAAAGTGCAGGTGTTTGGCACTGACCAAAGCCTGACAAAATTGCTGGAAGTCGCCATGGACCTGGAAAAAGGTGCGCGGCGCTTTTATCGGTACCTCACAGACAGGTACCCGGACAGCCCCATTCGCCCGATTCTGCAACAGATTGCCGTTTCCGAAAAGGCACACGCAAAATTGATTTATTATCTTTGGAGCAGGACACAGGAGGATCCGCCGCCCTTTGATCGTTTGTACACTAGCCTTGCAGGGCGTATTTTGGAAGGGGGCCAGAGCTTTGAGGAGGCTTGCCGCCTGCTCGAGGCCGCCGACAATCAGGGCAGCCCGGCTGTCCTCGATCTGGCCATGACCATTGAATATTCCGCCTATGACCTGTACCGGACCATGGCGGAGCAAGTCGAAGACGCAGAGGCCGGCTCAATTTTTGTCTCAATTGCCCAGGCAGAAAAAGCCCACATGCGGGCTCTGAACCGGGGTCTTAAAAGTTTGTATGAAACCTAACGAGGTTCAATCTTTTCGCAAGGCTTTAATAGCCTGGTATCTGGCCCACAAGCGCGATTTGCCGTGGAGAGATACAACCGACCCTTACCGTATTTGGGTTTCTGAAGTGATGCTGCAGCAAACCCAGGTTGCCACCGTTGTGCCCTATTTCCATCGGTTTGTAGACCGCTTCAAGGACCTCGCGAGCCTGGCGGGTGCCGATTCACAGGAAGTTCTGAAGGTGTGGGAAGGCCTGGGATATTACGCCCGTGCCCGCAATCTGCGCCGCGCAGCGCAGATTGTGTTAAACGAATACGGCGGTGTGATTCCCAACCGCTGGGCGGAATTTCGCCGGCTGCCCGGCGTCGGCGACTACATTGCCGCAGCGGTACTGAGTATGGCCTTTGGGCAGCCCTACCCGGTGGTGGACGGCAATGTCAAACGCGTGCTGGCACGCCTGCTGATCGTGCAGGACCCCGTTAACAAAGCTTCATCAACCAAAAAGTTCAAGGCGATCGCCGACAACCTGCTGGAGCAAGATGTGCCGGGCACCTTCAACCAGGCCATGATGGAACTCGGGGCGGTCGTGTGCAAACCTCAGCAGCCAGTGTGTGACGGCTGCCCGGTGCAGAAAATGTGCCGGGCGTACCAATCCGCCCAGGTTCAAAATTACCCTGT
Source organism: Deltaproteobacteria bacterium (assembly GCA_019312835.1). Classification (GTDB taxonomy): domain Bacteria; phylum Desulfobacterota; class Desulfobacteria; order Desulfobacterales; family JAFDCJ01; genus JAFDCJ01. The sequence continues at coordinate 8,045 of JAFDCJ010000042.1, forward strand.
CAAACTGAAAAAGCAGCCAACACCCGAATACCATATTGCAGTCGGGGTGGTCTTTAAAAACGGGCACGTCTTGATCACCCGGCGCAAGCCTTCCGGGCTGCTCGGCGGGCTGTGGGAGTTTCCGGGAGGCAAAACTCAAAGAGGAGAGCGCCCCGCGGCGGCCTGCACCCGGGAAATCAAAGAAGAAGTCAATCTGGCCGTCAAGGTGGATGCGCACCTCAGCCGGGTCAAACACGCCTACACCCATTTTAAAATCGTCATGGATGTCTTTTGCTGCTCCTATGTTTCCGGCAGGGTCGCACTGAACGGCCCGGCCGATCACCGCTGGATTAAACTGGAGCAACTGGACGACTTCCCGTTTCCTAAAGCTAATCATAAGTTTTTCGACAAATTGAAGCAATATGTATCAAAGAAGTAGCCCGGTTTCGTGTATTGGAGCCCTGGCGAATTGGAGTGATGGATTACTGGAGTACTGGAGTGTTGGAGGAAAATGGAGAATCGTCTATAAAACAGATTGTTTCCGTGCACCAAGCAGTTAAAACCTTATACCTTCAACCCCATACCTTAAACCACTTTTTTCCAGCTACTAAAAACAAGATACAAGCAGCGTTTATCAGGGACCACCCCAAAAAACCAAAACACATGACCGACATCCTTCTCATTCAACCTCCGATCAGGGATTTTTACCTGACCGCCAAACGCACCATGCCATACGGGCTGGCCTGCATTGCCGCCGCCCTGATGGAAAGCGGGTTTTCAGTTTCAATTCTGGATGGCCTGGCAACTTCCAAAGCGCGCATTCAGAGCCTTCCGGAAGAATTGAGTTATTTGCACCCCTATTACGGAAAACCGGACCTGTCACCATTTGCCCTGTTTCATCACTTCAGGCATTATGGCTACAGCTTCGACACCATCGGCCAGAAAGCCGCCGAGTCCGGCGCCTTCCTGGTGGGGATTTCCGCCCTGTTTACGCCCTATGCAGGCGAAGCGATGCGCACGGCCCAGATCGTCAAGGCCCGCCTGCCGGAGGCGAAAGTCGTTTTGGGCGGTCACCACCCCAGCGCCCTGCCGGCGTCCGCAATGGATTCGGCCGCGGTTGATTTTGTCATCCGCGGCGAGGGCGAAGTTGCCATGCCTATGCTGGCCAGGGCACTGGCGGAAGGCGGGCGGACGGACGCGATACCGGGTCTGGTGTCCAGAAAGGATGACGGCAACCTGAAGATCAATCCCGGGACCCGGATGCGAAATTTGGATGCTTACCCGCTGCCGGCAACGCAGCTGGTGGATCAAAAATTCTACCGCCGCAAAAGCGGCAGCACTGCGGTTATTGTTGCCAGTCGAGGCTGCCCGATGAAATGCAGCTATTGTTGTGTGGGCAACCAACCCGAACCAAGCTACCGCCGAAAAAGGGTCGCCACCGTTATCAGCGAAATCGAGCGGTTTGCCGGCCAAACCAAATCCGGGTTCATTGACTTCGAGGATGAAAACCTGTCCCTGGATCGGCGCTGGTTTTTAAGGCTGCTGCAGGAAATCACGGCCCGCTTCGGCGGGTCCAGGTTCGAGCTAAGGGCCATGAACGGGTTGTATCCACCATCGCTGGATGAAGCGGTTGTAAAGGCCATGAAGACAGCCGGCTTTAAAACACTCAATCTCTCCCTGGGCTCCACCTGCCGGAAACAGCTCAGTCGCTTCAACCGCGCGGATGTGCGGGCTGATTTCGACCGGGCCCTGGATCTGGCCGAACGATATGATCTGGATGCGGTTGGCTATGTGATTTGCGCGGCCCCATTCCAGCACGTGGAGGATTCAATTGAAGATTTGCTCTATTTAGCCGGTCGGCGGGTGTTGGCGGGCTTGTCGGTCTTCTACCCCGCCCCGGGCAGCAGGGATTATGAATTGAGCCGAAGACACGGGCTTTTACCGGATCATTTCTCTGCCATGCGCTCGAGCGCCCTGCCGCTGTCGCACACGACCACCAGAACGGAGACGGCAACCCTGCTCAGATTGGCGCGAATCCTGAATTTCATCAAATCGTTGCTGGATCGGGGAATGTCCATCCCGGATCCGGCAGGTGTCGATACGCGAATAGACAATCCCGACAATCGCATGGCGGTTGGTCAACAGCTGCTGGGCAGCTTTCTTAAGGACGGCCGGATAAAAGGGGTTACGCCCCAGGGGGAGGTTTATGATCACTTGATATCAAGAAGCGCCAGCAGTGCATTTGTAGCGGGCTTAGCTCAAACCAACCTGAAAGGTACCAAATAAAAGACCCATCTGCCAACAGTTTGTTAAACATATTTATTTTGGCTGTTGAAATGATGTATTCACCGCAGAGACGCTGAGGACGCAGAGGGATTACTTTTTTACATTTGCCGCTGAGAGGGCGGCAAATGAAAAGCATCGACCACTTCGTGGTATTATTAGTAATCGTCAGATAAATTCGCAAACTTAAGTGAACCGATCAAATCCTGTTTAGCCATAGGGCTATTGTATTTCATTTTCTGGCCTCTCACCAGAAAATGAAAATAAAAATCTACTTTGCGTCCTTTGCGTCTCGAGCGAAGCGGGCGGTGAACAGATGCCGAAGCAATAATTGAACCATCCGCAACCTATAATGGGATAAGGAGCGTTATCTGTGAAAAAGCAGACCGATCCGCGCATGCATACGGCAGAACACATTCTCAACCAAACCATGGACCGAATGTTTCATTGCGGTCGCTGCTTTAGTGCACACATCGAAAAGAAAAAATCCAAATGCGATTATCGTTTCGGCCGAAAGCTAACCCGGCAGGAACTGGATGAGATCCAAAACCGGGTCAACCAGGTCATTGCAGATGATCTGCCGGTCACCGCAGAGCTGGTTTCCCGGGCCGAGGCCCTGGAACATTATAACACCGAAAAGCTTCCGCCGAATCCCGGCGACACCATCAGAATCATTCACGTTGGAGACTACGATGCCTGCCCGTGCATCGGAGACCATGTCAAGTCTACCAGCGACATCGGCGGTTTCAGGATAACGACAGCCAGTTTTGACGATGATGTCGTGCGAATCCGGTTCAAACTTACCTCAGACGCGGGCACCTGACTGAAATTTTTATGGTGGGAGAGGCTTTCCAGCCGCGATAATCTTCGGATTCGCGGCTGGCCCAGCCGAGTCGGGATGCAGGCAAAAGCGCTTCCACAATCAAAAGACCATTGTGAAACCAACCCAGCCTGGTCGCCAACCCCCATCTATCGGATCTATAGCTATTGCCATAAATATATTCCGTTAGGAGAGGGAGATCTGCGACCAAAAAATCCCCCTGTCCCCCTTTAAAAAGGGGGAACGCAAACTCATCTTAAGTGGTATTGACATACAAATTGAAACTAAAGGCCGGATGGTGCAGACGTCCCCCCCTTTTCTTAAAGGGGGGTTAGGGGGGATTTGACGCATAGATCAAACGAAACCTATTTATGGCAAACGCAATAACTTACAGCCTGCGAAAATTTTATTCGCAGGGTTGAAAAAGCCAGATTCAGAACCATATTGATTGGACAAACATAAATGGTTTAAATGATTTTTATAGAACCATTTTCGGAAAGGAGATTAAGCATGAGCGTACTCGTAACCCAACAAGCACCCGATTTTACAGCCCCGGCCGTCATGCCGGAAGGCGTTATCAGAGAAGATTTCAAACTTTCGGATCTAAGAGGGAAATATGTGGTGTTGTTTTTCTGGCCGCTGGATTTTACCTTCGTTTGTCCGACCGAAATCATTGCCCATCATAAGCGCATGGAACAGTTCAAAGCGCGCAGCGTTGAAGTCGTCGGCGTGTCCATTGACTCGCAGTTTACACATTTTGCCTGGCGCAGCACGGCTATCGAGGACGGGGGCATCGGAGCGGTAGATTTTCCGATCGTGGCCGACGTTAAGCATGAGATCACCCGGGCTTACGGTATCGAGCATCCGGACGGCGTGGCCCTGCGGGCCTCATTTCTCATCGACAAAGACGGTGTGGTCCAGCACCAGGTCGTAAACAACTTGCCGATCGGACGCAATGTGGATGAGATGGTGCGGGTGGTGGATGCGCTGCAATTTGCCGAGCAGTACGGTGAAGTCTGTCCCGCCGGCTGGAACAAGGGCGAAGAGGGCATGAAGCCCACCGCC
>JAFDCJ010000043.1 GCA_019312835.1 Deltaproteobacteria bacterium
TCATTGACCCAGATTTTGGGGACTAAAAAAATTGAAATGCCTCTGGTTCCCGGCGGGTCACCCTCGATCCGGGCCAGAACCGGATGGATGATATTTTCAGTCAGATCATGCTCGCCGTTGGTAATAAAGATTTTATTGCCGCTGATGGAATAGGTTCCATCCGGATTTTTCACCGCGGTCGTTGTCAGGGCCCCCACATCCGAGCCGGCTTCGGGTTCGGTCAGCAGCATGGTGCCGCCCCATTCAGCCGTGTAAAGCTTTTCGAGAAACATTTCCCTTTGCTGCTGGGTCCCGAATATTTCGATCATTTTGCCGGTGCCGTGACCCATCCCGCCGTAATTCGTCAGGGCCCAGTTGCTGCCGTACAGATATTCACCCACCGCCAGTGCAATATTGGCAGGCAATCCCTGGCCGCCCCAATCGGGGTCTTCCGTCAGCGAGGTCCACTCGCCCTCCAGCAGAAGTTTGTAAGCACGGTGAAAGCATTCCGGAACCTTCACCAGCCCATCTTCAAAGCGCAGCCCCTCCTTATCACCTTCCGCATTGGCGGGCAGGAGCTCTTTTATCGCAAAATTGCGGGCCTCGGTGATAATCATGTCAAAGGTTTTTTTATTAAAACCCTTGTATTTGTCCAGTTTGGTCAGCTCATCCACCATCAACTGTTCGTAAAGGACAAAATCAAGGTCCCTGCGATCTGCGACTACCTGTACCATAACTTTTCCTCTCTCCCATGCTATTTTTCTTCAATCTGGTTGCTATGTTTGTCCTAGCGTCTTTAGTAAATATTGTGAAAAATTCCAAGCACCAAAATCCAAATCACAAATAAATTCCAATAGCCAAAATCACAAATTCAAAACAAAAAATGAGTCGCTGAACTTACTGATAATTCAGTTTCGGTCATTGAGATTTGGAATTTCAAATTTATTTGGGATTTGGTGCTTGTGATTTGGAATTTTATTAAATTTTTATTTGATACAAAAGACTACGAGAAAATGAATAGAATTTTCCCTTTAACTCTGAGTTTACAACCCAAGGTAGGTTTTGCGCAATACTTCATCCTGCATCAATTCATCACCGCTGCCTTCAGCGATAATTTTTCCCGATGAAAGGACATAATTGCGGTCTGCCATGGCAAACACGGCACTGACCTCCTGTTCCACGAGCAGGACGGTGATGCCCATGTCACGAATCTCATTGATCTTGTTGAAGACCTCTTCTTTCATCATCGGAGCCAGTCCGGTGGATGGTTCGTCGATACACAAAAGCCTGGGATTGGACATCAGGGCGCGGCCCAAAGCCAGCATCTGCTGCTCACCGCCTGACAGGGTTCCGGAAATTTGCTTAACCCTTTCCTGAAGTCTGGGAAACAGCTTAAAGACGTTTTCAAGGTTTTGCTCCAGCTGGGCTTTATCTTTGACCAGGTAACCGCCGGCATAAAGGTTGTCAATGACGGTCATTTCGCGAAAGGGCCGCCTTCTTTCCGGGCAGTGAATCAAGCCCTTGGCGGTAATTTCGTGGGCCGGTACCTGCGCGATCGATTCGCCTTGAAAGACAACCCTGCCTTCCAGGGTAATGTCGCCTGCGGTCGTACCTCGATGGATGCCCTTCTCCCAGATCACCAGGCCGGTGATGGCCCTCAAAAGAGTTGATTTTCCGGCGCCGTTGGGACCCACCAGGCTGACCAGTTCCCCCTCATTGATGTGCATGCTGAGGTCGTTGATGATCATGGCCCTGTCAAAGCTAACAGTCAGATTGGAAACTTCCAGTAGCAATTTACTTGCCTCCTTCTCCCAGGTAACATTCAATGACATTCTGGTCTGCGCAAACCACCTCCGGCGTGCCGTCGGCCACCAGGTTGCCGAAATTCAAAACGATGATGCGGTCGGCGATCCTCATTAACTGCTGCAGCTTGTGTTCGACAATCACCAAGGCCGGGCCTTCACTGTGCAGCCGGCCGAAACGACCGCCCTTGTGCAGGCGTTTGATGGATTTGGCCATCAACTCGGTTTCAGCCGGGCTCAATCCACCGAACGGCTCATCCAGCAGCAGCAATTCCGGCTCGGTGGCAATGGCCCGGGCCACTTCCAGGCGTTTCAGGTCCCCCTGGGAAAGGGTGGAGGCTTTTTCCAGCGCCATATCGGAAATGCCGGCAAACTCCAGCGCGTCCATGGCCTTGGCCTCGATCCGTTTGACCCATTCGCCGCGCTTCATGGCTCTCGGTGCCAGACAGGAAACCATCACGTTGGCAATAATCGGCAACCTCCGAAAAGGCCGCATGTTTTGAAACGTGCAGGCGATACCCAGATTGACGATATCCCAGGTTTTCATCCCGATAATTTTCTTTCCCTTGAACTGGACCGAACCGCTATCTGCTTTTAATATTCCCGTGATCAATCGTAACAGCGTGGTTTTGCCGGCACCGTTGGGTCCGATCAGGCCGACAATTTCATTCCGACCCATGCTGAAACTCACGTTGGCGACGGCCTTCAGCCCACCGAAGCTCTTGGAAATATCATCAACCTCCAGAAAGGGTTCAGCCATTTCAAATCTCCTCCGCCTCTTCTCTCAATTCACGCCGCGAAATCTTGCCCACGTCCGTTTTCGGCAGCTCGCCGCGAAACTCGATGATACCGGGAACTTTGTAATGGGCCAGGTTCTGACGGCAAAATTCCATAATTTCTTCTTCGGAAATCTTTCCCCTGGCCTCGCTTTGCAAAACGACGTATGCCTTGATAATATGACCCACCTTGGGGTCCGGCACGCCGACCACGCCGGCGGCCTTGATCTGCGGATGATTGTAGAGCACTTCCTCCACATGACGGGCAAACACCGAATAGCCTTTAAATTTAATCAGATCGCGTTTGCGATCGAAGAAATGAAAATAGCCCTCTTCGTCCATTCTGACCAGATCCCCGGTTCTGAGCCAGGTTTTGCCCTCGAGCTCAACAAATGTTTCCTGATAGCTTTCCGGGCGTTTCCAGTAACCCTGCATAATATTCGGCCCATTGAGAATCAATTCGCCCACCTCATTCACCGGAACAAACTCAGTGCCGTCCACATCAATGATCGCTGCATTGACGCCTGGCAAGGGTACGCCAAAGGATCCGGTTTTGGGCCTGTCAAATGGGGTGCTGTGGCTGACGGCGGTGGTTTCCGTCATGCCGTAGCCTTCCAAGATCTTGGAGTTGGTGCGGCTTTCCCACGCTTCAATGGTGGATTTTTGCAGGGTATCAGCCCCACAGGCAATCAGCTTGAGCCTTTTCCAATCGACGCGGTCGGTTTTCTCGTACTCTTTGAGATATTCAAACAAGGTCGGCACACCATAAAAGCCGGAGGCCTGGTAGCGCTCCATGGCTGCGAGAATATCATCGATATCCGGGGTAGTGAAAAGCACGATGGTGGCCCCCTGTGCCAGGCCATTGAGCATGACGACCACCTGTCCATAAATGTGGAAGAACGGCAGGAAAGCGATGATCTTCTCTTTGCCCTCTTCAAAAATCGGCCAGAACGCAAGGGTCTGCATCATCAGCGCCACCATGTTGTAATGGGTCAACACCGCCGCCTTGGGGAGTCCGGTCGTTCCCCCGGTATACGGCAGCGCGGCAATGTCTTCGCTTGGCACAATCGCGACATCGGGCTTTTGAGGTGGGTATTTTTTGATCAGCTCTTTGAACTGCAGCAAACCGGCTTGCTTGATATGCTCCGGCGTCGGGACCTGCATTCCGCTGTATGCCTTTCCCAGGGCGCTTTTGCCGAAGGCCCGTTTGAGGGCCGGCAAATAGTCGCTGATGCTCGACAGGATGATATGATCCAAATCGACAGTGGCTTTCTCAATGTTGTCGTACAGGATCTCCTCGCAAACGACTGTTTTGGCGTCGCTGTCCTCAAGCTGATGCTTGACTTCCTTGCTGGTGTAGACCGGGCTGAGCGGGGTTATTTTGGCACCTATTTTTAAAGCGCCAATATAGGCAATCACATACTGGGGACAGTTGAGCAGGTAAAGGGCCACCGTATCGCCCCTGGCGACGCCGAGATCGGACAGGGCGGCGGCAAATCGATCGGTCAGCTGTTTCAATTCCCCGTATTTGATCTTTTTGCCGTAGAAAATCAGCGCAGCCTTGCCGCTGTATTTGTCGGCCATCTCGTCGAATAAGTCCGGCACGGATTTATCGGGGACCTCGACATCATGGGGAACACCTTCCGGGTAATACTTTAACCAGGGTTTGGACATGTAAACTTCTTTTGGATCCATAAATTCGAAATCTCCTCAACTGCTGAAAACCCTCTCAGTTGATGGGGGAGGCTTTGGGTGGGGGTGATCACCCTCCCCTCAATCCCCTCCCGTCAAGGGAGGGGAGACACTTCGTCAAAAAGATTGCTTCAGCGAGTATTTTCAGTCTCAATTTTTAATCATTTTTGCTATGAGCCATCAGCTATGAGCTAAAGCGGCTAGTCTTGTAGGGTGGGCACCGCCCACCATTACCGCCTGTCGGAACCGCTGTTGGTGGGCATTGCCCACCTTACTATGAACTATGAGCTATGAGCCATGAGCTATATTTTAGTGCATAGAAGCGGCGCAGATGCGACAGGTATTGCGCGTCGCCACATTTCGGACCTTGCACCGCGGGCATTCATTTTCGATCTTATCCCGGATCCACGGGAACAAGCCCTGGGGCATATACAGCAAAATCAGCAAAATCACGAGCGCAAACAGCAGCATTCTGAATTCCGGCCAGAACCTGAAAAACTCCAGCAGCGGAAACAAAACAAAAACGGCGCCAACCGGCCCCCAGATGGTCACCACGCCGCCGAATATCGACCAGATCACCACCTGGAAGGACATCGACACCTCCAGGGTCGAGGGACCGGCTATTCGCATGAAGTGAGCGTACAGGCCGCCGGCGATGCCGGCAAAAAAACCGCTGAGACAAAATGCCAGCAGCTTGTAGCGGGTGGTGTTGATGCCCGAAGCGCGCACGGCCACTTCATCCTCGCGAATGGCATGAAATATGATACCAATATTGGAATCGGTTATTTTCCACATGATCGTGACCAGGACTACCATAACGACCACGGCAATGTAGTACTGCCCAACCCGTGATCGGACGAGGCGGTCCAGACCGGATATACCCAGCTCCCCGCCGGTAAACTCCGGGACGGCAAAGACGATGCCCATGAGAATAATCGGAAATGACA
>JAFDCJ010000044.1 GCA_019312835.1 Deltaproteobacteria bacterium
AAATCTATTAGGTTATGCAGATTCTATGGGCTTAAAATCTTGCCGATATTTATAAATCAGAAATTCCATGAAATCTTCAACCTGAGGAACAATTTTTTCAAATATCATCTGCGCTTCATGTGAGGTTGATTGAATTCTGGATTCCGGTCGTTCGCTGACTTTCCCTTCCTTTGTAATTTCTAAAAAAATTCCGTTTTCTCCTAAATCTGACATAATACCTCCTTTGGCTTGAAATTATCATATTTAAGCCTATTTTTAGTGTCAAAACAAAAATCTGCGTTTGGGTGCAAATAGGGTTCATTTTTTCGTAATGATATGCTATGATTTAACTTAATTTGAATGGTTGTTCTTAGGAAATTAAATGTTTTCAGATGGTTGGGAAAGCCTGTCACGCCGGAGGTCGCGAGTTCGAGTCTCGTCGCTCCCGCCATTTTTTTGGAAAGGTTAATCAATTAATTGATTAACCTTTTTTGCTATGGCTTATTTCGTTTATATACTTCAAAGTCTCACTGACGGTACTTACAATGTGGGCTCCACTCACAATGTGAATTCCAGACTTGAGCGCCATAACCAGGGTCGATCTCAATACACCCAATCCAAAAGGCCATGGCAGTTGGTGCATTTCGAAGAATTTTCAACTAAATTTGATGCCTTAAAGCGAGAAAACCAAATCAAAAGACGTAAAATCAAACGATTCATCCAATCTTTGATTAAAACCTCAGAACATGTAAACGCTGCTAATTAACAATCCAGCCCATCATCTTGATGATAGGCTTTTTATCATTATATTGAGATGACTATGACAACATCAATTATAACCGCAACCGGTTGCTATATTCCTCCCCGCAGGGTGCTGAATCGGCAGTTTCTTGAAAATGAATTCTACCAGCCCGATGGGAAAAAGGTACCCAAGAATAACGAAGATATCGTCAACAAACTTCAAGAGATTACCTGCATCCGTGAACGGCGCTATATCGAAGACGATATGACCACTTCCGATATGGCCTATCATGCGGCCGAAAAAGCGCTGGAGGGAATTGATCGGGAAAGCCTTGACTACATCATTGTCGGCCAAAATCTGGGTGATCTTAAAGCCGACAACATTACACCCGATATGGTCCCGACCATCGCCGCCCGGGTCAAGCACAAGCTGAGAATCAAGAATCCCTATTGTGTGGCTCATGACATCCCTTTTGGTTGTCCGGGGTGGCTGCAGGGAATGATCACAGCTGACTGTTACATCAGGTCCGGGGATGCCCGAAAAGTCATGGTTATCGGCGCTGAAACCCTGTCCCGGATTTCGGATCCCCATGACGTTGACTGCATGATATATGCTGACGGTGCGGGCGCAACCGTGATGGAAGCTGCCCAAAATGGTGGCGGTGTTCTGGCTCACCTCACAAGATCCGATACCTACGACAAAGTCCATTTGCTGACACTTGGCGAATCTTATAGCCCCAATCGCAATGGCACTGAATTGTTTATAAAAATGGAGGGGCACGAGATCTACAAGTACGCTGTTCGCACAGTGCCGAAATTGGTAAAACAGTGTCTCGATAAGGCCGGATTGACGCTCAGCGATGTGACCAAGGTTCTGATTCATCAGGCCAATCAGAAGATGGATGAGGCTATTTTGGAGAGGTTGTTCAAGCTTTACAAAATCGATGATATCCCCGAAGATATCATGCCGATGACGATTTCATGGCTGGGTAACAGCTCCGTGGCCACCCTGCCGACCATGCTCGACCTTTTGCAGAGAGGAAAGCTCGAAGGTCACAAAAAATTAGAGTCGGGTGATATCGGGGTCTTTGCTTCGGTGGGGGCCGGCATGAACATCAATGCCATGGTTTATCAAATGCCTTGACTGAACAAAAAAGAGCCACCTGGAGAAACCGTCCATTAAAATAGTTCCATAACCGCCTTCATCTCTTCGGTCAGTTGCTCTTTTAGTTTGCCGATATCTATCAAATTCAGCTTCAGATCATAGGCCAATTCGATATTTTCAATCGGAAGGTCCGTATATTCGTTTTCTTCCAGGCTGTAGCCCATTGACTTGGCAGCCATGTTGGCAAACCGCACGATCAATATTTCCCTGGGCAGCGGCGCGCTCGTCTCCTGGTCCTCGTCAGCACCGTCATCTTCATGGTCTGAGGCACAGGCGATATAACTGTCGGCATACTTCCATTTCTCAAGCAGTTTGGCACCGACGACACCATGGTGCGCGGTGATGGTTTCCACCAATTTGGCCCGGGGAATGCCGCCATTGCATTGGCCTCTGCGCTCCATGTCAGCCATGATCTCCAGAAGGGCCAATTTACCGATATCATGCAACAGGCCCATCGCAAAAGGATCCGCCGCCAATTCGAGATTAAGCAGGTTCGCCGTTATTTCAGATGCGTACGCACATGCAATCGAATGCTTCCAGACCTTCTCGATCAGGGTGCGGAATTTTTTATTTTTCATCGTAAAGAATTGACGGCCGGTGAGTTCCGCAACTACCTGCTCCGTAGCCGCAGCACCGATGCGAGAGATGGCCTGCTCCAGCGATTTATTGGGAATAAAGCCCCGGTAGTAGACGGAATTGGACATTCGGATCAGCTCCGCGGATATGGCCACATCCTTTTTAAGCAGGTCCGCAATACGCTGGGAAACCGCCCCGGTCATGAGCAGCTCGCGAAATTTTGGCTGGATCCGCGGAAGCGTCGGCAGGTTAATTTTCTTCCCCTCAAAAGCGCTGACGATACCATCGATAAAATGTGAACTGCCGTTATCGTCCGGGGATTGCGCAGCGCTTTGTTTCGGTTGACTCTTGCGCGCATGGATTCCAAGCTTTGACAGTTTCTTGCCGATCGTATCGACATCGAACGGTTTGGCGATATAATCGTCACAACCCGATTGGATGCAGATGAGCACGCGATCCTTGTCCGTATAAGAGGTGACCATCAGGATTTTGGACCTGCGGCCGCCGGGTATTTTAAGCTCGATTTGCGCCCGGATCATTTCGGACAGGACTTGCATCCCGTCCATTTCCGGCATATCAATATCCAGCATGATCAGGCCGAAGGGCTTGCCCTGCTGGTGGGCTTTATGAAACATGGCCAGCGCTGCTTTGCCATTTTCGGCAACTTCGCAATGACCGAAATTTTCCATTATCAGCTTCAATTTTGTTCGGCTGACCATTTCATCATCCACGACCAGAATTCGCATTTTCTATACCCCGTTAACCGAAAAATCAGCCCGCCGCACATAATTCTCCAGCTGGTCGAGTTTCTTTTCCAACTCACCGGCCAGTTGTTTAGCGAGTTCAGCCTGTTGTAATTGGGCCGCTTTTTCCAGTGCGGACGCAATACCGGCGACATTTTTGGCCGTGAGGTTGGCGGCGCCCCCTTTGATCGAGTGGGCATCTCTGGCAATCGCCTTAAAGTCCATACCCAGAATTGCCTGCTGGATGGCCTTGATCTGAGATCTAACCTTGGCGGTAAAATCTCTCAGCAGATTCAGCAAGACCTCTTTTTCCCCCATGAATTCGTTCAGCGCTCTGTCATAATCGATCGGCCGGTGAAGACCGGGTGTCTTTGCCGCCGGAGGGTGGCCATCCCTGCGCACCTGCCCGGCAGCCGAGGCAACCGGTTCGGTGGCGGTCCATTTTGTGATCGATGAAAGGAGTTGATCCCGGAACAGCGGTTTGCCGAGGCAGTCATTCATCCCCATGCGGAGACATTTTCCCTTTTCCACCTCAAAATTACTGCCGGTCATGGCCACAATGGGAACCGGTTGGAATTCGGAATTCGGAATGGGGAAGGTGGAATCAGAAACGGAATTCTCGCCATTGCTATTCCGCCTTCCGCCTTCCGCCTTCCTAATTATTCTGGCCGCTTCCTGTCCATCCATCAGCGGCATCTGAATATCCATCAGAATAAAATCATATTGATTTTTACCGGCAAATTCCACCGCTTCACGACCGTTTTCAGCGATGTCGACGGCGTAGCCCGCCCTTTGTAGGATTTTTTGAATCAGTCTCTGGTTGATCTCATTGTCCTCGGCTACCAGAATGCGTAAGTGATTCTGTTGACCCATAGTGGAATTGACGTTAAGCATGGTTCATCCGGGTTCCGGCTTTTTTTTGTTTGGTTTTAGGCATTTGGCACTGTTTGAATGTGCCGCCCCGCCGATTATCTTTTTCGCTATTAATTGTATCGGCACATTAGCGAAAAAGTTAAATTAGGCAAGCTGGATAGGGTTACACAGAAGGGATCATGAGGCCATTTTCATTTAGGTGAGCTGATCAAACTGAACGCCTGGACCAAGAAGCTATCTCAAAAATGCATTTTACGCCAATGGCTGCGTTGCGATTTGGTTTTAAATGCTCACGTTCTGATCACGCCGCCGGCGTGACTCCGCTTTAAAACCAAATCGGCGTCTTGCCCTTGGACGTAAACTACTATTTTTAAGATAGCTTCTAATTTATTTCGATAATACTGGGTGTATAGTCCTCGGGCGGTTCGAAACCGAGGAGTTTGAGGCAGGTTGCGGCGATGCTGCTGATGCCGAGGTCCGAATGGTTCGCCAGTTTCATCTGCACGCTGCCGCTTGGATCGAATACGTAAATGGGCACGGGGTTCAAGGAGTGGGCGGTTTTGGGCTTCGGAACCCCCGTTTGTTCATCGCAGGCAACTTCACCGGATTTTTTATTGCGTTCAAACATGTCATCGGAATTTCCGTGGTCGGCGGTAACAATCAGAATGCCATTGGCTTTTTTGACGGCATTGACCAGACGGCCAACACAAAGATCGACCGTTTCAACCGCGATTTCCACCGCTGCAGAAACACCGGTATGGCCGACCATATCGCCGTTGGCGTAGTTTAACCGGATAAATCGATAATTTCCCCCGGCGATGGCTTCGACCACCGTATCGGTTATTTCGGCAGCCTTCATCCAGGGGCGCTGTTCGTAGGGAACGATATCCGATGGTATTTCAACGTAATCTTCCAGGGATTCGTCAAATTTGCCGGAACGGTTACCATTGAAAAAATAGGTCACATGGCCGAATTTCTGCGTCTCGCTGATGGCCAATTGCTTGATGCCCGCTTTTACCAGGTACTCCCCGATGGTGCGATCGATGCCCGGCGGATCCACCAAATAGTTCTCGGGTATGAGCGCATCGCCGTCATACTGCATCATGCCGGCATATTTGACATTCAGCTTCGGTCCGCGGGGGAAGTGATCGAAATCTTCGTTCTCAAATGCCATACTCATTTCAATGGCGCGATCGCCCCGGAAATTGAAAAAGATCACGCTGTCGTTTTCAGTAATCGGCCCCACCGGTTTGCCTTCACGCACGATGACAAATGGGGGCAGATCCTGGTCGATAACATCGGGATCCTCCCCGCGCAACGCCCCGATCGCCCCGCTGGCACTTTCAAAGCTGCGGCCTTCCCCCAAGACATGCGTTTTCCAGCCCAGCGCCACCATGTGCCAATTGGCCTGGTAGCGGTCCATGGTGATTTGCATGCGTCCGCCGCCGGAGGCAATGGCAAAATCAATCGTGCTGCCCTCGTTCAGGCCTGCCAGAAAATTTTCAAGCCGGTTGACATATTCCAGCGCCGATGTCGGCGGCACATCCCGGCCGTCCAAAAGGATATGGATCGAGGCCCGTTTCACCCCCTGCTTTTTGGCCTCGGCCAATAGCGCTTCCAGGTGATCGATATGACTGTGAACGTTGCCGTCAGACAAAAGCCCGATGAAATGAAGTCTGGAATGATGGGTGTTGACATTGGCGATCAATTCCTTCCAAACCGCTCCGTCAAAAAGCGTTCTTGCGTCGATGGCATGGTTTACGAGGCTGGCGCCCTGGGCAAACACCCGACCGCACCCGATGGCATTGTGGCCGATTTCACTGTTGCCCATGTCGGCATCGGAAGGCATACCTACCGCGGTGCCGTGGGCGATCAGCCGCGATGCAAGGCTGTTGGCCGCCAGCCAATCCAGTGTTGGTGTGTTGGCCTTGCGAACCATGTCACCTTCTTCATATTTGCCGATGCCGACCCCATCCAGAATGGCCAGGACCACCGGGCCTTCAGGGCCTGGGAAGCCTTTGCTTTTTTTCAACGGTTCCATGTTACCTCCGGTAATGATAGAAGCATGCCTTTACAATATATGACCATCCGCAAGAAAATCAAACCTGAAAAAAATTTTAAATGACATGACAATCGCCGATGAACATGATATCCTTAAATGTCAAGGAGTTAACAGCCCAACCGCATCAGTTGATGAACATTTTTAATGGGAGACAACTACAATGGCTGATAAACCAAGCCGCGAAGAAATGGAGCAAAAAATCAAGGATTTAGAGCAGGCCCAGTTCGAATGCAAGCAGGCGGAAGCGGCGCTGCGCGAAAGTGAGGAGAAATACAAGCTTCTGGCCGAAAACTCTGCCGACATTATTTACAAAATTAGCGTTGAGACCGAAAAATGCACCTATGCAAGCCCGACTGTCAAAAGAATGCTGGGCTACACTGTCGAAGAGGTTCTCACGCTTGAGAGTCAAGACATATTGACCCCGGAATCGTATACGAAACAAAAGGAGAGATTGATAAAATCCCTTGAAAACAACCCGCATGAATCCGAAATGCTGGAGCTTGAAGCAATTCATAAGGCTGGGCACTCCCTGCCCGTGCAAATTAACGCAAATTTCCTATTTGATGAAACGGGCAATCCGGTCGAGATTCTGGGTGTGGCGCGCGATATTTCGAAGCAGAAAAAGCTGAGGGAAGAAAGGGAGGCACTCATCCAGAACCTTCAGGACGCATTAAAAGAGATAAAAACATTAAGAGGCATATTACCGATTTGTTCCATATGCAGCAAGGTCAGGGATGATAAGGGCTATTGGGAACAGGTTGATGTGTATATTCAAAAACATTCACAGGCCGATATTAGCCACAGTATCTGTCCGGAGTGCACCAAAGAGCTTTACCCGAATTTTGATAGGGATGAAACGTAAAGCGCTTACCCGGATAACACGCCGCTTCCATTAATCCTGCCAAATACCTGACGCTAACTCCTGTAATAATCCTGAAGGCATTTATAATGGGTTGCCTGGTTGTTGCGGGCCTTAAGACCCCGAACGATCGCTTCGGCCGCCGACAGGGTGGTTATAAAAGGCACCTTGTTGATGATGGCGGTCCAGCCGATGGTATATTCGTCTGCCCTCGACCGTTGCCCCAGGGGCGTGTTGATGATCATGTCTATCTGGCCGTTCTTGATATCATCGGCCACATTGGGGCGTCCCTCCCGTATTTTCAACACAGTTTTAACAGGCAGCCCGCGATCGGCGATATATTGAGCGGTTCCCTTGGTGGCCGCCAACTGATATCCGAATTTGACCAATCCTTCGGCGATGGGAAAGGCCCGGGCCTTATCGTTGTCGTTAACGCTTAAAAAAACGGTTCCCGCTTCGGGAATCGTCACCCCGGCCGCCTGGAAGGCTTTGAATACGGCTTCCCCGAATTTGGGTGCGATACCCATCACTTCGCCGGTGGATCGCATTTCGGGCCGCAGGAAAATATCCGTATTGCCGAAGCGCTCAAAGGGAAATACGGATTCTTTAACCGCCACATAGGGCTGCTGATCCCCGAAGCGGCAGTCGAGCTGGTCGAGTCTTTTGCCGGCCATGATCTCGACCGCCAGCTTGGCAATGGGTATGCCGGTGGCCTTGCTGACAAAGGGCACGGTGCGCGAGGCGCGGGGATTGACTTCGATGACATACAGGGTGTCGAACATGATCGCAAACTGGATGTTGATCAGGCCCCTGACCTTGAGGGATCGGGCCAGCAGCCGCGTATATTCCCGGATATCTTCGTGTTGGTCACGGCTTAACAGAAAGGGAGGCAGCACCGCCATGCTGTCGCCCGAATGAACGCCGGCCTCTTCGATGTGCTGCATAATGCCGCAGATTTCTGCATCCTGGCCGTCGGATATGGCATCCACATCAAACTCGTAGGCATCTTCAAGAAAACGATCGAGCAGCACGGGATGTTCCTCGGATGCCGTCACGGCATGCAGCATGTAGTGTTGCAGCGATTCCAGGTCGTAAACGATTTCCATGGCACGGCCCCCCAGCACGTAAGAGGGCCTGACCACCAGCGGAAACCCGACGCGCTTGCCGACCTCCAGGGCCTCATCAACGGAGGTGGCCGTACCGTACTGGGGGTGGGGAATGTCCAGCGAGTCCAGCAGGGCGCCGAAGCGATCGCGGTCTTCGGCCAGGTCGATGGAGTCCGGCGAGGTTCCCCAGATCGGCACCCCGGCTTTTTCCAGGGCCAGGGCCAGCTTCAGCGGCGTCTGCCCACCGAACTGAATGATGACGCCATCCGGCTTTTCCAGCTCGGCTACGTTCAGCACGTCTTCGTAGGTCAGCGGCTCGAAATACAGCTTGTCGGCGACATCATAATCGGTGCTGACCGTTTCGGGGTTGCAGTTGATCATAATCGCTTCGATGCCCAGAGATCGCAGGGCCAGGATACCGTGAACGCAGCAGTAGTCGAACTCAATTCCCTGGCCAATGCGGTTGGGGCCGCCGCCGAGGATAATGACTTTCTTTTTATCGGACGGCAGGGATTCATTTTCCCGGTCGTAGGTGGAATAGTAATAGGGGGTGAAGGATTCAAACTCCGCCGCACAGGTATCCACGATTTTAAACGACGGCTGGATGCCGGCGTCCTTTCTGAAACTGCGGATTTCAGCCTCGCTTTTGCCGGTCAACAGAGCCAGGTGCTTGTCGGAAAATCCCAACCGCTTGGCCTGATGCAGGGTGGGGGCGGTAAGGGTGTTGCGCTTCTTGAACTCAGCGATGATGCCGCCTTCAAACTCCGATAGCTGATGCAGATTTTCCAGAAACCATAAGTCGATTCCGGAGGTCTCTGAAATTACTTCACGGGATATTCCCTGTTTCAACGCCAGCCAGAGTTTTAAAATTCGATCCGGAGTCCCATGGCGGATATCATCCAGCAGGGCGTCGCGGGACATCGGCGCATAGCCGTTGTGGTTGGCGTGAAAACCCGACCAGCCGTTTTCCAGAGAGCGCAGGGTCTTATTCAAAGCCTCCTTAAAAGTCCGTCCGATGCCCATGGCTTCACCAATGGATTTCATCTGGGAGGTTAACCGCTGGTCTTCATCCGGGAATTTTTCAAAGTCCCAGCGAGGGATCTTAACCACCACGTAATCAATGGCCGGTTCAAAGCAGGCCGGCGTTTTACGGGTAATATCGTTGGGGATTTCATGCAGATGGTATCCCACGGCCAATTTGGCGGCGATTTTGGCTATGGGAAATCCGGTGGCCTTGGAGGCCAGGGCGGAGCTGCGCGAAACCCGCGGGTTCATTTCCACCACCACCATTTGACCGGTTGCCGGGTCCAGGGCGAATTGAATGTTGGCCCCGCCGGTTTCCACGCCGACCCTGGCGACGATCTTTTTGGCGGCATCCCGCATATTCTGGTATTCCACGTCGGTCAGGGTTTGGGCCGGCGCCACGGTGATGCTGTCACCGGTGTGGATGCCCATGGGATCAAAATTTTCGATCGAGCAGACGATGACAAAATTATCGGCCGCGTCCCGCATGACTTCCAGCTCGTACTCTTTCCAGCCCAGGACCGACTGCTCAATTAAAATTTCGGTTACCGGACTGGCGCTCAATCCCCATTTGGCGGCCTTATCAAACTCCTCTCTGTTATAGACCACGCTGCCGCCGATACCGCCCAGGGTAAAGGCCGGCCGGATGATCAGCGGAAAACCGATATCCCGGCACAGGTCCCGGGCTTCTTCGACGGTGTGAACGCAACCGCCGTTGGGCACATTCAGGCCGATTTCTCCCATGGCATTGCGGAAAAGCTCCCGATCTTCGGCCAGTTGTATGGTTTCGAGCCGGGCGCCGATCAGATCAACGCCGTATTCTTCCAGGGTTCCGTTTTGGGCCAGCTCGACGGCCAGATTGAGGCTGGTCTGCCCGCCCAGGGTGGGCAGCAGGGCATCGGGGCGCTCCATTGCGATGATCCGGGCCACCGCTTCGGCGTGCAACGGCTCGATATAGGTGCGGTCTGAAAATTCGGGATCCGTCATAATGGTGGCCGGGTTGCTGTTGATCAGAATAACGATGAAGCCTTCTTCCCTCAGCGCTTTGCACGCCTGGGTGCCCGAATAGTCGAACTCACAAGCCTGGCCGATGACAATCGGCCCGGAACCAATAACCAGAATTCTCTTGATGTCTTTTCGTTTAGGCATGGAACGCTTTCATTTCCTTTATAAAATTTTCAAAAAGGTAGCGGCTGTCCCGGGGGCCGGGGGCTGATTCGGGATGATACTGAACCGAAAAGGCCGGGAGGGTTTTGTGCCTAAATCCCTCCAGCGTTTCATCATTCAGATTGATATGGGTGATTTCAACCTCGCCAGGCGGCAAACTGTCGGCATCGACAATAAATCCGTGGTTCTGGGATGTGATTTCCACCGCGCCGGAGGGCAGGTGCCTGACCGGGTGATTGGCGCCGTGGTGGCCGAATTTAAGCTTGCTTGTTTTCGCCCCCAGCGCCAGACCCAGGATTTGATGGCCCAGGCAGATGCCGAATATGGGTTTTTTACCCAGCAGCGACTTAACCGTATCGATCGCATAGGCCACCGGTTCAGGATCGCCGGGGCCGTTGGAAAGAAATATCCCGTCAGGCTGCCACGCCAGCACTTCTTCGGCGGACGTGCGCGCCGGAAACACCCTCAGCTCGCAACCGTGCTCAAACAGGGCCCTTAAGATCGAAAATTTTACCCCGAAATCATAGACCGCAACCTTGAAGACCGATGGCTGATCGGGGCGGATGTCTGTATCCAGGGGCCAATGATAGTGCTCCGCGGTGGTAACCTCCTGGGCGATGTCGCGCCCGACCAGCGGCTTGCTGGCCTGGAGCCGCTGCAGGAGAATGTCGACGGATTCATCGGATGTCGTAATCATGCCCATCTGGGCGCCATGATCCCGCAGATGACGGGTGAGCTGGCGGGTGTCGATGTCGCTGATACCCACCACACTGTAATGCTTGAGGTACTCATCCAGGGAACGGGTTGCCTGCCAGTGGCTGACCACCGGGCTGTATTCGCGAATGATCAAACCGCCGGCGTAGATGCGGCGGGATTCAAAGTCCTTCGGGTTGACGCCGTAGTTGCCAATTTGGGGGTAGGTCATGGTCACCAGCTGAAAATGGTAGGAGGGATCCGTTAAAATTTCCTGATACCCCATCATGGCGGTATTAAAGACCACCTCACCCACGGTGGTGCCCATAGCCCCCAGGCTGAGGCCTTCAAAGCGGGTGCCGTCAGTCAAGATTAACCGTGCTCTCATCGTCTGCTTACCTCTTTACTGTCATTGGCCGGCACGGTGGCCGACCCTACATCGGTTGCCTGTTTTTCGTAATTTGCAGGGTCGGCCACCGTGCCGGCCCGCAACGCGATTTAGTCTCGCTTGAACTTACTGTAATCCGGCTTGCGGTAGCGGCTTTCGCCGCCGCCGTCGATGGCCAGCAGGGATTCGACCTTCAGCGGCAGGCCGAAAAGCTGGATGAAACCGTGGGCGTCCTGCTGGTTGTAGACATCTTCCTCGCCGAAAGATGCATAGTCTTCCCGGTACAGGCTGTAAGGGCTTTTGCGCCCGGCGATGATAATATTACCCTTGTAAAGCTTCAGCCGCACGGTGCCGGTGACGGTTTGCTGGGTGACCCTGACAAAAGCGTCCAGGGCCTCCCGCAGCTGCATAAACCACATGCCGTTGTAAACCAGTTCGGCATATTTGACGGCCACAAAATCCTTGTAATGCATGGTGTACTTGTCGAGGCAGATGCTCTCCAGGGCCTGGTGGGCGCGAAAGATGACCGTTCCGGCCGGTGTTTCATACACGCCCCGGCTCTTCATACCGACCAGTCGATTTTCAACGATATCCACCCGCCCGATGCCATGGCTGCCGGCGATTTCATTCAGCCGCACAAATAAGTCCACCGCCGACAGGGTTTTAGCATTCAAACTGACCGGATTGCCCTTTTCAAAACCGATTTCGACATACTCGGGTTCATCCGGCGCTTCTTCCGGGCTGACCGACAGTTGAAACATGGAAGGCTCGGGTTCGTTCCAGGGATCTTCCAGCAGTCCGCCCTCATGGGAGAGGTGCATGATATTGCGGTCGCGGCTGTAAATATCCTTTTCAGTTTGAGCGAGGGGAATGTTGTATTGCCGGGCGTAATCAATGGCGTCTTCCCGGCTGCGGATGTCCCACTCGCGCCAGGGGGCAATCACTTTCAGTTTGGGATTGAGCGCCATCACGGTCAGCTCGAAGCGAACCTGGTCGTTGCCTTTGCCCGTGCAACCGTGGGCGATGGCGTCGGCGCCTTCACGTTCAGCGATTTCCACCATTTTTTTAGCCATCAGGGGTCGGGCGATGGAGGTGCCCAGCAGGTAATCGCGCTCGTATACGGCACCGGCCTGCATGGTCGGAAACACGTAGTCTTTTAAGAATTCCTCGCGCAGATCGAGCACCACCAGTTTGGCGGCCCCCGATGCGATGGCCTTTTGCTCCAGCCCATCCAGCTCTTCCTGCTGGCCCACATCGGCGGTAAAACAGACGACCTCACAATTATTGTAATTACTTTTAAGCCACGGCACGATAACCGATGTGTCCAATCCGCCGCTGTAGGCCAGCACTACCTTAGTTACCATTGATTTGTCTCCTTTTTGCCAAAAAAAAAGCCCCGGCAAATGCCGGGGCTTTGGTATTTATATGTTCAGGAATTATGATTATCATGTGCAGTACATAAGACACCCGGCCAATCGCTGCCTGCAACGGCGGCGACGGTAACGGATACGGGTGTTGGTCAAGCTCTGCCTCATCTAAATAGTCTGTTCCTTAAAAAATTTTTGCGAATATGACAGAACGGTATATTGTTGTCAAGAAAAAAATCACGTCTTGTTTACAATGGTATCGGGTGTTATGAATTTAAGCAAAAAATAATATAAATTCGAAATCCGAAACACGAAATCCGAAACAAATCCTAAATCCGAATTTTCCAATGATCAAAACAAAATGGGCTATTGCTAATTTTCGTGGCCCTCGTTCTGTTTCGAACATTCGAATTTCATATTTGGAATTTGTTTCGAGTTTCGGATTTCGAAATTCGGATTTCCGGTTTATCCAGATAGGAGATTGACGTGACTGACCTCAGAATCGCCCAACTCAACATGCCGCCGGGTATGGTTGATTTCAGTGCCGGCCAACCCAGTCCATCGTTGCTGCCCCTCGCGCTGCTGCGCAAAGCCGCCGCCGATCGTTTGGGCGGCAATGATGCCCCCTTTCTGGCCTATGGGGCCGAGCAGGGCGACGGCTATTTTCGCTCCGCGCTGGCCGGTTTTCTCAGCGAGCACTACCGTATTGCGGTCGAGGCCGATCAGCTTTTTGTCGCCGCCGGCGCATCCATGGGATTGGATCTGCTCTGTACGTTGTTTGCCAGCGCCGGTGATACTGTTTTTGTGGAAGAGCCGTCTTATTTTCTGGCCCTGCGCATTTTTAACGATCACCATCTGAACATTGTCGGCCTGCCCATGGATGCAGACGGCCTGATACCCGAGGCCCTGGAGGAAGAACTGACCCGTCACCGGCCCGTTTTCCTCTACAGTGTTCCCACCTTTCACAATCCTTCCAGCGTCACCCTTGCGGCCGAACGCCGTCAAGAGCTGGTGGCATTAAGCCGGGAATATGATTTTTTCATCATCGCCGATGAGGTCTATCATCTGCTGAATTATGCCGGTGTGCCCCCCCCGCCGCCCATGGCCAGCTATATCGACTCGAACACGGTTATTTCCCTGGGGTCGTTTTCAAAAATCCTGGCCCCGGGGCTGCGGCTGGGGTGGATTCAGGCTGGCGCGCCGTTGGTAAAACGCCTCAGCGGCTGCGGGCTGCTGGATAGCGGCGGCGGCCTGAATCCCTTCACGTCGGCCCTGGTGCGCAGCACCCTTGAAATGGGATTGCAACACACCCAGCTGACAACTTTGAAAACGGCCTACACGCAACGCAAAATCGCCCTGTGCAAAGCGCTCAAGAGATATCTGCCCGAAACCGTGCGGTTCAGCGAGCCTGACGGAGGCTTTTTCATCTGGCTGGTTTTCCCCGAAGATGTGGATACGAAACAGATGCTAGCCGAAGCGCAGCGCCAAAATGTCGGTTACCTGCCGGGCGTGAGGTTCTCCAGCCTGGGCAGGTTGAAAAACTGTGCCCGGCTGTGTTTTGCCTATTTTGATATTCCGGAACTGGAGGAAGGCGCTCGGAGGTTAGGCGAGGTCTTTAAGGCTTTTATGAATGACGATTATCGAATGAAGAATGACGAATGATGGAAATCGCTTCGCTCAACCGTTTGAATTTTTCAATGTAAAATCGAAATTATTCCTTATCTAAACATTCGACATTCGCCAATCGTCATTCGACCTTTATCATTTCTAACCGGGATCAAAAGGATTGAATTAGATTTTTTATAACCTCATACACCCTTATAAGGCTCCCCAGGCTGACCCACTCGTTTATGGCATGGGCACCGCGGCCGCTGGGGCCGAACAGGACGGAGGGGATGCCCATGGCGCCGGCCAGGGCCGAGTCGGCCCAGAAAGGCAGACCGACCCGCCTGGACTGCGGCGTGGCCTTCTGAATACGTCTTAGAATCTCCGCATCATCCGGGACGCGATAGGGTGGCCGCACAAAAAACGCGCTCCCCGCTGCGGTATGCCCCCCGGGGTGCTGGTTGACCGCTTGGAGAATCCGCTCCAGCTCACGGCCAAGATCACGGGGTGATTCACCGGGCAGGGTGCGTCGTTCCCATTGCAGGCATGACCGGCTGGGGATCATACTTAATTCGGATCCTCCTCTGATAATACTGCTGTGAATCGATGCACAGCCCAGCAGGGGATCCGGATCGCGGCCTTGCAGTTCAGCCTGGATATCTCTCATAGCATTCAGGGCGGCGCGCAACGGTAAAATGGCGTCGATGCCCTCTTCGGGACGGCTGCCGTGGGCGGCTCGGCCGGTCACGGTCAATTCACACCAGGTAAAACCCCTGTGGCAGACACCGATATCTTCCTCGGTGGGCTCCAGAAAAATACCGCCGACCGGTGCGGGGGATACCCGGGGCAACCAGTGTTCGACCAGGTATTCCATCCCCGTGCTCTTGTCCTCTTCATCGGAGACAAATGTCAGTAGAATATCCAGCGGGGGCACCTGCCGGGTGAAATAATCAGCCAGCAACAGCATGATGGCAATGCTGCCCTTCATGTCGTAGGTGCCGCGGCCGTAAAGCCGGTCTCCTTGGCGCTTTAAGCTGAAGGGCTGATCCATTCCGTCCACCCCCACGGTATCGAGGTGGGCGTTTAACAGCAGCGAACGCCGGCGGTCTTTGCCGGCGATGGTGGCGGCAACGTTGCGTTGATCAGGACCGACGTCGTGCATGGCCGCATCCAGCTGCAGGTCGTTCAGGCGCCGGGCGATAAATTCGGCGATTTCCCGTTCGCCGGGACCCGCCGACAGCGTTCGATTGATCGAATTGATCGCCACCAGCTCGGTTAACAGGGTGACAAGGTGCTGTTCCATTGTTGTTAATTTTTTACAGTTGTGCCTGCGCTGGATTGCAATTGTATCACTTCCTGTAGGGTATGCGCTCCCTGCCATTGGATGATATGAACCCGGGGGACATTCTGAGTCAGGGCGTGGAAAGCCGACTCCATTTTTGCCACCATACCGCCCTTGATGACACCTTCGGCGATCAGGCTCTGGGCTTCCTGGATCGAAAGGGATGGCCGGGTTTGTTCCCCGATGAGAACCCCGGGCACGTCTGTTACGAAAACCAGATCGGTGCAGCCGGCAGCGGCTGCCAGCGCCGCCGCCGCGCTGTCGGCATTCACATTGTAAGCGTCACCTTTTTCATCGGCGGATATGGGTGAGATCACCGGCACTTTGCCCGCGCCGACGGCGTCGGTAACCACTGCCGGGTTGACCTGGTTGATTTGGCCCACAAAACCCAGGTCCCGGCCGTTGCGCGTCAGCGGCTGTACCACGAATAACTTCTGGGTCCTGCCCGACATCGGCGCGCAGATCACACCGTTGGCCTCGAGCCAGGATGATATGCGCTGATTGACGCTACCGGATAAAACCTTTTCGACAATTTCGATGTCCTCGGCCCGGGTAACCCGGATGCCGTCAATGAATTCGGTTTTTCGTCCGGCATCTTTTAAGGCCTGCGAAATCTCGGCTCCGCCGCCATGAACGATGATGACGTCAACCGCTGGGGCGGCTAAAATGGCTTCGGCCAGCTCCCGGAAGCCCTGTTCGCCTTCAAAGGCCCGCCCCCCGATTTTGATCAGTATTCTGGATCTCATTAAATCCTCAGGATTAGTTGAATAGTTGATTGAGTTGAATACGTTGATTAAGTAAAAAAAGGGTATCAGAATGGTCGTTTTTACTCAATCAACCAATTAGTTGCCTGCAACGAGCAACCAGTTACCAGCAACAAGGGACCAGCAACCAGTCGCCAGTGTTACATGTTTTCCAGGACCTCAATCCCCAGCAGATCCAGTCCCTTTTGCAGCACCACGGCGGTGGCCTTGATCAGCGCGAGTCGGGCGCTGACCAGACGATCATTGCCGGCCTGGATAACCGGGTGCTTATTGTAAAACTGGTTAAAGGCCCTGGCGGTGTTGAAAATGTGGACCGCAATCCGCGAGGGGTTGAGTTCCCGGACGGCGCCTTCGACTTCCTCTGGAAATTCGAGCAGTTTTTGCATCAGCTGCAATTCTTCGGAGTTGCCGAGAAGAGAGAAATCCGCTTCGGCTGGGTCTGAGCCCGCGGTTGCAGCCTTTTCCAGGATGCCGAAAATTCTGGCATAGGCATATTGACAGTAGGGCCCGGTAAAACCATCGAAGGAGATGGATTCCACCGGATCGAAATTGATGCTCTGGGTCGGTCGAACCCTGAGCAGGTAAAATTTTATGGCCCCGATGCCGATTTTTTCCGCCCGGCGGTTTATCTCGTCGTCGGAAAGGCGATTCTCCGCATCGCGCTGGCGGATTTCCTCGGCGGCCAGCTTTTTCATTTCAGCGATCAGGTCGTCGGCATCGACGATTTTGCCCTCCCTTGACTTCATCTTGCCTTCGGGCAGATACACCATCCCATAGGACAGGTGATAACAATCCTTGGCCCAGGAATACCCGAGATCGGCCAGGATTTGAAACAGGCATTTAAAGTGATACTCCTGCTCACTGCCCACCACCCAGATGGAAAAATTCAGATTGTGTTCGTCTTTTTTGAGGATCGATGTGGCAATGTCCTGGGTGATGTATAGGCTGGTGCCGTCAGGTCTCAACACGGTAACCCTTTTGGCTTCACCGTTTTTCTCTGCGCCGAATTCCGCGGCCGGTAACTGAAAGACGGTGTTGCCCTGGGCATCTTTTACAAATATTCCGGCTGCCAGCCCCTTTTGGATGACATCCTTGCCCAGTTTGTAGGTGTCAGATTCGAAATAAAATACATCAAATTCAAGACCGAAGTTGCGATAGGTCTCGGAAAAACCATCGTAGACCCAGGCGTTCATGGTTTTCCAGAGATCCACGGTCTCGCGCTCCCCGGCTTCCCATTGCTGGAGCATCTGTTGCACCTGCTGTTCGAGATCGGCATCGCTGTCAGCCTCCCGGGCAAAGCGCACATACCAGTCTCCGACAAAGTGATCCCCTTTTTTGCCCGCCGATTCCGGGGTGGCCCCATCGCCCCAGCGTTGCCAGGCGAGCATGCTTTTGCATATGTGGACGCCCCGGTCATTGATCAGGTTGGCCTTGACCACCCGATGACCGGTGGCCTCGTACATTCTTGCCACCGACATGCCCAGGGCACCGTTGCGCAAATGGCCCAGGTGCAAGGGTTTATTGGTATTGGGTGACAGATACTCGACCATCACGCGCATATCATTCCCGGTTGAGGATTCGCCGTAGCGGCTGTCTGTGGCCGAGATCGCGGTGCAGATGCCGCCAAACAAAACCGCCGGGTGCAGGGTCAGATTCAGGTAGGGACCGGTTGCGGTGGCTCTTTGCAGCATATCGTCCGGGGGCATATTTGCGGCCAGTTGAGTGGCGATGTCGGCCGGTGAGCTCCGGAACTGCTTGGCGAGTGGAAAACACGCCACGGCGAAATGGCCCAGGTCGGTATCGGGCGGGAATCCCATCTCGAGGCCCTCGGGTGCTTGATGGTATACTTTTTGAGCGGCAGCGGCGATTTTTTCTAATATTGAGTCTTTGAGCTTTTTAGCTGGCATCTAAAATTCCTTTAATCTCATATCGAAGATAAAGAATTTTGAAATATGACAGATAAATTCCCTGCAATCAAGGAGAAACCTTAAATGCAAAGGTTCCCTTGAATCGGGCCAATGGCCCATTTCCGGGAATAATAAGATTTATGTTAATTTTGGAAATTCCAAGCTCCAAAAACCAAATCTCAAATAAATCCCAATTACCCAAATTTAAAAATACAAACAAATTTTCTCGTAGTTTTACCATATGGCACCAGGCAGGTAAACTCTGGGGAGTGTTTTTGAATGCCGAGATCATTGTTTTGGTCATTGGAAATTAACATTTTGGATTTATTTGTAATTTGGTGCTTGAGATTTGAAATTTGATAACCAGATAAAAATTTCAGTAAAACTTGACATAAAATAATTTTTGCATTGTCCCGCATTTTTGCACGGATACCACAACATCATGTGGTCAATCTGGTCTTGACACACAATAATTTTTTTTGTAATAGGTACCGGTTAGAATTGAAATTCATCTCTTACTCCCCGCAATGCATCCACCGGCCAGAGGAGATGACTGGCGGCAATTAGAAACCCCAAAAAGCTCGAGCAGGAGAAAAAAATGGAGAAATACGCCGAACAGACCAAACAGGAATTCGAAGGATGGGAAGAATTTATCAACAGACCCGTTGATGAAAAGCTGGAAGCATTCAAACAAAATGGACGCATCTTTGATGTCATTTATGCCCAGCAGTTTGACAGAGAATTCCTGGACGCTATGGGTAATCTGGCCGATATGATCCGGTTGCTGGCCAAAACCAAGGTGGGGCAAAGCAAACTAAGGCACCTGCTGCCCCACAAGCGCGCCATGCTGTATTTTGTACAGCCATCCACGCGCACATTTTTGTCCTTTCAAAATGCCTGCCACATTCTGGGGCTGACCGTATCTGAAATTCGTGGCACGTCCACCAGTTCTGAGGTCAAGGGCGAATCGCCCGAGGACACCATTCGCACCTTTGCCAGCTACGTCGACCTGATCATTTCCAGACACCCCGAGGCGGGCTTTGCCGAAAAAACCGCCTGGGTGCTGAATCAGACCGATCATCCTGTTCCGGTTCTAAACGGCGGTTCGGGTCCGGACCAGCATCCCACCCAGGCCCTGCTGGATATATACACCCTGGAGCGCGAATTCAGAACCATCGGGGGGCTGGACGGCAAAAAAATTGCCATGGTGGGTGATTTGAAACGCGGCCGCACCGTGCGCTCGCTCAGCTATCTGATGAAAAACTACCAGGATGTCGAGCTGGTCTACGTCGCCCCCGACGTATTCAGAATGAAAGACGACATCAAAGAATTTTTGAACAAACACCAGATCCCCTTTCATGAAACCGATGATTTCGAGAGCGTGATGCCCGAGGTCGACGCCATTTACATGACCCGGATTCAAAATGAGTATTCCGAAGATCCCACCAGCGAAGCGGAAACTTATCCCGATTTTCATTTGAGACAAGAACATATGTCCATGATTCAAACCCACTGTGCCATATTGCACCCGCTGCCCCGGCGCTATGAGATTGACATCAGAATCGACAAAGATCCGCGGGCCGCTTACTGGCGCCAGGAGCGCTGCGGCATGTGGATCAGGGCGGCCTTAATCGCCTATATATACGGTGTGGAGCAAGCGGTATACGAGGAGTTTTCCTAATCTCTGAGATTGACGCTTCTTTGTCTTTTGCATTGTGGGAGCGGCTTCCAGCCGCTCCCACATTTTTTTTGCCCCACGCCATTCCAATCCCATATGGCCAGCGTTTGTATCAGCCATCGGTAGAACACAGAGACGAAAAATCTACCCGCTTTTATACCATTCAGGTTCTGGTCCAAACGCCTCTGTGAAATCGATTATCGTGCAATGATATTTATCACCCGAGGATCCCTCTTCATCTTTAACCTTGACACCGGCATTTATCCGCGCCATATTTTTTTGTCAATAATGTCGGGCTGAAACTAGCAGCTATACTTGAAACAGCTTCTAACCACCTGTAGGAATGTACCATGGATTACGTTGTACCGCCTCCGGAACGATTACCGGTAATTAAAAAGCCGAAAGAGAAATTTCGCAAACTCGTTAAAAAGCCCAAAGAAGACAGCCGGATCGTCATCCAGAAAGCCCAGATCAGGGATGTGGAGGAAATCCTCGAGCTGATAAACGGTTTTGCGGCTTCAAACCTGATGCTGCCCCGCGGCCCCCAGTATCTCTATGAGAACATCAGGGACTTTGTCATCGCCGTCGATGCGAACGTACCGGTGTACTCCATGACCGCTACGCGTGAGGTGATGAATTTGATCGTGGCCTGCGGCAGTCTGCACGTCCTCTGGGAGGATATCGCCGAGGTCCGGGCCCTGGCAATTCATCCCGATTACCAGCATCTGGGACTCGGAAGCCGGATTGTCGAATTCATGGAAGAAGAAGCCAGGCAGCTCGGCATTCACAAACTGTTTACGTTTACCATGACCGAAGAATTTTTTAAAACCCTGGGCTTTAACAAAATAAACCGCAAGGATCTACCGCCTAAAGTCTGGGGAGAATGCAGCCGGTGCCCGAAATACTTCCAGTGTGACGAGGTCGGCATGGTGCTCGATCTCTGATGATCCACGGCTGGCGGCAGTCACCGGGCCGGTCTGCCGGGCCGATGGCGGCGATGGCGCTGCCGGATCAACCGGGGCACGCTGCGGAGGATATCGATGCCGGTAAGTCAAAACAATTCAAGCGGCTGGAACGCTCTGAGTTTTCCAACTTTCATGGGATGCAACGTGTCACGGGATCCAGTCGGTGATGATGTGGATGTCGTCGTCACCGGGGTGCCCTTTGACCTGGCAACCACCATCCGGCCGGGGACGCGCTTTGGTCCGGCGGCCATCCGCATGGCCACAACCCATCTGGACTGGGAACTCCGCCGCTGGCCCTGGCAATTTAGCGTGTTTGATCGACTGCACGTCGTTGACGGCGGTGACCTCAGTTTCGACCCCACCGCAGGCGAGCAGATGGTGGCCCGGCTTCAGGCGCATGCCGCTGCCATCCTGGGCGCCGGCAAGTGCATGCTGACCCTTGGCGGGGACCATTTTATCACCCTGCCGCTTTTGAGAGCGCATGCTCACAAATACGGACCGCTGTCCCTGATCCATTTCGACGCCCACGCCGACTGCGAAAAATATCAGAGCCCCTTAAATCACGGAACCATGTTCTATCATGCCCGCAAAGAGGGCTTGATTGACCCCGAGCGATCGGTGCAAATCGGCATTCGCACCGAGTACAGCCGCGACGATCATCCATTTACCGTGCTCGATGCCGAGTGGGTGATGGTGCATGGGACCGCTGAGGTGGTGCGCACCCTGGGACAGGTGGTTGGCGGCCAGCCCGCTTATGTGACCTTCGATATCGACTGCCTGGATCCTGCGTTTGCACCGGGCACCGGCACGCCGGTGGTCGGCGGGTTGTCCACGGCCTCGGCGTTGAAGATTTTACGCGGACTGACCGGCTTTAACCTGGTGGGTATGGATATTGTCGAGGTCTCGCCGCCATATGATCATGCCGATATCACGGCGCTGGCAGCTGCAACCCTGGGCCTCGAGTTTCTTTATGTCCTAGCGGCCGGCAAAGAAAAGATTTGAAAACGATGCAGACTGAAGAAAAACTGAAAAAGCGCATCGCCTATGAAAAGATGCTGGCGGGCATATCGGAGCGAGCCGTTCTGATTGACGACATCAACGCGTTTCTGGGCGAATCCCTGCAGAGCATGGGAGACATCCTGGATGTCAGCCGCATCTTTATTTTTACCTACGAGCAGCTATCCGGCACTTTTGCGTGCATCTGTGAATGGGTGGCCAGGGGTATCACCACCCTCGCGGACCTCGATGAGCTGAAAATCGCCATACCCTGGGGGACCCGCTACCTTCGGGAAGGGAAAACCATAAACTTTGAAAACACCCGCGACATTCCAGGCGATCACTACCGGCAGCGGTTGCTGGCGGCGGATGTTAAATCCACCCTTAACGTTCCGCTGTTTATCAAAGGTGACCTGTATGGGTTTATGGGATTTGACGAATGCCGTCATCACCGCAAATGGATCGATGAAGACGTCTATATTCTGAGCACCGCCGCTCAAATTATTACCCGGGCCATTGAGAACAAGGCTTACGAAGAAGAATTGGAGCGTCACCGCAGCCGCCTGGAATCGATATTCGGCAGTGTTCAGGATGCCATTATTACGGTGGACACCGACATGAATGTAATCGAGGCCAACAAGGCGGCCGAGAAAATATGCGGGTTTAAATTGAATAACGGTCAAGCATTTGTCGATTGTACCACAGACTGTGATCGGTCCTGTCTTGAAGTTTTGCATGAAACCTTGCGCAGCCGGACCACCGTTCAAGACTACCAGATTGAATGCGGTCACCTCGACCGTAATAAACTGATCGCCATGGTCAACAGTTCTCCGTTGCTGGACAGTGCCGGAAATTTCATGGGAGCGGTCCTGGTTATCCGGGACATCACCCGGCTGACCCACCTTGAAGAGGAGCTAAAGGAGCGGCATCATTTTCAAAATATTATCGGCAAGAGTGAAAAGATGCAAAAAGTCTACGATCTGTTGCAAACCCTGGCCAGTCAGTCAACCACGGTTTTGATTACCGGCGGCAGCGGCACCGGCAAGGAGATGGCGGCAAAGGCCCTGCACTATGGCGGCACGCGGACGAATGGTCCCTTCGTCACGGTAAATTGTTCGGCCCTGGCTGAAAGCCTGCTTGAAAGTGAACTGTTCGGACATGTCAGGGGCGCTTTTACCGGTGCCGACAGGGATAAAATCGGCCGTTTCGAAGCGGCCGACGGCGGGACCATCTTGCTCGATGAGATCGGTGATATCTCTCCGCTGATCCAGTTGAAATTGTTGCGGGTGCTCCAGGAAAAGGAGTTCGACAGGGTAGGGGAGTCGAATCCCCGCAGAGTGGACGTTCGGGTCCTGGCATCGACCAATCGCAATTTAAAAGAGGCCATCAAAAAGGGAGAATTCAGAGAAGACCTGTATTACCGGTTGAATGTCATCGAGATTCATCTGCCGTTGCTGTGCGATCGGTACGAAGATATCCCCTTATTGAT
This sequence comes from Deltaproteobacteria bacterium, assembly GCA_019312835.1. GTDB lineage: Bacteria > Desulfobacterota > Desulfobacteria > Desulfobacterales > JAFDCJ01 > JAFDCJ01. Next base: position 23,489 of record JAFDCJ010000044.1, read on the forward strand.
CGATCATTTTTGCGAGATCTTTCAAAAAACATATGACAAGAAAATTACCGGTGTATCCGATGAGGTCCTGCAGGCCTTCATGAATTATCCCTGGCCCGGCAATGTCCGTGAGTTGGAACACGCCATCGAAAGGGCCTTTGTGCTGTGCCGCAACCATATGATCCAATTGGAGCATATTCCGGCAGAAATCCGTAGTTATTCACCCGTCCGCGTTGTCAGGCGCTTAGCCACAGAGCGCCGGGGCGATGATCCGGAAGCCATTCGATCGGCCCTGGAGAAAACCGATTGGAATATTTCCAAAGCTGCCCGGCTCCTGGGGGTCAGTCGCTGGACCATGTACCGGCGATTCGAAAAGTATAATATCAGCCGACCCGGTGACAATGTGTAGCAACGCACACTTTTGTTAGGCAACACAAGTGTGCGTTGCTACATTTATTTAGGCGGACTAGAAAACTCATCTGTATCGATTGTCATTCCAACCAATTAAAATCATTATTATAATTTTTTTACAGCATCATTTCTCCTTCTGGCACCTAATTTGCTTTTTAGCTGGTATTCAGCTGATCACAGCACCACCGGAGCAGCCTGTAAGTGGTTCCTTCCCCATCAATCTATCGTTGACCGGGCATGCGCAGAGGGGGACCGGCTAGCGTCGATCTAAATGACGGCAACTGCCTGACCCGGTGTTCTTTGGATATAGCAACATTATAAAGGTTTGTCGGGTTGGTGGGATTCATCGCCGACCATTTTGAACTTTCCGGTATGTAAAAATCGATATGTTTACCCCATAAAGCAGGCATCTATCCGTATCATCGGTTGGGGCCGGCAATGCTGACAATTGTTGGCATCCCAAACAAGGACGAATCATTTCGAGGAGGTAGGAATGGCTTTTAATTTGAGAAACCGACATTTTTTGAAGCTTTTGGACTTTAGCCCGGAGGAAATCAAATTTTTGCTGGATCTTTCCATGGACCTCAAAAAGGCCAGATATGCCGGTCTTGAACAGCAGCGTTTAAGGGGTAAAAATATTGCCCTTATTTTCGAGAAGGCCTCGACCCGAACCCGCTGTGCCTTTGAGACCGCCTCCTATGACCAGGGGGCTCACGTGACGTATCTGGGGCCCACCGGCTCCCAGATGGGGACCAAAGAGTCCATGAAAGATACGGCCCGGGTACTGGGCCGGATGTACGACGGCATCGAGTATCGTGGATTTGGCCAGGATATTGTTGAGGAACTGGCCAAATACGCCGGCGTGCCGGTGTGGAACGGGTTGACCAACGAGTATCACCCCACCCAGGTGCTGGCGGATTTTCTGACCATGATGGAGCACTCCGACAAACCGCTGCGCCAGGTGTCCTTCGCCTATTTGGGCGATGCCAGAAACAACATGGGCAACTCCCTGCTGGTGGGGGCGGCCAAAATGGGGATGGATTTTCGATCAGTGGCCCCCAAAAGTGTGCATCCGGATAAAAAGCTTGTGGCCGAGGCCAAGAAAATCGCCAAGGAAACCGGCGCCAAGATTACGATCACCGAGGATCTGGCCAAAGGGGTGAAGGGCTGTGACTTTCTTTACACCGATGTGTGGGTGTCCATGGGCGAACCCGAAAAAGTGTGGGAGCAACGTATCAAGCTTCTCAAACCCTACCAGGTCAATGCGGCAGCCATGAAAAAAACCGGTAATCCCGACGTGAAATTTCTGCACTGTCTGCCGGCTTTTCACAATCGGGAAACGGTTATTGGCGAAGAGGTTTACCAGAAATTCAAGCTGGATGCCATGGAAGTCACCGAGGAGGTCTTTGAGTCGCCGGCATCAATTGTGTGGGACGAAGCCGAAAACAGGATCCACACGATCAAGGCGGTCATGGTGGCCACCCTGGGCTGCTGATACCTGATACCCGTTACTCGTTATGTGTAAATTACCAGCTGAGGAGGTTCGGCAGATGGAAGACAAACCCACCATTCTGATTGCTTTCGGCGGCAACGCGTTGATCCAGAAAGGGCAGGTCGGCACCCATAAAGAGCAGTTCAAAAATCTAAAACTGCCCATGCGACAGGTGGCCCGGCTTTCCAAAAACTACAAATTCGTGATTACCCACGGCAACGGTCCCCAGGTGGGCAACCTGCTGTTGCAACAGGAAAGCTGCGACGAAGTTCCCAAAATGCCCCTGGAAATCATAGGTGCTATGACCCAGGGCCAGATCGGCTACATGCTCGAATCCTCCCTGGACGACGCCTTTATGGAGTTGGGAGATCATCAGCAGCTTCTGGCGACCCTGATCACCTATGTGGTGGTGGATGAAAACGATTCGGGTTTTAAAAATCCCACCAAACCCATCGGACCTTTTTACACCGACAAACAAGCTGAAAAGCTGACCTATACGATGGCCAAAACCGATAAGGGGATGCGGCGGGTGGTGGCGTCCCCCAAGCCCGTGACGATTGTTGAGCGCCGTGAAATCAAAAAGCTGATCGATATGGATTTCATTGTCATCTGCTGCGGCGGCGGCGGGATTCCGGTCATTCGTAAAAATCGCCAATTTCGCGGTGTCGAAGCCGTGATCGACAAGGACCTGGCCAGCTCCATTCTGGCCCGGGAAATCAAGGCCGACATATTCGTGATCGCATCCGATATAAAAGGCGCCGGCATCAACTGGGGTCAGCCCGACCAGCAAATCCTGGGCAAGACCCCGCTGGCCGACATGGAAAAATATGTCCAGGAGGGCCAGTTCCCGGCCGGATCCATGGGCCCGAAAATCGAGGCGATGATTCAGTTTTTCAATGCCACCGGCAACCGGGGTGTCATCTGCCATCTGGAAGACATCGAAAATGCCATCGCCGGGAAAGTCGGCACCGAGATTGTAAAATAGCAAAGCTATTTTGAGTGTGGATTCCGGAATGCGGATTTCGGATTTTTTACAGGAATAACAGTCTAATTTTTAGTTTGCATACCTGGGAGCCACCAGAATTGAAGAGAGCTATAAATTTCTTTCTATTTCAACGAAGAAAATATCCTAATTCTTTTTACGGAGGGAAAAATTATGTCTAAGAAGAACGTGATCATTATCGGGGCTGCTGGAAGGGACTTCCACAACTTCAACACCTATTACCGCGACAACGAGACCTATAACGTGGTGGCCTTTACAGCGGCTCAAATACCGGACATCGAAGGCCGCAAATACCCGGCGGAATTGTCCGGCAAGCTGTACCCCGACGGGATCCCGATTTACGCCGAAGAAGATCTGCCCAAATTGATCAAGGAACTGGATGCGGATTACTGTGTGTTTTCCTACAGTGACGTATCCTACCAGCACGTGATGTCGGTGGGGGCGATTGTCAACGCGGCCGGGGCCAACTTTGCCATGCTGGGCCCGAAATACACCCAGATCAAAAGCACCAAGCCGGTCATTTCGGTGGGGGCCGTGCGCACCGGCTGCGGCAAGAGCCAGACCTCGCGCCGGATCATCGAAATTCTGATGGAAAAGGGGCTGAAGGTCGTTGCCATCCGTCACCCCATGCCCTACGGCGACATCGCCGCCCAGAAGGTGCAGCGCTTTGCCTCGCTGGAGGACATCGACAAGCACAACTGCACGGTGGAGGAAATGGAAGAGTACGAGCCCCACGTGGTGCGCGGCAACGTCATTTATGCCGGTGTGGACTACGAGGCCATCGTGCGGGCGGCCGAGCAAGACCCGGACGGCTGCGACGTGATTCTGTGGGACGGCGGCAACAACGATTTTCCGTTTTATCAGTCGGATCTGCACGTGACCGTCATCGATCCCCATCGACCGGGCCATGAGCTGACCTATTATCCCGGCAATGTGACCCTGCGCCTGGCCGACGTGGTGGTGATCAACAAGATGGACAGCGCCGATGCCGCCGGCATCGAGGAGGTGCGCCGCAACATCGCCACCGAAGCGCCGGATGCCATCGTGATCGACGGTGCTTCCACCCTGGATGTGGATGATCCTTCCATTATCCGCGGCAAGCAGGTGCTGGTGGTCGAAGACGGCCCGACGCTGACCCACGGCGAGATGAAGATCGGTGCCGGTGTGGTGGCGGCCCGCAAATTCGGCGCGGCCGGGCTGGTGGATCCGCGGCCCTACACGGTGGGGCGCCTGACGGAAACCTTCGAGATTTATCCGGAGATCGGGGAGTTGCTGCCGGCCATGGGCTACGGCGAGGTGCAGTTAAAGGACATGGAGACCACCATCAACAAGACCGAATGTGATGCGGTGGTGATCGCCACCCCCATTGACCTGAACCGGATTATCAAAATCGACAAGCCCAACACCCGGGTGTATTACAACCTGCAGGAAATTGGGCGGCCGAACTTTGACCAGGTGCTGGAAGACTTCGTCAAAAAACACAATCTTTCTTAAGTCATAACCCTTTCTTATATGGGAGCGGCCTGCTTGCGGGCCTGCTCCCGGTGATGCTTTTTCTATAGCAATTATTCCTGAAAGGTAATCACCATGGCTTTTAATCTAATGTAACAACGCACACTAGGGTGCAACAACAAAAGGTAACGAAGGAGGTACCGTAATGACGGAAAAATCGGAACGGAAAGTCAAGAAGGAGGAGTACGATGTGGTACTCCAAGGACAACCAGCGGTTAAGCCGATGGTCGTATCACAGCGGGAGGGGGAAGCATTCAGGGTATGGTCTCCGGATGAGTTCTCCCGGCTGAAGCGGGTCCTCATCGGCAGACCGGAGGGCACCAACATGCCGGCCCCCGAACCGGCTTGGCGGTACGATGTTCCTGGTTGCAAGCTACCCAGTTATATGCCTTTTCCCCAAGAGATGGTGGATGCAGCCAACGAGCAGATGGACAATTTCGTGAAAACGCTCGAAAAACGGGGAATTCTCGTTGACAGAATTCCGATTCTGCCGATGATGATGAACCGACCGTTCATGAGTCCCATCGGCTGGGGACAGCTGAACATGCACGGGGTCAACAATGTGCGTGACGTAACCTTGGTTCACGGCCACATCATTGTCGACGCGACAACGGTTCGACGGACCCGCGTTTATGAGCGGTTCAACCTGCGGCCGTACTTCAACCTGCTCGCCAAGGAAGACCCCAACTGTTATCACACGTCAGCTCCCTTCCCGATGCTGACAGATGAATCCTACGACATGGACTACTATCACGACCGGACAAAACGAACTGACGAAGAACAGCGGGAGATGTTGCTGGCGGCCCAGTTCCAGCAAAAAAACGGGGAATTCCCCTGGGAATCCCTCTGGGACGGCGCTGACATCTGGAGCCTCGGCAAAGACATGTTCTACCAGCGCTCAGCAGTCGGCAACTTGGCGGGCGAAGATTGGCTGCGGCGGTTCTGCAGAGAGCACGGATTCCGTTTCCACGCCGTAACGTTTGATACGCCGATCAACAGTGACCTGCCGACCAACTTCCACCCGTGGCACATCGACGTGAACATGTGTACGCCGCGGCCTGGTCTGGTCATCCTCAACCCGGATTGGCCCCCGGTTGATGAAGGGTTCATCGAGCTCTTCAAACAGAACGACTGGAAAGTCGTGATGGGCGCCCGGCCAACC
>JAFDCJ010000045.1 GCA_019312835.1 Deltaproteobacteria bacterium
CCATGCCCTTACTAAACTTCATCCCCATCCCCACCTGGCGTGACCTGGTCGATATTTTATTTCTGACACTGGTGGCCTACCAGCTCTATCAATGGTTCCGTGAGACCCGGGCGCTCAGAGTTTTGATCGGTCTGGTTGTCCTGGGGGGAATTTATTCGTTGGCCAAGCTGTGGGGACTATTTCTCACCACCTGGGTTTTCCAGATCCTGTGGCAGGTTTTGCTGATTCTGCTGCTGATTTTGTTTCAATCCGAAATCCGCCAGGTGCTGGAAAAAGTAAGTCCGCTGCGGTATTTGCGATCTCGACGGCGGGACTACCGCGGAACGTTCGCTGCCGACCTGACCGGGGCCCTGTTTGACCTGGCGGCGGAAAAAACCGGTGCCCTGGTGGTGCTGACAAGAGATGACAATCCCTCTCAGCTGGTCCATGCCGGGCAAAAAGTTATGGCCATCCCCGACCCCATGCTGATCAAGAGCATATTCAACCATCATGCCCCGGCCCATGATGGCGCGGTGATCATATCCCGGGACCGCTTAACCCATATGGGCTGCATTCTGCCCCTGTCCGAAAGCCGGGACCTGCCGGAGCAATATGGAACCCGCCACCGTGCTGCCCTGGGCCTGTCGGAGATGACCGATGCGGTCTGCCTGGTTGTCTCCGAAGAAAGATCCGAGGTGGCCAGCATTGTCGGCGGGAAGATTGAGCATTGGAAACAGCCGGAGGCTTTGCAGGAGCAGCTCAAGAAATGGCTTGGTGGGCCTGAAATCCAGGTGCCGACCATCCGGGGTTTTCTGGAGGATTTCTTCATCAAAAACTGGAAAGCGAAACTGGTCGCCTTCGCGCTGGTGGCCATTTGCTGGCTGGTTTTGGCCAGTCATCAGACCGAAGAGAGAAAGCAGATGACCCAGGGCAAAGGACAGAGAACAGAGGATACGGTACCGAAGGCAGCGGATAGAACCCATAGAACAGTGGACGGAAGACAGAATACAGATGGGAAATGAAGGCAAACGGATAAGAGGACTGGCGTGGTTGGTATGCGAAAAAGGGCGCCCTGATGGCGAAGATGCCCTTCCAATTTTTTGAATATGGAGAACCTGACCATGGCGATAAAACCATCTTATGAAGAATTGGAGCTAAGGATTAAAGAGCTTGAATCGCATCTCGAGCAGGTGGAAGAGACATTGCGGGTGAGTGTGGAAAGAAATAGATTGGCGACATCCGCAGCCAAGGTAGGTGTCTGGGATTGGGACATCAAGACAGGTGATTTCTATCTCGATCCGAATATTAAAGCCATTTTAGGATATACCGATGACGAGATTCCAAACGATATAGAGACATGGGTAACATATGTACATCCGGAAGACAGCCAGGCTGTAATGGAAGCCGCCCAGGCATGTCTGGATGGAAAAACGCCCGAATATATATTTGAACACCGCATGTTGCACAAGGATGGTTCCAATCGCTGGATAATGGTCCGGGGCAAAGCCATTCGAGATGAAAGCGGCGATGCGGTTCGGTTGATTGGAACCGATGCTGACATTACCGAGCGCAAGCAAACGGAGGAGGCTCTTCGGGAAAGTGAAGAAAAGCTCGCCAGATTAAATAAGATGGAATCCATGGGAATTCTGGCAGGAGGGGTTGCTCACGATCTGAATAACATATTATCAGGGATTGTCACTTATCCGGATTTGCTTTTGATAAACTTGCCGACAGACAGCGAGCACAGGAAACACATTGAGGCCATACGCGAGTCCGGACTCAGAGCGGTCGCCGTTGTGCGGGATCTATTAACAGTGGCAAGAGGTGTCGCCAGCACCAAAGAACCACTGAACCTCAATGAATTAGTTAAAGAATACCTGCGGTCTCCAGAGCTCTGTAAACTTGAACAGCTTCATCCAACAGCCGCTATCAAGACAAGGCTTGATAATGAATTGCTTAACATAAGCGGCTCCAAGGCCCACCTCAGAAAGGTTGTAATGAACTTGGTCTCGAACGCTGCCGAGGCGCTGGATGCTCACGGCAATGTTATCATATCCACCATGAATCGCTATGTCGATAAACCTATAAAAGGCTACAGCGACGTCAACGAAGGGGAATATGTGATATGGTCCGTCTCAGACGACGGGCCGGGAATATTGCCGGATGACCTCGATCGGATTTTTGAGCCGTTCTATACAAAGAAGATTATGGGCAGAAGCGGTACGGGCTTAGGTTTGGCAGTTGTCTGGAACGTTGTGCAGGATCACAAGGGCTACATAGATGTGAAAAGTGACGAGAATGGCACGACATTTGATTTGTATTTTCCCGTAACCAGGGAAGAAATATCGGATAAGGACCTGTCCATACCGATTAAAGATTACAAAGGAAACGGAGAAACCATTCTGGTTGTTGATGACGTGCCAGGTCAGCTTGAGATAGCCTGCGAAGTGCTGGATGCCTTAGACTATAAACCGAAGGCCGTTTCCAGTGGTGAGGAAGCGGTTGAATATGTGAAGGAAAATCCGGTTGATTTAATATTGCTTGATATGATTATGGAGCCTGGCATAAATGGTCGTGAGACATACGAGCAGATAATTAAGATTCATCCTAACCAAAAAGCAATTATCGTCAGCGGATTCGCAGAAACGGATGAGGTCAGGGAAGCCCAAAGATTAGGTGCCGGCCAATTTATAAAGAAGCCGGTGACGATTGAAAGGATAGGTCTTGCGGTAAAGGAGGAACTGGAGAAATAGTAATTTTAGGCTGTTTTGCCCTGGTTCTGAATAATATCCTGCGGGCAACATCCAACTGACGTAAAAATATCAGTAACCCTTTGAATATGCTATAAAATTTTTCCAGCACAGCTGGATGACCCGTCCGATCTCAGCCTTTTGAGATAGCCGCTAATCTGATGCCGTTTGCGCCAGCGGCAACTCGATGGTAAACACCGCCCCGCCATCCGGTGCGTTTTGGGCCGTGATCGTGCCCCGATGGTCTTCGATGATACCGTGGCAGATCGATAGCCCGACCCCCATTCCCATCTTTTTTTTGCGGGTGTAGAAGGGATCGAAAATATAATTCAGGTCCTTATCCGATATGCCGGGACCGCTGTCCTTTACGGTTATGATGATTTTTTCGTCCCGGCAGCTGGTATCGATGGCGATCTCCCCCCCGAGGGACGCCGGCTGTCTTAATCTTTCTTTGAAATCGGTTGTGTCGACCATGGCCTCCAGGGCGTTGTTCACCAGGTTCATGATCACCTGTCCGATCTGCTGGGGAGAGCCGGTTATGTTGGATCTCGGGGCTGCCAGGTTCAATTTGATGTTGACCATGTTTTTTTTCAGATGACTGACCATCAACGCCATGGTGTTGGCAATTACCTTATTGGCGTCCATCGGCTGCTTTTTTTCCTTGCCCGGGCGGTTAAGATCGATGAGGCTGCGCACGGTATTGCGGATGCTTACAAACGCGCTCTTGATCAGATCCAATTTTTCCAAGAGCTCTTTATCATTTTCATGGCGCATCCGAATCACGCTCAGCAACGCCGTTATGCCCTGCAGCGGGGAATTGATTTCATGGGCGATGGAAGCCGCCAGTTGGCCGGTTGCAGCCAGCCGTTCCGATCGCAGCAGCTGATTTTGCAGCTGCTTGGTCTGCGTGATGTCCCGGGCCACGGCTAAAAAGCAGGGTTTGCCCAGATATGAAATATAGCGGCAGTTGATTTCATTGGGGATAATGTCGCCCTTTTTGGTCTTGACGTTGATTTCGAAGCGGGCCTCTTTTTTTTGTCTTTTTTTTGTCAGCATCTCCTCGATGAAGGAGACCTGGTCGGTCTCGACGATTTTGGAGACGTTCAATTCCAAAAATTCCTCTTTGGCATATCCGGTGCTCTCCAGCACCCGTTCGTTGGATTCGATAAACCGGCCCTTGCGGTTGAAAAGAAAGACACCTTCGGTGACGTTATCGAATAATTCCTTAAAGCGCCGCAGCTCTTCGGCCTGTTTGAACTCGGTGGTATTCGAAGAGATGATGGTGGCGGCGATGACCTGCCGGCCCAATCTCAAGGCACCGACCCGGTAAGTGTACCAGGTCGGTTTGCGCCGGGTTCCCATACGGACTTCAAAGCTATCCGACTCACCCGTCTCGAAGACGCTTTCAATGCTTTCCCTCGCCAGGTAACGATACTTTTCAGGGAGGAATTTATAGATACTCTTGCCGACGGCCTTTTCCCGGGGCAGCATAAATATGTCCTGGTTTACAAAGCGGATAATGCCATTCTGGTCGACGGCCGTTATCACATCCGGTGCAGTTGCCACCAGAGAGCGCCACAGCTCTTCCGATTCATTCAGCTTTTGCTTGGCGTCTTTGAGTTTGTTGATAATGGTCTGGGCGTGGGAGCCAACCATGACAAACAGGCATAGCACAATGATGCGCAGATAGACGTCATACAGGTCCGGACCGATGAGCTCGGCGATCAGGTTAAATTTGTTTTCGAAGAATATATTTAAGATAGAATCCAGCACCCAGTAAATACAGGCAATAAAGATGACCGCCAGCACCATCGAATCCGGCAGCCCGCTGCTGGACTCCGTACGTGTTCTGGTATGAAATTTAGGGCTCCGGCGTCGTTTCGGAGAACTGAGATCCAAACGTGCTTTGGATAATTTCCATGTCGAAGCATTCATAAGATTCACCTAAAGATTTGGCAGGTTAAATGCAGCGCCTTTTGCGGCAACTGCTTTATTACCATATTCGGATCGAATTGATAAGACAAAAAAGGACCGAGGTGACATGAACGGTCATCAAAACTGACAATAATTGTCAGTCTTTCAGGATCAGTCAACAGCGAGTGATTTATAACCTGTTGAAAACTATACATATAAAAAAAATAACCGGGTTGGCATAATTGTTGAACCCAATCCGGTGAGGGGGAATAGCAGCCATTGAAGAAACCACCGGCAAGGGTGGGCCAAAACAATTTTACAGCCTGGGATACCGCCTTTCGAACCCCGAAAAACGGTTATGTGCGGTTGCATGCAAAAACGCTCGAAAAACCGGTCGTTTTTTCTCAGCTGCTATCAAAAAGGAGCATGTATGGGTCATTTTGAGGAGCTTAATTCATCGGCTCCGCTTTGCGACGGCCGTGTATATACGGATGTCGAAGCGTTGGAAAGCGAGGCCTTCAATCGGGGGTTGCCGGAAAAGGGGATGAAGCCGCTGCCAGCCGGCGAACATGGATTTTCGAAGACCGATCAACAGCCGGCGGACGATTTTTACCCGGCCGGGCCGGCCAATTCATCTCCGGTGATTCTGGTGATTGATGACGAGAAGCCGTTTCGCAGCGTTTTGCGGCAGGTTTTATCAAAAGCCGGCTATGATGTGGTTGAGGCAGCCGATGGGGCCGAGGGGATCCAGCGGTTTTATGAAAAACCCGCCGATATGATCATAACTGATATCATCATGCCGGAAAAAGAAGGCATTGAAACCATTATCGAGCTGAATAAGGCGCATCCTGACGTCAAATTTATCGCCATGTCAGGCGGCGGTTGGTATGGTACCGATATCGACTTTGATATGGCCAAGAAATTGGGCGCCCGAACCCTGGACAAACCCTTTGCGTTGCAGGAATTACTGGATGTGGTCGCGGAGATGTTGAACTAGTCCTGGTTCGCCCTGCTAAATAACCTGATGATGGTCATGCCCCGGAGACAGCGGGTATCTTTTTGTATATTTCTATACAAATTTCTGTGTTGGTCTGCTCAAATTTACCCCGGTTTTGTACTTATCTCTACAAAAACCCACCCATGAGCAGGCGGGTAGCCGCCCCGGGCCATCGGGCCGCACCCCCCCATCTTAAGTCAACCCCAACCCAGTGCTATTAGTGATGAAATTATGCTTGCCTTATTTTAGCAATTCATCTTAAACACTACCATCATGAAAAAAATCGCGGTCATTATCCTTATAGCGCTGGCTTCAACGGGTTGCGGTCCCCGCCTCATGTATCAGCACCTGGACTGGCTGATCCCCTGGTATGTCAGCGATTATATTTCCCTGGACAGCGATCAGCAAAATTTGCTCGAGGAGCGTCTGGCGAAGCTTTTAGACTGGCATTGCCGCACCCAGCTGCCGGTTTATGCAATGACCCTGCGCGCGTTGGGCAGGGATCTGGCCAACCCGGCCG
>JAFDCJ010000046.1 GCA_019312835.1 Deltaproteobacteria bacterium
GCACCTCGGAAGAATTTGACATTCAGATCTTCAATGACGGCGATTATTTCCGGGCGGTGGAACAGAAAATTCAATCCGAGACCGTGTCCAAGCTGCTGTATCCCTCGGATTCCGTAACGGCCGGCAAAGAACTGCGCCTGATTCAGGAATATTTTCTGGTGGCCTGCGCCCTGCGCGATATCATGCAACGCTATCTGCGGGTCCATCAAGACCTGGAGGCCTTTCCGCAAAAGGTGGCCATCCAGCTGAATGACACCCATCCGGCGCTGGCCGTGGCGGAATTGATGCGCCTACTGATCGACGAACGAAACTTGGAGTGGGCGGATGCCTGGCGGATCACCCGCTCGACCTGTGGCTATACCAATCACACCCTGATGCCCGAGGCGCTCGAAACCTGGTCGGTATCTTTGCTGGAACGGGTCTTGCCCCGGCACATGCAGATTATTTTTGAAATTAACCGGCGCTTTCTGGAAGCAGTCAGCGACCGGTGGCCCGGTGACGCGGGGCGTTTGCAACGCATGTCCATTATCGGCGAAAGCGATTCGCCGCAGGTGCGCATGGCGCATCTAGCCATCACCGGCAGTCATTCGGTCAACGGCGTGGCCGCGCTGCATTCGGAGTTGGTAAAGAGCGAACTGGTCCCGGATTTTCACGCGTTCTGGCCCCAAAAATTCAACAATAAAACCAACGGCGTCACCCCCCGGCGCTGGCTTCTGAAGGCCAACCCGCCGCTGGCGGCACTGATTACAAGAACCATCGGCGACGGCTGGATTACCCGCCTTGAGCGCCTGCGGGCGCTGGAGGCCGCTGCCGCGGACCCGGAATTTCAGCAAGAATTTTCAGCCGCCAAAAAGGCCAACAAACAAACCCTGGCCCGTCTGGTTCGAAGTGCCTGCGGGATCACGGTCGATGTCAACACCCTGTTTGACGTCCAGATCAAACGGATCCATGAATACAAACGTCAGCTGCTCAACGTGATGCACATCATCCATCAGTATTTGAGCATCATCGAAGATGGCCGGGTACCGGTTGTCCCCCGCACGTACATATTCGCCGGCAAAGCCGCCCCCGGTTATGCCGCGGCGAAACGGATTATCAAACTGATCAACAGTGTTGCGGAGGTCATCAACCATGACAAGCGGGTCAGGGACCAGATCAAGGTGGCGTTCATCCCGGACTACCGGGTGTCTCTGGCCGAAAAAATCATTCCGGCCGCCGATCTGAGCGAACAGATTTCCACCGCAGGAATGGAAGCCTCCGGAACCGGCAATATGAAACTGTCCTTAAACGGGGCGCTGACCATCGGGACCATGGACGGCGCCAATGTGGAGATACGCGAAGAAGTCGGTCCGGAAAATATTTATATCTTCGGGTTGACGGTGGACGACATCCGTCAAATGCGTTCCGCTTATGATCCCCGGGGCTATTACGATCAGAACGACGACATCAAGCGGGTCGTCGACGCCATCGGCGGGGACATGTTTTGTTCCGGTGAGGCCGGCCTTTTCGCGCCGATCCGGCAAAATTTGCTCGATCACGGCGATTATTATTTCCACCTGGCGGATTTCGCGGCTTACCTGAATTCGCAGCAACGCGTATCCGAAGATTATCTGGAACCTGCCGGGTGGGTTCGCAAATCCGTTCTGAATGTGGCCCGCATGGGAAAGTTTTCCAGCGATCGAACCATCAATGAGTATGCACGGGATATCTGGCATATTACCAGGACGGCGGATGCCGCCCGGCCCATTCCCGGGCGGCGAAGCCCCGGCGGACCAAGCCTCATCCGCCGGTAAAAGGGCAGTAAAAGTCTTATGGACAACGGGTCTATAGATAAAGAAAACCTGGCGAAAACACTGTCGCGAAACTCACTTTTTACAGTGATCTACAATGTCTGGTACCTGGGATCGCGATTGGTTCTCACACCGCTCATTTTATCCTATGTCACGATCGAGGAATACGGGCTATGGTCTTATTGCTTTGTGATTCTCAGCTATTTGGCGACGACGGCCTTCGGATTTAACAATACCTACATTCGCTATGCTGCCGATTACCGCTCCCGCAACGAAAATGAAAAGCTCAACGAACTGCTTTCGACCGGCTTGATCACGATGAGCGGTTTTTCGGCTGTAATTTTGTGTGTCTTATGGTGGCTGATTCCCAGCCTGTTGTCGTTGCTGGGAATCGACACTGATTTGCACGAAACTGCGCGCTTGCTTCTATTAGGGACGGCCAGCATATTCGTACTGAATACCAGCCTGGCCGGCTTTCAGTGCATTCTCGAGGGTGAACAGCGAATAGTTCTGGTGCGCAAAATTCTGCTGGCTGCTTCGGCTATCGAAATCGCATTGATTATCGTATTTTTTGAGACGGGATTCGGCGTCTTTGCATTGCTGTGGGCATTCGTGGTGCGCCTGGTGGTTACGATCATTTTGTGTGCTTTTTTCGCCTATCGGGTGTTTCCTTTTCTGCGTGTCAGTGTCAGACTTTACCGTAAGGAAGCCCTCAAAGCTTTTGCGGGATTCGGGAATCAGATGAACCTGCTGGGCTTACTGACTTTGTTGATCAACTCCCTGGATCGGATTTTTATCACCCGAATCCTTCATTTGCAGGCTGCGGGTATCTACGAGATTGGCAGGAAACTTCCCAATATGGGTCTGATGCTGCCGGGTGCCATCTCCGGCACCTTGATGCCGGCCGCTTCACATCTTGAAGGCAGCTCACAGCAACGGCGGTTGAAACGGCTTTACCTCGAATCGACACGCTATCTGATGATGCTTTCGAGCATACCCTATGCCTTTCTGATCTTTTTTGCGCCCCAGATCATCGAAACATGGGTGGGCACGGGCTTTGATGAATCAGTTTACGTCATGCAGATCCTGGCCGTCGGTACGTTTATCAACCTGTTCACCGGAATAGGAACGGCCTGTGCGCGCGGAATCGGAAAACCCAAATATGAAATCCAGTACATGATCCTATCGACTTTGCTCATACTGGCGACTGCGGTTCCTTTGATCCATCGGCTGGGCATTGCGGGGGGCGCCTTGGCCTATTGCATCGGCCAGTCGGTGGGCTCCGTATATTTTCTTTGGCGTTCCAATCGCCTTTTCGAGGTTTCCTGGTCGCGTTTCTTACAAAAGGTTTTACCGCCGGTGGTGATGATGTTCGGCATGGGGCTGCCGGTCAAAATGCTGTGCAATTTTTTATGGCTGGCGGAAGAACCGTCGCGGTGGCCAAAACTGGGTCTCCTGGTGGTTGTCGGCCTGTTCTATGTTGCCTTTAGTCTGCTGATCTTGAATATTTTTCAAAAACATTTTTTTTCAAGCGATGAGCGCCAGAAAATATCATCGTTTCCCATCCCCGGCGCTTTTGGCGGTATTTGGAAAAGGCTATGGAGGACGGCATGAAACACACCATGATGAAAATGATCGGCCTGCCGATTATCCTCTTGTTCAAACTGGCGCATCCCTTCCGGTTCCTCTGGCGGCGGATCTATTTTACGGCGCGGCTTTCAGCAGACGTCAGCGATATGGATTTTTCGGTCGAGTGCGACGGGCGGGTGCATGTCTCGGGAACGGCGAATATAGAGCTTGGGCGGCGATGTCGCCTGGGCATGGACGTCGAACTGAGAACCGATGAAGCCGGGCACATCCGGATCGGCGACGACACCCGACTCAACAGGGGCTGTACCCTCACTTCCTACTCACAAATATCTATCGATGATTGGACGATCATCGGAGAATACGTTTCCATTCGCGATGCCAATCACGGCCTGAAACGCGGCGAACCTATGCGCTATCAGCCGCACACATCCGAGCCGATTCATATCGGCCGCGATGTGTGGATCGGGCGCGGCAGCTGTATTTTGCCCGGGGTTACGATCGGTGAGGGAGCCGTGATCGGCGCCAACAGCGTGGTCAGTAAAGATGTCCCCGCCTATTCCATCGCCGCCGGGATTCCGGCCAAGGTGATCAAAATGAGGCAATAGACAATCTCATTGGGGGGAAACTCAAGGAAAATCCAATGAATTGGATGATTACGGCAATTCTCCTGATGGCCCTGCCGTCGGCGGCCATCGGCGCCGATGAACTCGACCGGCTGCGGAACCACTATTCCCGAGCAGAATTCCAGTGGGTTGCCAACCACGAGAGCGGTGACTTCAGCGAATACTTCTGGCGGCATGCCGACACTTCCTGCGGCTGGCTGATGGTGGTGCCGGACCCCACGGGTTCAGGCCGCGGGTATGTTTCCGAGAGCCAGATTTTTTGTTCGGCGGGCCAGAAAGCGGTTCACCGGCTGTATCCCACACTTAATCTTGAAAAGTGCCTGTACGGCAGCTATTATTCCTCATTTTACGTCTGGCTGTCTGCGCCGCCGGCTCAAGAACGGGGCTGGGTCAGCCTGGCTACCTACACCAATGTCAAAAACTGGCAGGATCTGTTCGGCGTGAACCTAGACACCGAGGACGGGCAGCCGGTGCTGGTGCTGTTTCACGTCCCGAAATTCGGCCAGGGCCGATTTAAACGCTCAGCCCGTCTTGCTTTTCCGATGAAACAGTGGGTGAGAATAGAAGTCGTGGTCAGTGAACAAGGATCCATTAGTGTCTTCCAGGATGAAAAATTGGTACTGCAGGCCGTAAAGGATTGGGGGCCGGCGGGTCCGTCCATTTGTGAAGCTCACTGGGGGCTGTATGCAGATGGAAAAACGGATTTTGGCCATCTGTTAAACGACGACATCACGCTGAGGTCCAACGGCCATCCGAAAGAAAGCCGGTGACGAACGGACCGGGCGGTTAGCATTGTCCCGCCCTTAAAGGTGGGAGATAATCAGATATTCATCATTCCGGGAACTCTCAAAATAGCACGGTTTGATCCTATTTTTCTATCAATTTGATATATCAGCGGTTGTCTCAACCATTCGGTTCAAAGAGATATATCTAAAAGTTTCAGATGGATACGTGAAATAAATATATTTGGCACGCTTTTAGCTGTGGTTGTGGTGAGAGATAAATACTTTTTTTATGTTCCGCTAAAAATTTGAAGAAAATCTCGGCACGATGAAGAATCAACAAAAAATTGCCTATCTGGCCCCTGAAATTCCGGCGCTCTCGGCCACCTTTGTCTACAACGAAATTTTGGGGCTCGAAAAGAGCGGCCACCGGGTGGTGCCCCTGTCCGTGCATCTGCCGCATTCCCCGGCCGAAGGGGATGCGCTCGAAGACCTTGGGTCCAGAACCGAATACCTTTACCGGACGCCCAAAAGCAAAATGCTAGGGGACAATCTGTACCTGCTGGCCAGGCGGCCCGTCCGGTATTTGCGCGTCCTGGCGTCTGCGATCGGCGACGCCGGACGGGTGGGATTATTCAATCGCGTCGGGTTGGGGCTGCTTTACCGCTTCGCTGTCGCGGCCCGGGTAGGCCGGATTTTGCTGGATGAAAACTGTACGCATCTTCACGTGCATTTTGCGCACATCCCCACCGACATCGCCATGTACGCCGCCGGGATGTCCGCCATCCCCTTCAGTTTTACCGCCCACGCCAACGATATTTTTGAAAGGGGCTGGCTGTTGGAGCAAAAAGTGCGGCGCGCCAAATTTGCGGTGACGATTTCAGAACACAACCGGCAGTTTCTGATCAAAAAGGGCTGCCCGGAAGACAAAATCCATGTCGTTCGCTGCGGTGTCGACCCCGGGGCGTTTGCCGCCCGTTTTGCCTGCCCGTCCCATCCGATACCCAAAATGGGAACCCTCGGCCGGCTGGTGGAGAAAAAAGGAATCGATGATTTGATTCGGGCTTGCCAAATGCTCAAAGACCGAAAAATAGCGTTTGATCTCGAAATAGCCGGAGACGGCCCGATGCAGTCCGAATTGCAGGCCCTGGTCAGCGACGGGGATCTGGCGGAGCAGGTGCATTTCAAGGGGCCGCTGGCACACGAGCAGGTTCCGGAGTGGCTGCAGGGTCTGGATATGTTCGTTCTGGCCTGCAAAAAAGACCGCCACGGAGACATGGACGGCATTCCGGTGGTCTTGATGGAAGCCATGCTGGCGGGGGTGCCCGTGATTTCCTGCCGCATTTCGGGAATTCCGGAGCTCATTGAAGACGGTCAAAGCGGTCTGCTGGCCGAGCCGGAAAATCCCGCCGAACTCGCCGGTGCCATCGCCCGGCTGCTGTCCGATGACCATCTTCAGAACGATTTTCGAACCAATGCCAAGGCCAAGGTACAAGCCGAATTTGAACTTTCGAAAAATGTGGCTGTTCTGGACAAATTATTCAGAGAGGAAAAGCGATGAACGCAAATACGCCCCGTTACGTTATTATTTCGCCGGTGCGCGACGAAGAAAAATATCTTCCCCGAACCATCGAAAGCATGATCAATCAGACGGTTCGCGCCACCGAATATATCCTGGTCGATGACGGGTCCACGGACCGGACCGCCGAGATTATTCAGGAAGCCGCCCGCGAGCATCCGTGGATCCGCTACGTCAGACGTCCCGACCGCGGGGTGCGCAAAGTCGGTCCCGGGGTGATCGAAGCCTTTTACGACGGATACGACCAGATTCAAACCGCCGATTATGACTATATCGGCAAGATGGACGGCGACCTGTCTTTCGGCCCCCGGTATTTTGAAACCATTTTTACGAAATTCGACCAGGACCCCTATCTCGGCGGCGCCAGCGGCAAGCTATTTCTAGACCTTGGAGACGGTCAGCTGACCGAGGAGCGGCATGCCGATGAAATGGTGGTGGGGGGGATGCAGTTTTACCGGCGCAAATGCTTCGAGGACGCCGGCGGGTTTGTACGGCAGGTAATGTGGGACGGAATCGTTTATCACCGCTGCCGCATGGCAGGCTGGCGAACCCAGAGTTTTCGGGATTCGGAAGTCATCATTCACGACCACCGTCTGATGGGCTCTTCTTTCAAAAGTGTCTATCACGGCCGCATCCGCTGGGGTTGGGGGCAGTATTTTATGGGCACCCACCCCGTGTACATCCTGGCCGTGGGGGCGTACCGCATGCGGGAAAGACCGTTTGTGGTGGGGGGCATCCTCATTGTTCTGGGGTATATAAAAGGCTGGGTGACCCGCACGCCGCGTTATGAACACCCGGGGTTTCGCAAATCATTGCGCGCCTGGCAATTTGAACGCCTGAAATTGGGTAGACGTTTGGAAAGCATCCCCTCCATCCCCCTGGACAGCGCCTAACGCCGGTTATTACGAT
Source organism: Deltaproteobacteria bacterium (assembly GCA_019312835.1). Classification (GTDB taxonomy): domain Bacteria; phylum Desulfobacterota; class Desulfobacteria; order Desulfobacterales; family JAFDCJ01; genus JAFDCJ01. The sequence goes on from JAFDCJ010000046.1 coordinate 7,214, forward strand.
TACCGATAAGGACTCATTAATTCGGAGGTGACAAATATCGATGCGAGCTGTTTTACCGGCAGACAATTCCGATCGCCCCACCGGACAGGTGCCCGCGCCTGCAGACGAAGTTTGCTATGATTTGCGATTACCCCTCAGGCTGCTCAAGAAAAGGTATTGGCTGTCGTTTTGCATGGCAAAAGACGCCCCTTTCAGTGGCCCTGATTCTTTGCCGCTCGCAAGGCGGGTGGTCCGGTCCATCACGACCCGGGCCGTTATCTTAACGCTGATGCTCATTGTGCTGGGGGAAACAATTTTTCTTCTTTACTTGATTAAATCTTTATTTGGGATTGATCTTTTCCCGGGCTTTCATTTGCTCAGCTAAGTCACATGCACCCGGAGGTGACCTGTGCCCCATACATACCTGTCCGCCAACAATGAAATCATCGATGTCTCCATTGTGATTGTTTCCTTCAATACCAGAGATGTCACCCGTCAGTGTCTGGAGCATGTCCGCAAGCATGCCGCCGCGGTTCGACACGAGGTCCTGGTGGTGGATAACGCGTCGGCTGACAGGTCCGCCGATATGGTGGCGGCCAAATTTCCGGAAGCCCACCTGATCCGGTCTGATGAAAACAGGGGATTTGCCGGCGGGAACAATCCGGCGATGAAAATCGCCAGGGGGCGTTATATTTTGCTGCTCAATTCCGATGCCTTTCTGTCCGGAGGAGCTCTGGAAAAGACCATTCAATATCTGGATGATCATCCGAATATCGGCGTGCTGGGGTGCAAGTTAACCGATCCGGATGGAACGATGCAGGCCTCGGCCCGCATGTTGCCGGGCCCCTTGAATAAACTTCTCCATATTACCGGACTTGCAGCGCGTTTCCCGGGGTCAAAATTTTTTGGACGGGTCGATTATACCTGGTGGGACCATTCGGAGCCCAGAACCGTGGGTTGGGTCGTGGGCGCCTATTTCCTGATACGCAGGGAAACGATGGCGAATATCGGAGTGCTTGATGAGCGGTATTTTCTTTATTTTGAAGAGATAGACTACTGCCTTACCGCGCGGCGGGCCGGCTGGGAAGTTGTCTTCTATCCGCATGCGGAGATCGTTCACATCGGGGGACAGAGCACAGTCAAGGTACCCGGAAAGATCTCTGCAAAGGGCCGGCAGATGATATCGGTCCGTTTGACCAGCGAGTTTAGATATTATAGAAAGATGCATGGCTGGTTGCGACTGCTGTCCATCGTGGTCATCGAGTTGGGCTGGAATGCAACAGTCTTTTTAAAGAATTTTCTTTCCCGCTCCAGCAATGCCGACTACAAGAAGGACGAGGCCAGAATGATGATACAGCTCATCAGGCGGACCCTCAGGGAGGATCGGTGGGGAAGCGGATCGGCGGGCAAAGGAGGTAAATCATGAACCTGATTGTGAAACTCGGCCATTATTTTCGGCGCATGCGCCTGCTCGTTGACAGCGGCTACTATCCCGAGTACCTCAGAAAGCAGGGGGTCCGCATCGGCAAAAACTCCTCTATTCTTTATCCTTCCTATGTCGACGGCCGCCTGCCTTATCTGCTGGAGATCGGTGACGATGTGGTCATTAGTTTGTATGTGACCATTCTCACCCACGACGCTACCTCCGCCTGGGCCGGGGACCTGGTCAAGGTCGGGCGGGTGCGAATCCACGACCACGTTTTCATCGGTGCCAACAGTACGGTCATGTGCAATGTCGCCATCGGCCCCAATGCTATTGTGGGAGCCGGGTCGGTGGTAAGCCGGGACGTTCCCCCCGATTCTGTAGTCGCCGGCAATCCCGCAAAATTGGTCTGCTCAATGGAAAAGTTCAAGGCCAAACACCGGGAATTGGGTGGCCGGCAGCCGCTCTTTGAGGGAAAGCAATTTCAACACCCGTATGTACCCGATGAACGAAAAACCTTTCTGAGCGGACAGCTGCAGGACACTTTCGGCTATTTTTGTGCCCGGTTGCCGAACAGCCGACAGGAAACCATCCCGTCTGCCGGAAGCAGCCGCCAAGAAGGGAACAATAAATGATTAAAAACACAGCGCGGTCCATGGGTCGCTGATTGAAAAATAGAAAACAAAACCGCAGTTAAAGCAGCTTCTTATCCAAACGCTGCGCGAAGACTGCTGGGGACAGGGTATTCTCCCTAAACACTGAGTTGTTTTTGGGTAGGAAGAACTGAAAAAATGAACACCCGCCTGCCATGCATAGTGCGTTGAGTTAGCATAATCATTGAGTTATGAACCAAATTATTAGATATGCTTTGTGCCGGTTTCAAAGCATTGCGGGCAGTTCGAACGTCTAATCACGCCTTGGCGTGATTGAAAGGATAAAATTATGGGTACCAATGAACGGAATGCAAGCAACGCCAAATTGCTGGAATCGATCCACAACCGCGAGGCGGTTGTCGGCATCATCGGTCTGGGCTATGTGGGCCTGCCGCTGGCCATCCAGTTCGGCAAGCAAGGCTTCAAGGTAATTGGCTTCGATTTGGACACGCGCAAAATTGACCGCCTTTTACACGGTGAATCTTATATTAAGCATGTTGCCACCGAACCGATCCAAGAAATGATCGAAAGCAAGCAGTTTGACGCAACCATTGATTTTGGGCGCCTGGCGGAAGCCGATTGTATATTGATTTGTGTGCCTACCCCGCTGACAGACAAGATGGAACCGGATTTGTCCTATCTGGTGGAAACCACGAAGACCATTTCAAAGAACCTGCGCCGGGGGCAGCTGATTGTTCTGGAAAGCACCACCTATCCGGGAACGACCGAGGAGA
>JAFDCJ010000047.1 GCA_019312835.1 Deltaproteobacteria bacterium
AGCAGGCCGGGCACCGGGTCAGTTGTTTGTCATTGATGGACTGGTTAATATCAAACACCTTTCCCATCGCGCATGGTTTTTCTCGATGTTCGTATTCATAAACTGGCATAAATCTTCCTTTGGGAATCTAAATAGAATCGCAATGGCGGCCGGCATCAATCTGCCGGATGCGACCGAGCTTTTTTTCCATACCCAATGAAATTATAGCAGAGAAAAAAATAATTTAAAAATAATTCTTGTCAAGACTGAAGCACCGAATTCAAAATCACCCGTCTGCATCCCCTCCTTTATCCGGTAAACCCCCGAAATAATCAATCTAAGTGACCTAAAGTTTGCCTTAAAACAGCCGATAGCAGATATGTGCTATGTAGATGCCATCTCGAAAAAGGATTTTGGTTCAAGATTCCGTTTTCGCCTAAAGGCTACGCCGAGACGCGCGCGGCGGGGACGGGCTTTCCAGCGTTGCTGGATGACCCAGCTGTTCTTATCCTGACGTCGGGCCTTCCAGCGTAGCTGGATGACCCGTCTGATCTTATTCTGTCGGTGGGCCTTTTGAGATAGCTTTTCAGGACAGGATCGTCCTGCCATAGGCTGATACCTGAAATCCAATCATTCTTGCAGAGCGCAAGACCTGGCTGAACCAGACACTGGTAAGCGGCAGCATGGGGGTGTCATGAATAGCAAATTCAAGAACAGCTGAATCGGATTTAATTTTATGAATGATATCAAGGCGATGGGACAGCCTGAAATAGAAATGAAAATTAAGGAGGCCGAGACCTGTCATTCCATGGGAATGATGACAGAGGCGCTCCAGGTTTACGAGCAGGTTCTTTCCAGGTTGCCCGGCAAAGACGGCCAGACCCGCGAAACGATAGTTGCCAGAATTAAACTGCTGAAAAAGGATATTGAAAATCTGGAAGAAACGGAGAGTCAGGGGGTTAGCCAGGAAGACATTTCCATTTTTAAAAAAACCCTCTCCGGCCACGATGATGTGCCGACCCTTCTAGATGGTGCGGCAGCTTTAAAAGAGCTGGGACTGATGGAAGAAGCCATCGCTGAATACGAAAAACTCCTCAAAATTGATTACAGCAAATTTGATTATTCTGAAGCGGATTACTCACCCATCAAAATCGTTTGTGACTATCTGACGTGCCTGCTGGATATCAAACCACCCGAGGATGTCGTCAAAGATGCTTACAGGGTTATTTACAAACAGAATATCAAAGAAAAAGAAACCGCCCAGGTCAAATTCTGGCTTGGTCTTCAGCTGGAAAAAAAGAATCACTTTGATCTTGCTTACGACCTTTACGAAGCTGCGGCCGGAATTGACAACACCAACGCCGAAGTCCTTGAAAGACTTAATTCCTTGAAGTCCAGAATTTCAAGCAGTTCCCGGTACGATTACCTGATCCGCAATAAAGTCGTCAACACCAACCAGCTGCAAGAAGCACTGACGATCGCCAAGAATATGAACAAAAGCGTCGAGTTTGTGCTGGTTGACCGTTTCGGAGTTAAAAAAGATGACGTGGGCAAGTCGCTGTCACAGTATTTCGGGTGCCCCTTCAGGGATTTTGACGAAGAAATGCCCATTCCATTTGAGTTGATAGGTAAACTCAAAAAGTCCTTTTTGCTCTACTATGTCTGGGTGCCGTTGAGCTGGAGTAAAGACGGCGTTGAAATCCTGGTCGATGATCCCAAGGATTTGCGTAAAACAGACCACATTAAGGCCCTGATGCCCAACCAGAAGATAATTTTCAGCGTTGGGTTCAAGGAGGATGTCGACAGGTATATCAACCATTTCTTCGATCCACGCGCTGAGTCCGCCAGCACGGCCAATTTCGATGAATTGGATGATATCATTCCCGACGTTACCTTTGAAGAGGAGGAAGAGCTAGAAGACGATATCGCCAGCCTGGATGAGTCGTCGAGCCAGGTGGTCAAATTCGTGGATCAGGTTTTAATTACCGCCTTTCGTCAGGACGCCTCTGATATCCATATCGAACCGTCACCGACGACCCGCAAGACCACTATCCGATTCCGCACCGACGGCGTCTGTCATGAATATATCCAGGTGCCCAACAGCATGGCCCCGGCGATCGTCTCCCGGCTCAAAATTATGTCGGAGCTGGATATCGCCGAAAAACGTCTTCCCCAGGATGGTAAAATTAAGTTGCGACGCAAAGGCATTCCTGAATTTGAACTGCGTGTTTCCACCATGCCCACGGCCGGTAAGTTCGAGGATGTTGTCCTGCGAATTTTGACCCGGGCCAACAATTATAAGCTGGATGAAATCGGAGTTCGGGACCGCAACTTGAAGGTTTTGAAAAGAATTATTCAACGACCCTATGGTTTGATTTTGTGCGTCGGCCCCACCGGTTCAGGAAAGACGACGACCCTGCATGCTGCCCTGGGCCATATCAACAAGCCCGGGGTTAAAATCTGGACGGCTGAAGATCCGATCGAAATCACCCAGTCAGGATTGCGGCAGGTACAGGTGAGACCCAAAATCGGTCTTGATTTTGCAAGAATTATGCGCGGCTTTCTGAGGCTGGATCCGGATATTATTATGATCGGCGAAATGCGGGATCGCGAGACCGCTGCAGCGGCCATTGAAGCATCCCTGACCGGCCATCTGGTTTTGTCGACCCTGCACACCAACAATGCCCCGGAAACGTTGACACGTCTTCTGGATATGGGGATGAACGCCTTGAATATTTCCGATTCGTTTCTCGGCGTTTTAGCCCAGCGGCTGGTCCGCAGGTTATGCACCAAGTGCCAGGAATCTTACAACCCCTCCAGGGAAGAGTTCGAGGATATTGAGGCTGATTTTGGGAAAAAGGCGCTGGCGGCGGCCGGGTACACCTTCAATTCCCGTCTGGAATTCTACCGGTCCCTTGGCTGCGAACGCTGCAATGGTTCCGGATACAAGGGCCGCCTGGGCATCCATGAATTGATGGAAGGCACGCCGGAAATTAAGATCCTGATCAAAAAGAACGCCACCTCCCAGGAGCTTGGCAAAATGGCGGCCAAGCAGGGTATGGAGACCCTTAAGCAGGACGGGATCCACAAGGTATTTGAAGGAATAACGGACATCCGCGAAGTGCGGCGCGTCTCGGTAGAATAGGGGATAAAAATGCAAAAAAAAGTGCTGGTAGTCGATAGCGATTATTTTTTTGTCGAATTCTTGACCGAATTGCTGATCAGGCGAGGTTATGAAGTCCTGAAAGCCTACAACGGCAAAGAGGGCATCGCTGTGCTGGAAGATACTGCGGTGGACATCGTTTTTGCCGATCTGGTGCTGCCTAAAGTGGACGGCTTCCAGTTCTTCAAATTCATTCGCCATAAGTTCAATGGCAATCCCATTCCCATTATTGCGCTTTCGGGAACCATGATCGAGCAGCTCGGTTCGCTCAATGAGATCGGGGCCGACTATTTTATCGCCAAAGGCCCGATTGATCAGCTGACCATCAAACTGAATGAGTTTATGGCAGAAATCGAGACCCAGCCTTTTTCTCCCCCAGTGGATAAAAAAGTTCTGGCCGCCGGCAACGTTTATCCCCGGCGCGATGCCATGGAATTGCTCAAGTCTTTGCAGTTTCATCAGGCCGTCCTTGATTGTGCCGCAGCAGGCATTATTGTCGTCGATAGCGATACCCGGATTATCAACGCCAACCGGGCCGCCCTTGAAATCATCGGCAAGCATTCGGCTGAGACCCTGAACTGCCCGGTGGCGGAATTGTTCGTCAACGGGGAGCGCGCCGAGCTGGTAGAAGGTCTCAAACTGGTCCAGCGCCAGGCGGATGTTCATAAATATTCTTTTTATGCCAGCTTTAATTCCCAGGTCATTTCGGTTCTTATTTCCCCTATCGAATTAAATTCAAATCCCGTCGGATGGGTGGTTGTCCTGCAGCCTGCGCTTTAAGACGGCAAAATCTGGTCGCTTGACTTGAGGATAGTCTCGCAAACCTCTTAAGTTCCAAATTCCAAGCACCAAATCTCAAATAAATCTCAAATACCTATATCCAATGGCCAAAACGTTCACCATGGGTGTATGCTAGCTCTTCACAAACCATTGCCCGACGATAAATGTGCCATTCGTCAAAAGAATGGCGGATCGTTTGTTTGGAATTTCGAATTTGGGTCATTGGGATTTGTTGGGGATTTGATTATCGGTGCTTGGAATTTTCATGGGAGTTTTTGAAGCAGACCGGATGTTATATTCAGATAAGTACTTGTACAAATCCCATATCAAGTTAACCTTTCCAAATCTTCTTGAAGTTGCGGGCCGTCTCTGATAAGGAATGCAAATTTTGAGGTGACGCCTGCCAGGGTCACCGTTTTCTGAAAGGAGATCATGCCATGGTCCGTGTTGCCATCGTAGGGGCTACCGGATATGCCGGAGCGGAGCTGGTTCGAATTCTCTCAGGCCATCCGGAAGCGGAAATAACGGTATTAACCTCCCGCCAGTTTGCCGGCGTGCGATTTGCTGAGGTCTATCCGGCCTTTGCCGGACAGGTTGATCTTGCTTGCGAAGCCTATTCCGCTGAGCGGGTCTGCGACCGGTGCGATGTTGTCTTTCTGGCCCTTCCACATCAGCTTCCGATGAGCTTCGTCCCTGATATTTTGGCACGTGAGAAAAAAGTGATCGATTTGTCTGCGGATTTTCGGTTTAATGACGCCGCCATCTATGAGTCGACCTATCAGGCGCACACTGCCAAAGAGCTGCTTGCAGAGGCCGTCTACGGCCTCAGTGAAGTCTATACCGACCAGATCAAGAATGCGACATTGATCGGCAATCCGGGGTGCTATCCCACCAGTGTGCTCCTGCCCCTGGTACCGCTGCTCCAAAAAGGATTGTTGGACCCGGCCAGCCTGGTTGCGGACTCAAAATCAGGTGTAAGCGGTGCCGGGCGGTCGCTTGCCCTGGCGTCCCATTACTGCGAGGTCAACGAATCTTTCAAACCCTATAAAGTGGCGGTCCATCGCCATAACCCGGAGATGGATGCGATCTTGAGCCGTGAAGCCCAAAAAGCCGTATCCATCACCTTCGTGCCGCACCTGGTTCCCATGACCCGCGGGATGTTGACCACTATCTATGCAACCCCTGGGGTTGATTTAGCTGACAAGGATGTGAGCGATTGTTATACCGCGGCCTATTCACAGCGGCCCTTTGTTCGATTGTGCGCCAATGGCAGGCTGCCGGACACCTTGCATGTGCGCGGTACCAACTATTGTGACATCGGCTTTAAATTTGATCAACGCAACAATCGGCTGATTCTGGTCGCAGCCATTGATAACCTGGTCAAAGGGGCCGCCGGGCAGGCAGTTCAAAATATGAACATAATGATAGGATGTGATGAAACAGCCGGGTTGCTCAACGTGCCGTACCCTCTATAAAAACAGAAGACAGAGGACAGAGGTCAGAAGACAGAGGAGTTCGGATCGTCTGTGTATTACCGCGCAGCGCGCAACGCGCAACCCGCAACGCGCGTCTTGACATCGCAATTTTATTGCATTAGAAAGATCGACATACTTAATTTTGAAAGTAGCATTGATGGGGTGAGCGTAAATATCAATTTTTTTTTAAAAGGAGGTCGATGATGACAGCAACTTTAATCAAGGGGACTGAAATTCGTGAAGTAATTCTTGATGAAATTCAAAAAGAAGTGGCGGATATCAAAGAGAAGCACGGGGTTGTGCCTGGACTGGTCACCATTCTGGTTGGGGAAAATCCCGCATCCATTTCCTATGTCACGTTGAAGATTAAAACCGCCAATCGACTCGGCTTCAAAGAAATTCAGGACAGCCAGCCTGAAGATATTTCGGAAGCAGATCTTCTGGCCCTGGTTGAGAAATATAATAAGGACGACGGTATCCACGGAATTTTGGTCCAGCTTCCCCTCCCCAAACATATCAATGATAAAAAGGTGCTGAATGCCATCGATCCCGACAAAGACGTGGATGGATTTCATCCCGTAAATGTCGGGCGCCTGATGATCGGCGGAGACGAGGTGAAATTTCCTCCCTGCACACCGGCAGGTATTCAGGAAATGATCGTCCGATCCGGAGTTGAAACCAGTGGTGCCGAGGTGGTCGTTGTCGGCCGCTCCAATATCGTCGGAAAACCCATCGCCAATATGATGCTTCAAAAAGGTGATGGCGCCAACTCGACTGTAACCGTGGTTCATACCCGTACCAAGGATCTCGAAGGCCACTGTAAACGGGCCGATATTTTAATCGTGGCCGCCGGTGTCCCCGGACTGGTCAAACCCCAGTGGATTAAACCGGGTGCCTGTGTCATCGATGTGGGGGTGAATCGGGTTGGTGAAAAGATCAGCGAAAAAACCGGCAAAAAAATTGCGATATTGAAAGGGGATGTCGATTTCGACGAAGCCAAGGAGATAGCCGGCTCCATTACACCGGTACCCGGTGGTGTCGGCCCCATGACCGTTACGATGTTGATGGTCAACACCCTGAAATCATTAAAGTTCAAACTGGGCTTGATGTAAATCGGCAGATTTATGGCCATACAACCTGCTGAAATGATGTTCTTTTAGTTTCAGCAGCGGGTGTGCCTGCGGAATGCGTTCGGTCGCCGGCGTCAATTGCCTGCGACCGGCACCCAAGGAGGGCAGATCTGAAATAACGGTCTGGAATTATTTATGAAAATAATTTCAGCCCTGGCATACCCCAACCGGTTGCAGTTTTGCGTCACGGCCTGTAGATCTGGATTCGCTGGCAGGCAGCGGCAAAAAAAGCTAATGTTTTTTTTCCGATCTGCCGATACAAAGTATTGAAATCAGTTTCTCTTTGATATCGTATCATTCAAGATAAGCGGACGATCAGCGGTTTAGAAACAGTGGAGCGGGCAGACTGTTACGGGCTATGGATTTAGCTCTTGACAAAATTTTAGCTTCCAAATATAGTTAAAATTTGGGAGGATTCGTCCAGCAAATGGGCAAAGTCACCGTAAAATGGCGACGTAAAACCATTGGGCTAGTGCCGTTGGGGTGAAGAAAGCCGGGCTGCTGTATGGTTGCTTGCGTGACGCCTTGGGTGAGTGCGCCCAAAGGCGTTTTTTTATGGCCTTGCACGGAATTTGCATGTATACAGGGCAGATCCGATCCAAAGTTTCGGGCATTAATCTGCAAGTTGGATAAAAGGTGTATTGATCATGCGAAAGAAAATCTCGTTTGTTATACTTGGCAGCAGCGGGGCACCTGCAAAACAGGTCTGCACATCCAAAACTGCAATTCACCTGTTTGGGGCGCTTCTTATCGGGTTTTTCGTTGTGGTTGGCTACATCGTATATGACTACTATCACCTGAGAGAAACGACCTCGCAGCTGCAGACTCGGGAAGTTTACCTTTCCAGCCAAATGAAGGAGATCCAACTTCAACGCAAGCAAATTCAAGATTTCGCCGCTGAGATCAACGCCCTGAAAGCCCAATTGCTGGCCTTAAACAATTTTGAAAAGAAGATCCGGATCATTGCCAATATCGAAAAATCCAACGAATCCGAAAATATATTCGGTGTGGGAGGGTCCATCCCCGAGGATCTGGATGCCCAAATTCCCCTCAAGGAAAAGCACAACAGTTTAATGCGTGATATGCATGAGCAGATCGAGCAGCTCAGCCGCGCATCCGGCACCCAGCAGGAGGAGCTCGAATCCCTGCTCAGATCCCTGCAGGATCAGCAAAACCTTCTGGCATCCACTCCCGCGATCCGCCCGATTTCCCGAGGTGTGAAGTCCTGGGTGACCTCCAGATTCGGTTATCGCAAATCGCCGTTTACCGGTCGGCGCGAATTTCATAAAGCTTATGACATTGCAGCTCGCCAGGGAACTCAGGTCCTGGCCACCGCCGACGGTGTGGTGACTTTCGCCGGTAAAAAAGGTCTGCTCGGCCAAACCATTGTTATTGATCACGGCCACGGCATGGTTACCCGCTACGGGCATTGCGTCAAGCTGCTAAAAAAGCGCGGTGAAAAAGTCAAACGCTGGGAAACCATTGCATTGCTGGGCAATACCGGCCGCAGCACCGGTCCCCACGTCCACTACGAGGTTCGCTTAAACGGGATTCCGGTCAATCCTGAAAAGTATATCCTCAACTAAACTCCCAACCTATCCGGCCCGTTTCGACCATGGCAGACAGCCGAGCTGTTCACCCCCATGAGAAGTGGGATCCCTTACTGCCCGGTCGGTAAATCCTGCGTCATCGATTGTGCCCGCCTTTTTTTTATTTAAATCGGTATTATTTTTACAGGTTGATCGCAAGCGAGGACGTCGCCCTTGCCGGAATGTTGGAATAATGGTTCCGGCTTTGATCACTTGTAGAAAATTGGAGACATCATTTTGTAGTTGAGGCAGGCCATAAATCTGTTATAATAAACTCAACCGTCGCATCGGTTTAATGAAATTTATTTCGCTGGGGACATCTTTGAATGGTATTGAATTTATTAACAAAAGTATTTGGCAGTCAAAATGAGCGGGAACTCAGGCGTCTGCAGCCGGTCGTTGATCAGATCAACGCATTGGAGCCCGCCATTCAGGCTTTGAGTGACGAGGAGCTCAAGGCTCAGACGGGAATCTTTAAGCAGCGCATCGAGCAGGGCGAGACCCTGGACGACATTTTGCCGGAGGCTTTTGCCACTGTCCGAGAAGCTTCCCTGCGCACCCTGAAAATGCGGCACTTTGATGTCCAGCTTATCGGCGGAATTGTGCTGCACCAGGGCAAAATCGCCGAGATGAAAACCGGCGAAGGCAAGACCCTGGCCGCAACTCTGCCGGCCTACCTTAATGCCTTGTCGGGCAAAGGCGTGCATATCATTACGGTCAACGACTATCTGGCCCGCCGCGACACCGAATGGATGGGCACCATTTACCAGTTCCTCGGGTTGTCAGTGGGCACTATCCTGCACGGTCTGGATGATGCCGAAAGACAGGCGGCCTATGGTGCCGACATAACCTATGGTACCAACAATGAATTCGGCTTCGATTATCTCAGAGACAACATGAAGTTCGATTATGACGCGTTGGTTCAGGGTGATCTCAATTTTGCCATTGTGGACGAAGTCGACAGCATATTGATCGATGAGGCCCGGACCCCCCTGATTATTTCGGGGCCGGCGGAAAAATCCACCGACCTTTATTACCAGATAAACAATCTAATTCCGCGTCTCAGCAAGGACGCCCACTACACCATCGATGAAAAGGCCCGTAACGCGACGTTAAGCGAGGAAGGGGTTGCCAGGGCCGAGAAGCTGCTGCAGGTCGACAACCTTTTTGATCCCAAGCACATTGAACTGCTGCACCATATTAATCAGGCCCTGAAGGCTCACACCCTCTTTAAGCGGGATGTCGACTATATCGTTAAAAACGGGGAAGTCATCATCGTCGATGAGTTCACCGGTCGGTTGATGCCCGGGCGACGTTACAGCGAAGGTCTTCATCAAGCGCTGGAAGCGAAAGAGGGCGTTAAAATCGAAAACGAAAACCAGACCCTGGCCACGGTAACCTTTCAGAATTATTTTAGAATGTATACCAAGCTGGCCGGAATGACCGGTACGGCCGATACCGAGGCCACCGAATTCAAAAAGATTTACGATCTCGACGTCGCGGTGATACCGACCAACATGCCCATGATCCGTGCGGATTATCCGGATGTTATCTATAAAACCCGCAAAGAGAAATTTGAGGCTGCCATCGATGAAATCATCGAGCTTAACAAAACCGGACAGCCGGTTCTGGTGGGCACGATCTCCATTGATGTCTCCGAAAGTCTCAGCAAGAAATTGAAAAAGAGGGGCGTCAAGCATTCGGTGCTCAATGCCAAAAACCACGAGGGCGAAGCCGAGATCATTGCCCAGGCCGGGCAGATGGGTGCGGTGACGATTTCCACCAATATGGCCGGACGCGGTACGGACATCGTTCTCGGGGAAGGCGTTACGGAATTGGGCGGCTTGCATATTCTCGGAACCGAACGCCACGAGAGCCGGCGGATCGACAACCAGTTGCGCGGTCGATCCGGACGACAGGGCGATCCGGGATCCTCACGCTTTTACCTGGCCCTGGAAGATGACCTGCTGCGGATATTCGGCGG
>JAFDCJ010000048.1 GCA_019312835.1 Deltaproteobacteria bacterium
CGTCCAGCATGAATACCGGATTGCGGGTTCCGGAGCGTTTAATCGCCTGGATGATTCTTCCCGGCATTGCCCCGATATACGTCCGGCGGTGGCCTCGAATTTCAGCTTCATCCCGAATCCCGCCGAGGCTCATGCGGGTAAATTCACGCCCCATGGCCCGTGCAATGCTTTGTCCCAGGCTGGTTTTACCGACACCCGGCGGCCCGGCAAAACACAGAATGGCACCCTTGGCGGTTGAAAAAGGTGCTTTTAGATCCTTATTTTTTTGAGGTCCGCGGATTTTCAGGAGATTTCGTACCGCCAGGTACTCAGTAAGGCGATCCTTGACCTCTTGCAGGCCATAGTGATCCTCGTCCAGGATTTCCCGTGCGACCTTAATGTCTGCTTGATCCTCGCTTACTTTATTCCAGGGCAGATCCAGCAACCAGTCCAGATAGGTTTTGATCAGGGCGTACTCAGCAGACTGGGGCGTCATCTGGTCGAAGCGATCCAATTCTCTAAGCGCCTCTTTACGCGCTTCGGCACTCATATCCGATTTTTCGATGCGCTGTCGGTACGCATCGGATTCGGATTTTTCGCCATCGTTTTCCCCCAGCTCTTTTTTGATGGCCTCGAGCTGCTGTCGCAGATAATATTCCCGCTGGGACTTGCTCATTTCGTCCTGGGCCTCGCTTTGGATTTTTTCCCCGAGCGCGAGCACCTCTTTTTCACGCGACAATAGCGCCACTGATTCCCGAAGCTTTACCTTGAGACGGTCCTCTTCGAGCAAATTTTGCCGTTTTTGAAGATCGATATCAGCATGGGCGGCTGCGATGTAAGCCAGGTGCAGAGGGTCCTGAATGCTTGCCAGCCCTGCGACCGCCTCTTTGGGCATATTGGGCATCATGGAAAATACCTCCTGCGAGAGGCTGCGCAGGCTACGAAAGAGTGCGTCCGTCTCTACATCGGTCTCAACCGTTTCGGGAGCCAGCGTAATACGAGCCTTCAGATTGGGCTTGTCTGAGAGCCATTGACTTATCCGAAACCGTTTTAATCCCCTGACGACCAGTAAGGTCGTGTTATCGGATGCTCGCGTCGCAAATAAGATCCGGATCACAGTACCGAATTCAAAAACCTGTTTGGACGTGGATTGATCATCATTCGGATTCCGGATGCCAACGGCCCCGACCATTCGATCGCTTTTCATAACCTCTTCAATCAATGCTGTGAACTCAGAGTGAATTGCAAGTGTCATGTTAAGGGTCGGAAATGCTACCTGGTTTTTTAGGGGAAGAATCGGTAACACTTCAGGAATGGATATTTCGTCTTCAGATATCTGATCGTTGTTTGAGGTCGTATTTGCTTCTTCGGTCATATTTTCATCCTATCGTTTGATGGATTTTTGATGTTCTTGATACCTAATTTAATATTTGCGGTTATCCTGAATTAGACATAAGTTAAACAAAAATTTGACAATGTCAAAAAAAAATATTAGGGTGCATCTATGAAAATTAGATCTGTGTACCCAATTCGATATGTTGCGCAACAAACCGGCCTTTCGACGCACGTAATCCGTGTTTGGGAGAAGCGATACAAGGCGGTTGTGCCCCAAAGAACAGAATCCAACCGGCGGATGTACTGCGAAAGGGATGTTCAGCGCTTGAAGATGCTCAAAACAGCCGTGAAAGTCGGCCACAGCATTTCTCAAATTGCAGGCCTATCCGCTGAGGAGCTGATGCAGCTTGTCAACCTGGATGGGCCAGATGCTCCCGAGGTCTCTCCTGCTCGCGAGCCCGGCTCGTTGGATTCGGCCTACTTTTATGGCCGGTCGCTGTCCGCCGTTCTTAATTTTGATGCCCAGGGTTTGGAATCTGTCCTTGATCGAGCAGCGGTTCACCTGAGCAAAATGGAGTTAATTAAGGCGGTCATCGGACCGTTATGCCGAAAAATCGGAGAATTATGGGAGCAGGGAAAGTTAAAGGTCATCAATGAGCATATGACATCCTCGATTATCCATTCCTTCTTGTGGAATATGCTGCGCAGCGCTGAGGTTTCAGAGACATCTCCGAAAATTATCATTGCTACCCCGGCAGGCCATCAGCATGAGCTCGGCGCGCTGTCGATTGCCATAGTTGCATGTGAATCCGACTGGCAATCTTTGTATTTTGGTCCCGGATTGCCTGCTGAGGAAATCGCAGCAGCGGTAGCATACGCGGATGCTCGGGCAGTGGCGCTTAGCATTACCTATTATGAAAACAGCCATCAATTGAATCTCGAAATCAAGAAATTGAGGCGCTATTTGGGCGATGAAATTACCATTTTCATTGGTGGACAGGGCGCAATGTCCCTGGTCGATTCTTTTGATGCGGCTGAAATACAACTGTTAAAGGATGTCGATAGCTTCAGAATAGCCCTCAACAACTTGCGCAAGCTACAAGAAGGCTGAATTTTACATCGGGAAATTTTTGATTTTTCACGTTGAGGCCAACATTCAGAAAATCCAATACAAAAAACAGTTGCTCGATGGAACGCCTTCAATTCGGCGCAATGCCCAGACTTTTTTGGCTACAAAGCTGCACAAGCAAGGTTAGTATTTGAGCACTCAAAGTTAAGGAACTGCTGCTGTCAGCTTTGTAGCCTTTTTAGCATTCATCTCAGCGATCAACTGCCTGTTGGATTTTCCGTCTTCGTTAGCGGCAACGCTTCTTTGGTCCCGCACTTGCTTGATGTCTTATCAACAGTGATTAGTGTAGCTCAGAACAGGACAATGATGAACGCCGCGTTTATGGCGGGAAAGGCAGACCCGATGAAAATAAAAAGAGATATTTTGAAATCTTTGAGCACGATGAGAGCTTCAAATACATTATGAAACGCCTGCTTGAAGCTTCTATGGCGGAATCCTTCAATTCTGTAGTGATTACCGA
>JAFDCJ010000049.1 GCA_019312835.1 Deltaproteobacteria bacterium
ACAAAGATATTGAGCCAAAAGACTTTTTTGAGATGATTTTTATTCAACTTCAACGGTTACCTGCTTGGGTTGTTCCTCTTCAGGGCGGGGGATTTCAATTTCCAGCATACCGTCTTTGAATGTGGCTCTTATCAGATCGGGCTGAATGTTGTGGTGCAGCGTAAACGAGCGCTGAAATGTGCCGTAGCAGCGTTCCTGCCGGTAGTAAGCTTCCGGTTTAATGTCGGTGCGGGCGAAGCGCTCGCCCCTGACGGTCAAAATATTATCTTTGACTTCAACCGCAACATTTTCCTTGCCAACCCCGGGCAGTTCCACTGCCAGGATAACGCCGGTTTCGGTTTCATAGATGTCGGTTGCCGGTCGCCAGGCACATACGTTCATTTCATCCGCCTGATCCCGGGAGGGGCCAAAAGAATCATCGAACAGGCGGTTGATTCGATTTTGAAGTTCGGCAACATCCCTGAACGGATCCCATTTTACGAGTGCCATACGAATGCCTCCTGATTATCTACCGTTGTTTTTCTCAAACTTAAGCATGGCTGTAGGGGTGTCAAGACGGGTTAATAGAATGTGAAAGTGGGAATGCGGAAGTGGGAAATTAAGCAGATCAGACGTTCAGCCACTTCTTTTCCGCATTGCGCATTCCGACTTCCGCTTTCCGTCATCTCTTTACAAACAATCGCATAGGTGTTATTTTCGATTCAATCTGAGAGTGAGAAGAAGCAAGCACCATAAACATTAGGAGCCGGAAATGGAGTATATCAAAATACGACTGTTAGATGACTTCGGTCAGATTGGTTCCAAATTCGAAAAAACCATCGAAGATATGTTTCGGTCGGTGAGGCCGGGGTTCACCCTTGCCGAGCGAACATGGAAACCGCCGATGGACATGAATGAAACGCCGGAAGAAGTCATTATTGTGGCTGAGGTGCCGGGTGTGGACAAGGATGATCTGGAAGTAGAAATCAGCAGTAAAGCGGTAAGGATAAAGGGCAAGCGCTACGCCAGGCACTGCACCGACAATGCCACCTATCGACTTGCCGAACTTCAATACGGCGATTTTGAGCGGGTCCTGTTTTTGCCGTCTCTCATCGATCCGGAAATAGTATCCGCCGCTTATCAAAACGGGCTGCTCGAGATACGACTGGCCAAACAGCCGCCTGAGAGGATCCACAAAATACCGATTCAGGACGGGTAGGAAATGCGAATGCGGAAGGCGGCCTGCCCTGGCGCAACGGCTTCGCTAAAATACCACCAGATTGGGATGCCTGAGGAGCTCACATCATTTGTAAACGGTCATTTTGAAAAAGGTCTGGGCCAGGGAATGGGGAATGCGGATTTCGTCCTTCGGCCTGCGGGGAGGTTCGGATTGAAGAATAAGGAGAATATTCGATTGAATTTCTTCCCCAAGGAGATGACCGATACGAATCATAGAAAACGTAAGCTTTGAATTTATGAATACAAAGTAGATTGGGGGAGGAAAATATGGCTGATAAGCGGTCACCCGTGGAATTTGATGCCGATAAGGTACCGGAGATTCTTCCGATTTTACCGCTGTATGATGCAGCACTTTTTCCCAAAATGGTTTTACCGCTGGTGGTTTTGCAGGGGGAATCCGTCCAGCTGGTTGATGAAGCCATGGCCAAAGACCGTATCATTGGCTTGATGGTATCGAAAAAGCCGGAGGAAAAAGCCAAACCCGGCCGGGAAGATCTTGCCAAAGTGGGCACCACTGCCTTGATTCTCAAAATGGCCAAGACCCAGGATGATCGGACCCAGCTTCTGGTCCAGGGCATGAGCCGTTTCAAGATCAAAAGCTTTATCGAGGGCAAGCCCTATATGGTTGCACGCATCGACCTGCTCAAAGATGTCGAGAAAATGGACAACGAAACCGAAGCATTGATGTCGAATCTCATCGGGCAGTTTGAGAGGGTGGTCGAATTGTCTCCGGGCCTGCCGCCCGAGATTGCCCAAATGGCCAAAACCATCCAGGAGGCCGGCACGCTGGCTGACATGATTACCTCTACCATAAACTCCAGCCCCGAAGAAAAGCAGCAGGTCCTTGAAATACTGGATGTCAAATCGCGCCTGAAAGAAGTCACCCGCCTGTTGAACCATCAGCTCGAGATCCTGGAACTGGGTAATAAAATTCAAAGCCAGGTCAAGGGCGACATGGACAAGAGTCAACGCGATTATTACCTGCGCCAGCAATTAAAGGCCATTAAAGAAGAGCTCGGCGAAACCGATGAGGCCTCCGTCGAGATCGATGAATACCGGGCCAAAATCGATGAAAAGAATCTTCCCGAAGAAGCCCTTAAGGAAGCCAATCGGGAACTGGAGCGCCTGTCGCGTATGCATCCGTCTTCGGCCGAGTATACCGTGGCCTCGACCTACCTGGACTGGATTACCTCCTTGCCCTGGCATGACAGCAGCGAGGATAACCTGGACATCAAAAAAGCCCGTAAAATACTCGATGAAGACCACTTCGGCCTGGAAAAGCCGAAGAAGAGGATTATCGAATACCTGGCGGTCCGCAAACTGAAACCGGAATCAAAGGGGCCTATTTTGTGTTTCGCCGGACCCCCCGGAACCGGCAAGACCTCGCTGGGTCAATCCATTGCCCGGGCCCTGGGGCGCAAGTTCCATCGCATATCACTGGGCGGTGTGCGCGATGAGGCTGAGATCAGGGGGCACCGGCGAACCTATGTGGGCGCCCTGCCGGGCCGCATCATCCAGGGATTGCGACGGGCTGAAACCAACAACCCCATTTTTATGCTGGATGAAATTGACAAAGTCGGAAGTGATTTTCGTGGTGATCCCTCTTCGGCCCTGCTGGAAGTTCTGGATCCGGAACAAAATTTCTCCTTCTCCGATCATTATCTGGACGTGCCCTTTGATCTTTCCAGGGTGATGTTCATCACCACGGCCAATATTCTGGACACCATTCCGCCGGCACTGCGTGACCGCATGGAAGTGTTGATGCTGCACGGATATACACTGGATGAAAAGGTTAAAATTGCCCACCGCTACCTCATCCCTCGCCAGCGCGAAGCCCACGGTCTTAAGGCCAAACAGATCAAATTCACCATCGGCGCGGTCAAGCAAATCGTGATGGGCTACACCCGGGAGGCCGGACTGCGCAACCTGGAACGCGAGATCGCCAATGCCTGCCGCGGGGTGGCCAGCAAGATTGCCCAGGGCAAGTTGAAATCCGTCAACATCAGGATCGAAGACCTGCATGAATACCTGGGACCGGTTCGGCTGACCTCCGAAAGCAGGGTCCGCGTAACAACCCCGGGGGTTGCCACGGGTCTGGCCTGGACGCCGACCGGCGGCGAGCTGCTGTTCATAGAAGCCACCGCCATGAAAGGCAGCAAAGGGCTGACACTGACCGGACAGCTGGGGGATGTCATGAAAGAATCGGCCACCGCTGCCCTGAGCTTTGCAAGGTCGAATGCCAAAGAACTCGGCATTGACGAGGATTTTTTTGTCAACCATGACCTCCATATTCACGTGCCCGCCGGCGCCATACCCAAAGACGGGCCCTCGGCCGGGGTGACCATGCTCTCCGCCTTGACCTCCCTGCTGACCAATACCCGTATTAAAAAAGACCTGGCAATGACCGGTGAGATCACGCTAAGAGGACAGGTGCTGCCGGTCGGCGGTATCAAGGAAAAAGTGCTCGCCGCCCATCGCGCCGGCATTAAAACCATCATCATGCCGGAATTGAACCGCAAGGACATCGAAGATATCCCCAGGAAAGTCCAGAAAGACATTCGGTTTCACTTCGTCAATAAAATGCTGGATGTGTTGAAAATTGCGCTGGAAAGCAAAAAAAAAAGCATGCCGGCGAAGCGCCGAAAAAATAAATAGCAACCCAAAAAATACTTGAACCAATCGTTGCATACCAGGAGTTAATAAATTCCAAGCACCAAAAACCAAATCTCAAACAGATTCCAATGACCGAAATCCTAAATCCCAACCACTTGATTCATCTGCAAAAGTACCAGATCGTAACTTAAGGTACAACGTTAGCCGCAGCTAAGCTTAAGACCACAGATAGCGTTTTGGTCATTGGATATTGACATTTGAGATTTATTTGTAATTTGGTGCTTGAGAATTGGAATTTTGATGCTTCTTAACATCATGGGATATTGAAGATTTGTGGCAAAGGAACCTTAATTCCATTTTCATCGCACTCTCAGTGCGCCTAAGAACTCACTTTGTGCAGCTATTCTCAATCGGCATGCTAATAATAGTTTTTATTGGCTGTGCCGCAACCCATGGACCACCTCCCAAACGCCCGGCGGGCTATCCCAAACCGTATAAGGTATTCGGGAAATGGTACCAGCCGCTGCCGGACTCCAAGGGCTTTCGCCAGCGCGGGATCGCTTCCTGGTACGGGAAGGATTTCCACGGCAAAAAAACCTCCAATGGCGAACGCTATGATATGTATGCCATGACGGCTGCCCACAAGACACTGCCGCTGGGAACATACGTAAGGGTCCATAATCTTGAAAACGATCTCCAGGTGGAAGTGCGCATCAATGATCGCGGTCCATTTGTGCGCGGACGTATCATTGACCTGTCCTATAGCGCCGCCAAGCAGATCGGCATCGTCGGTCCCGGAACCGCCGGTGTTGAAGTGGTGGCCATGGGGACCCCGGTTGCCACCGACGGCGGCACCGGCCGGTCCTATGTGCAGGGAGACTATTACTCGGGCAACTTTACCTACCAGGTCGGCGCTTTTGCCAACCGCAGCAATGCTGAAAGATTGAAACGCACCCTTGATAAAAAATATCGCAATGCCCACATAACGGTTTTTGATCGTGGCGATCAGGTTTTTTATCGGGTGCGGGTTGGAAAATTCACGAATCTGGAAGAGGCCGTCAAGCACGAGCTGGTCTTGATCGAGGACGGCTATACGGATGCGATCCTGATTGCAGAATAAATAAAAGCAAAAAAGATGGGATGTGTTTCTTTGGGGAGCACTCTAATTCCCATCCGGAGTGTTGGCGCAATGGCGTACGGGAGTCATATAATTTAGGAATTCGGATTGCAGATTTCGGATTGAAAATTAAGATTGGATCGTATCCAAATTATAAATCCGCAATCCGCAATCCCAAATCAGCAATCATTTAGCTCCAGTGCTCCAGTACTCCTCGATCAATAGAGCCACGGTTTTCTATCTATAATTATTTGCAAAGGAGCGAATTGCTTTGCTGACCAAGGTAGTCTTTCTGGACCGGGACGGGACGATCAACCGCGATTCGCCGGATTACATCAAGAGCCGGCAGGAGTTCGAGTTCCTGCCCGGCAGCCTTGAAGCCGTGAAGAATTTGACCCAAAATGGATTTACCACTATTGTCATCACCAACCAGTCTGCCGTTCCGCGTAAATTGATATCCTTAAAAGAACTGGAAGCCGTCCACAACATGATGATCGATGCGGCGGCACGCCACGATGGCGAGATAACAGATATCTTCTACTGTCCCCACATGCCGGAAGATGGGTGTGATTGCCGCAAACCGGAGCCGGGTTTGATTTATCAGGCCCGGGAAAAATATCTGATCGACCTGAGCGCTGCCGTGATGGTGGGCGACAGCGCCAGGGACATTGAATGCGCCCGCCGGGCGGGCTGTGGCAGGGCGGTGCTGGTTCAAGGCGGCCTGGAGAATGATGCGGAAAAAGAGTTAAAAGCCAGGCAAGTCCGTGTGGATTATGTTGCGAAGGACCTGTTGGAAGCGGCCGCCTGGATCGTTAAAAACCATAAATTGGAAAAGGCCTCATAAATCCGAAATTCTATATTCGGATTCTTGTTGTTATCACATGATAAACGTTGCGTCCCGATGAAGCCTAAAAAATCAACATATTCAAATGTGACAACAATAGAAGGCCGCCTGGAGCACATTACCTATTTCAACGAAGAGACCCATTATACCATTGCAAGGCTGAAACCAGACGGTTTGAGCGCGGCAGTCACTGTGGTTGGCTACCTGGCGGGCGTCAGCCTCGGCGAAACCATAAAAGTCAATGGCAGATGGGAGACCCACCCCAGATACGGCCAACAGCTCAAGATCGATTCCTTTGAAGTAACGCTGCCGGCCGGAATAGAAGGCATCCGCATCTACCTGGGATCAGGTGTCGTCAAGGGTGTCGGCCCGTCGCTGGCCTCGAGAATGGTCAGGGCCTTCGGGACCGCAACCCTGGAGGTCATCGAAAATCACCCGGAAAAGCTCGTTGAAGTCAACGGCATCGGGGAAACCAAAGCGGCCATGATTCAGGACGCCTGGAGCGCGCATCATGCGCTCAGAGGCCTGATGCAGTTTTTGCAGAAAATGGGGGTCCAGACTTCCTACTGCGGCAAAATATTTAAAGCCTACGGCCCGGATGCGGTCACGCTTATTCAGGAAGATCCCTTCGTTTTGGCGGATGATTTTCCCGGAGTCGGTTTTTTAATGGCCGACACCATTGCCCGCAAGCAGGGCCTGGAAACCGAAGATCCGCAGCGCGTGCGCGCCTGTATCCTGCACCTTATCCGCCAAAATGCCGATGACGGGCATACCTTTGCCGAGAAGGAAAATCTGTGTGCGCGATGTGAAAATCAATTCCAGATCAGCCCAATGGCCATCGCCAAGACAATGGATGAACTCGCTGATGCCGGGGTTATCGTCGTTGAGCCGATGGCCGGTGATCCCTGGGCCAGCGCCGTGTATCTCAAAGAATTGTACCTGGCCGAAAAAGGATCGGCCGAACGGTTGCAGGCGATGTTGTCGGTACCGGTGGCGCCTGTCGCCATAGAGCCGGAAAGCATTGCCAGACAGGTTCATCAAAAGCTGGCCATTAACCTGTCTGACGAACAGCTGCAGGTCCTCGAAGAGGTTTTCTCCCACCGCATTGCCATTGTCTCGGGCGGACCGGGCACCGGCAAAACCACCCTGCTGCGTTCCATCAGCGCGCTATTTCAAGCCCAGGGCAAGCGATTGCTGCTGGCCGCACCCACCGGACGGGCCGCCCGGCGTTTATCCGAGGTTACCCATCGCAAGGCAAGCACCATCCATCGCCTGTTGGGATATAACTTCACCGACATGGGTTTTATGCACAACCGGAACAATCCTCTGGACGCCGATGCCGTTATTATCGATGAAGCTTCCATGATTGATACGGATTTGATGTATCATCTTCTATCGGCCGTGCCCCTGTCGGCGCGGCTGATTCTGGTGGGGGACGTATACCAGTTGCCCTCGGTCGGACCCGGCAATGTTCTGGCGGATTTGATCGACTCCGACAGCATCCCGGTTTTTTATTTGAACAAGATTTTTCGTCAGGAACTAGAAAGCGCCATCATTGTCAACGCCCACAAGGTTCGGCAGGGCGAGCCTCCGGATTTTCCAGACACCACCGCTGTTGATGATTTAACCGATTTTTATTTCCTTGAGCAAAGTGATCCGGACCGGGTCGCGGCCAGGATTGTCGAGTTGTGCTGCCAGGAGCTGCCCGCGAATCTAGGCCTGGATCCTGTCAATGATATCCAGGTGCTGACCCCCATGCATAAGGGCGCCGTTGGTACGATTAACCTGAACAATCTTTTACAAAAAGTCTTAAATCGTCCCAACGACGATATGAAACCCGGCGCCGTCGGATTTCAGATCGGCGACAAGGTGATGCACCTTAGAAACAATTACCAGAAGGAAGTCTATAACGGTGATATTGGCATCGTCACCGGTATTGATAATCAAAAAACTGAGCTGGCGGTGAATTACGACGGCAGGACCGTTTGCTATGAATTCGACGAGCTGAATGAAATGACCATGGCCTATGCCATTTCAATCCACAAATCCCAGGGCTCGGAATATCCGGCTGTGGTGGTACCCCTGATGACCCAACACTATGTTCTTTTGCAGCGCAATCTGCTCTACACCGCCATGACCCGAGGCAAACGACTGGTTGTCCTGATCGGCAGCCGCAAAGCGCTGAACATCGCCTTGAAAAACGATAAACCCCAGAGGCGGTTGACGGGTTTGGCTGCCAGGTTAAAGTACACTCCCAGGTTAATAGACGAATTTAGGAAGTAATTTAAAACCCATGAAACCCACCTACGAGGAATTGGAACAAAAAGTTGCGCAATTGGAGAAGGCGGCCCAGGATTGCAAATCCGCCGAGGCATCGCTGCGCTGGAGTAACGAAATCGTCAACAGTATTTTATCCGCCTCTCCGATCGGTATCGGTCTGGTCGAAAATCGAATTATCAAGCGTATAAACAGCGCCCTGATGCGGATGTTCCGTTTTGAGTCCGAAGCTGATTATATCGGACAAAGCGCTCGAATCATGTACCCGTCCGAGGAGGATTTCCAGAGAGTCGGTGATTTTATCTATAACTATCTGAAAGCCGGCAAAGAGGCCTGGCTGGATGTGATGTTTCAACGCAAAGACGGCACCACTTTCTGGGGCCATCTAAAAGTAAACACGCTGCACCCTACCGATCCAATGCAAAGAGCCACTTTCACCATTTCGGATATTTCGTGGCGCAAGCGTGCGGAAGACAAACTGTTGCAAAACCAAAAATTGCAGGCGATCGTTGAGATGGCGGGTGCGGTGTGTCATGAGATGAATCAGCCCATGCAATTGGCGCTTGTGGAGCTGGCGGAGCTGCTGGTGGCGGATACCTGGACGAAAAAGGAGATTGCAAGAAAAGTTGAAAGGATCCGGCAGCCGCTGAACACCTTGCGGGATATGTCACGCAAACTCATGCATATCACCCGGTATGAAACACGTGATTACGTGGAAGGTGAGAGAATCGTTGATTTAGACCGGTCGTCGGCAGCCGTGGTTAACTCAATTTGGGGAATTAAGAATGCCAAATGAAGCCTGGGGGTTGTTTCCGTTGCGCCCATTCGCTTTAACAGTCAATGCTCAGTTTTTGGACCTGGCATCAAGAATCGGTGTCCGGCCGAACCGGCATTGGAATCTTAAAAAACTCGATACCTTCTTTTTTCAGTGTTTTTTCTTCTTCTTTGGTGCTGACCCCCCGAATGTTGCGGGGCTCAGAAGCACCGTAATGGATTTTCAGGGCCTCTTTGGCAAAGTCAGCGCCGACGTCGTCGAAATTTTTTTCAACAAATTCAATGGCTTCTTTTCCGATTTTTTCCAGTTGGGCTTTTTCGGTCGCAATCTCTTTCAAATTGGGCGGCGAGCCCGATTTTATGGCAAATGTTGACGGTACGATATCAACGGAGGTGCTGTTGCAGACCGGGCAGGTGATCAAGCCTTTTTTCTGTTGGTCAAGATAGGCTTTGCGGTCTTCAAACCAACCTTCGAAGGTGTGTCCGTCGGTGCATTGTAAGTCGTAGGCGATCATTCGAGGGTCGTTATCCTTATAGCGTCATTATTATTTAATAAAACTAGATAAATATGTATAAACTGAACCCAGATTACCATATGTGGCAGCATTTTTAAAGATATAGTTGCCAGAATTTGCTATTTTTCCAAAATGTTGTAAAATAAAACAATAATGAATATTATGATTGAGTACCATTTTTGCGGCAGTTTAAACGGATAGGGAGCTTACCATATATGAAACAGCATTTTAAGCGAATAGCGGCTATGGGAATTTTTTTACTGTGCTTTGCTGCCAACGGGTGGACCGAAACTATGTATGTGACGGATGTCTTAAAACTGACCCTGCGCAGCGGGCCCAGTACGGAGCACAAGATTCTTGCCGTTGTCGAGTCCGGGCAACAGTTAGAGATGCTGGAACCGGGAGAGGATTGGTCCCTGGTTCGAAATGCCGACGATAAAGAAGGCTATGTTTTAACCAGGTATTTGGTGCCTGAGGCGACCAATAATGTCCTCCTGGCTCAGTTGCAAACCAAGCATAAAACGTTAATGCAGCAGGCGGCCACCCTGCTTGAGGAAAACACGCAGATTAGAAATGAAAATAAACTGCTTAAATCGACCTCTGATGAAAATGAAAAGGCCCTCAAAAAGCTGCGCAGCGATTACGATAAGCTAAAAGCCGGATCGGCTGAATATATTGCACTTAAAGAAAAGTACAAGACAGTTAGCGGGCAGCTTGCTGAACAGACCAAAAGAGCGGATACCCTGGACGAGGAATTGAGGTCCATTGAAATCAATCAATATATTAAATGGTTCCTAGCCGGATCCGGCGTTCTTCTGGTGGGTTTTATCGTGGGGTTTTCCGCCCGTCGCCAGCGCCGGCGCCCGTCGCTGCTGTGAGGGCTCGCCTTAAAATAAGTCCGCACGGCTTTAGAGTTGAGGCGCCCGCGCGGCAAGGCGCGAAAGTGCAGGCATAGCAAGCATGTGCAAGGCTTGCGCAACGTAATCAGGCGAGATGCACCGGTGCTTAAAACGTGAAGTTATTTTTATGCGCGTCGCCTCTAATTGTAGTTTGACATAGCGACGGCCTATTACTATATTGGGGTATAAATTGAGATCAATGCCAACTGGCAGTACACCGAACGTGAAGCACAACAAACCGCATCGGTTCGACATGGATACCAGGGCCAGCTGCTGGCTGCTGCCACCACCCAACTTTTGCATCTGGTAAAAAAAAAGAGGACAGCTACACATAAAATAGTTGACTGTATCAGGAACACAAATGCTATTTGATCAATTAGTGGTTTTAATCGTCCTCCTTTTGCTCTCCGGTTTTTTTTCTTCCGCCGAAACAGCACTTTTTTCTATCAGCCGCGCCAAGGCCCGGCACATAGCAAAAGAGAGGGGCCTGACCAACACGCTCATCAAGAGAATGAAAGACGACCCCCACCGGTTGCTTTCGACGATCCTCATCGGTAATAATCTTGTAAACGTCGCCGCCGCCGCACTGGCCACATCCGTAACCATTGAACTTGTGGCCAGCAATGCAGTGGGAATCGCCACCGGCATCATGACCGCCCTTATCTTGATTTTCGGCGAAATTATTCCCAAATCCGTCGCCACCCGCAATAACATCCTCATTGCCAAATTGGTCATCTTGCCCCTGCACTGGCTGTCGATTCTGTTCAGCCCGATCATTTTCCTTCTGAATTTTATCCCGCGGCTTACCCGCAAGGTCCAGAGAAAATCGCGGGTTACCGAAGAAGAGCTGATGACGTTTGTTGAAGTGGTTGAAGAAGAAGGCGGCATCGAGGAAGAAGAAAAAGAGCTTATTCACAATATATTTGAATTTGACGATACCAGCGCATCGGAAATCATGACCCCCAGGGCGGATATGTTCGTCATCAATGTCGATGAAGAGCTGGATGTTGAAGCCATCATCCGTTCCGGATTCAGCCGCATTCCCGTTATCGAGGAAGATATTGATCATGTCATCGGCATATTAAATATCAAGGATCTGTTCATGCACCAGGTTACTTCGGCCAAGGAGATCGAGGTGCGCCAGGTTATGAGCGAGCCCTATTTTGTGCCGGAAAATAAAAAGTTGGACCATTTACTTCAGGAGTTCAAAAGGAGAAAACAGCACCTTGCCATCGTGGTGGATGAGCACGGAGGCGTCTCCGGATTGATCACCCTGGAAGATGCCCTGGAGGAGATCGTGGGCGAGATCATCGATGAAACCGACAAGGTCGAGCCCCACATCGTCAAGCTGAAGAAAAATGAGTGGCGGGTTCTGGGTAAAACCGAGATCGATGACGTCAATGATAAGCTGGCGATGCAAATACCCGACACCAAGGAATACGATACCTTCTCAGGCTATATTCTGGATCAAATCGGCCGAATTCCCCGGGAGAAGGAAGACATCGAACTGGGAAATTTTATCGTGACGGTCAACCAGATGGACGGCACGCGGATAAAAGAATATATCGTCAAGAAGACCGAAGCGATTCCCCAGGAAGCGGATCAAACCTCATAAAAAAAGCAGGGCCGGTGGCCCTGCTTTTTTAGTTATTTGTTTTCGTTATGGGTGACCAGTGCTAAAGGATCAAAATCTGTTAAAATCACTTATCATCAATTTCGAATAACCAAAACCCTATAACGAATAACCCCGAACTGAGCGTTCAACGCTCAGTTCGGCTTTTTGTTACGTATCACGCTGAACAAAATCAAACTGCACCCCGAATCCCCGGGACGCAATCCAGACGATTTTTGAGTTGGACCGAATCGGGATTTCAAAATTCGGAAAAAAGAAACTTTGGGCAATGTGCTGATTCACAGACAGGTCATGCCGACTTTCAATAAAAGCGCCGTCGAGGCTGATATTGCGCATAACACCCTTCTGCTCCTGATCGTTGACGAAGAATTCAGTAATGATCCTGCACGGCATGCGCGGGTTTTTGCGCTGGTCCCTTTTCTCCCAGCTATTTAAAAGCCTCGACAACAGGCGCTGGTCATCTATGGAAAGATTGTCGAGGAATTGAGACAGGGGCGCTTGATCCGGTGCAGAGTTGGATCTGTCATTGCCGCTTGCCATAAGAAAGGACCTCCTCATAAAATATGATTTACGGTGTTTTGAGGCAAACTATCGGAACGGTCGATTTCGAGGTGGAAGTTCGGGTAAGGAAACTGTCGACTTCCGGTATAATAAAAAAATTTAAGCACATAGCGGCCGGGAGTCAAGGAAAAATACGGGTATAGGGTTTAAGGCAGAAGGTGGATGGCAATCGGCGTAAGGTAGAAGGCAGCGGGTCAAAGGTTCTGATCCGGCAGCCTTCAACCTTCCACCTTCCACCTTATACCAATTCGTTTAGAGCTGCTCAGGGCCTGTTACCAGAAACGAGTGACCAGAAACCAGCAACCAGGAACCAGGCAGTGGCTACAGCTCTTCCGGGATAAACGCCACCACATCGTCAATTACCGTCGTGTCGGCGAACAGCATCACGAGCCGGTCGATGCCCAGGGCATTGCCGCCGGCGGCCGGCATGTCGTTTAAAGCCGTCAAAAAATTTTGCGGCATGGGGTACACCGGTTTGTGATGTGATTGACGAACTTTTTGCTCGGCTTCAAAGCGCCTGCGCTGCTCTGTCGGATCGGTTAGCTCGCTGAACCCGTTACATAGCTCCAGACCGGCAATGTAAAGCTCAAACCGTTCAGCCACCAGCGGATTTGCCGGCTTCAATCTCGCCAGTGCGCCGAGCGCGGCCGGGTAATCATACAGAAACAGCGGCCGGGTTGCCCCCAGGTGCGGCTCGATTGCGTCAACCATGACCTCATCGAAACGATCGGCTGCCAGGGCCTCCTCCATCGTCATGCCGGCATAGCGCTGAAAAGCTTCGGCAACCGACAGCCGTGTCCAGGGTGGATCGAGATCGATGGTTTGACCCTGGTAGCTCAGGCGGTTGCCTGCGTTTGTCTGCGCGGCAATAAAGCTGATTAGGTCCTGGCAGTCTTCCATTAAGTCAGCGTAGTTGCCCCCGGCTGTGTACCACTCCAGCATGGTGAGTTCCGGAAGGTGCCGGCGTCCCCTTTCCCTGTTGCGGAAGCATTTGCAGATTTGAAATATGCGGGAATACCCGGCGGCCAGCAGCTGCTTCATGCACAATTCAGGTGAGGTTTGAAGATAGCAGTCATCCGAGGCAACGGCATCGATATGGGCCTCAGGGGCTGGGGCCGGAATGCGGATCGGCGTGTCGACCTCCAGATATTGGCGTTCGATGAAAAACCCGCGAACGGCCTGGATCATCCTGGCGCGCAAATGAAGATGCTGTTTAATTTGAGACTGCCGGTAATTTTTCATGCAACCTTCAGGTAATACTTCAGAGGGGCAATCAGACTAGGCGTCCAGGATCTCCCGGATCTTCCGTGAAAAGTGCTTCAGATTGAATGGTTTTTGGATGAAACCGCTGCAGCCTCGTTTCATTATCTGCGAAGCCTGTCCGTCAATGCTGTAGCCGCTGGACAACAGGACCTTTACGTCGGGCGCGATTGTTTTGAGTTGATCAAACGTTTCGCTGCCTCCCATATCCGGCATGATCATATCCAGGATGACAAGGTCGATCCGCTGTTGCAGCCGCTTAAATATTTCGACTGCCTTGCGGCCGGATTTCGCCAATACAACCCGGTAGCCCAGTTTTTGAAGCATTTTTTGGCCGACATCGGCTACCATTTCCTCATCATCGACCAATAGAATGGTTTCCCGGCCTTTGATGGTCTTTTCGACGGGTGCCCTTTCTTCCGGGAAATCTTTACTGGTTCGCGGCAGGTAGATGGTGAGGGTGGTCCCTTCACCTTTCTTGCTGGCGACGTCAATCATACCGTTGTGATTCTTGATGATGCCGTAGGCGGAGGCCAATCCCAGTCCGGTCCCCCGGCTGACTTCTTTGGTGGTGTAAAAAGGTTCAAATATCCTATCCAGGGTTTCCCTGTCCATCCCGACACCGCTATCCACCACGGCTATTTTAACATACTCCCCTTGCGTCAGCGCATATGGTTTCTCCCAATCTTCCTCTTTCAGCGTCACATTTTCGGTCTCCAGGTAGATGTCGCCGCCGGACGGCATGGCCTGGGCGGCATTGACAAAAAGGTTCAACAGCACCTGCTCGATTTGTCCCCGATCCACTTCAACCGGCCATGGATTGCTTTGGAATTTTTTGTGAATGACAATTTCTTTTCGGGTACGACCGAACATCTGCGAGCTTTGCTCCAGCAGATCATTCAAATTGGTCGGTTTGGCTTCATATTTGCCGCCCCTGGCAAATCCCAGAATCTGCCGGGTCAAATCGGAGCCTCTTTTAACATAATCCTCCATAGCGGTCAGATAATCATAAAAGGGATTGTCGGGGCTCATTTCCATCAGCATCAGCGAAAGATTTCCCTGGAAACCCATCAGCAGGTTGTTAAAATCATGGGCGATGCCGCCGGCCAGCGTTCCGATCGCCTCCATTTTCTGGGCCTGCCGAATCTGGGCTGCCATCCGGTCCTTTTCCTTTTCGGCAATCAATTGCTCGGTAACATCACGAACCAGACCGCGAAAGCCGGCGGGCTTGCGGTCGGCGTTGCGCATCAGGGAAGCCGAAATTTCCAGTATCTTTTTGGTTCCGTCCCTGCTGGTGATTTCATAGTTCAATACCCGGGCGGAGCGGCCGGTGCGGATGATTCGCTTGAACACCTGACGCATTTTCCTGGCAGTTTCTTCGCTGGTGAAGTCCCGGTTGTTGGTTTTCATTAGTTCATCGGGGGGAAAGCCCATTATTTTGGGCAGGGCGCTGTTGAAAAAGGTGAAGTTGCCGATAAGGTCGACTTCAAAATACCCCTCCTCGATGCTTTCGAGGATGCTGCGGTATTTTTCCTCACTTTGGCGCAGGGCATCTTCGGATTTGAGCCGTTCGGAAATATTTTGAAAAAAGCCGACGTTACAGGGGACACCGTCGATTGGCATGATGGTGGAATTGATATTGACAAATATTTTGGTCCCGTCCTTGCAAAGGCACGGAATGTTTTCCGCCAGGCCCTTCTCGCCCCGGGCCATTGCATTGAACTCATCCAGCACGAAATTCAAATCTTCCTTTGCGTGAATGTCATGCACTCCCATGCGGATCAGCTCTTCGGCACGATATCCCAGCATTTCGCAGATGGCGCGGTTGGCATATCTGAATTTTTGATTGTCGGCCTGCGCGACCAAAATACCTTCGGCGCTGCTTTCAAACAGCATCCGGTATTTTTTTTCGGACTCTGCCAGGGCCTCTTTGGCGTTTTTGTGCTCGGTGATGTCGACCATCAGCCCCAGCCAGTATTTGAGGGAGCCGTCATCGTTTCTGAGGGCGGTCGCCCTGACAACGACCCACACCACCTCACCGTCTTTCTTGATATAACGCTTTTCGGTCCGGTAGAAATTGATTTTCCCATCCCTGACAGCCCGGCTTAATCGTTGCGTTTCGGCGCGGTCATCGGGGTGAGTGATGTCCATGAAGGTTAGCTTTTCTATTTCGTGGCGGCTGTAGCCGAGCATGCGGATTAAGGCATCATTGGTTTCGATGAACCTTCCCTGGGGGCTGGCAATGGCGATGCCGATGGGCGCGGCCTCGAAAATTGCCTGATAACGCTTTTCAAATTCCTGAAGGTCCGCTATCTGCATTTGCCCGGGCTGGTCACCGGAGGTGACGGGCGCGGCAGGCGCCGCCGGATTGATGTCTGGCAGCTCCGGCTCGGGATGATCTTCCGCGTCGAATTCTCCGCTAAATTCTTTCTGACCTTTACTCATGGGTGGTTCCGATATTCTACTTGCGGCCCTCCAGATACAAATCCTCGGTGCGGTCCTGAAGATAAATCCCATCAAAATTTCGGGGATCGGCCTCCTCGTACCACCGGTATCCGGTATCTTTGCATTGACCGCAGGCCTTGCGGGGGATGTGAACCGCAAGGATGCGGGCACCGCGATCCGATGATGAATCAATACGCAGGGTGCCGGCACAATCCGGGCACAGCTGGATCTGTTCCGCCTGAGACTCCCGGATCCCGTCGGTGTCGTAGAATATGTTGCGGGTTCGTTTTAGAGGGTCTGATTTTTCCAGGAGCTGCTCTTTCAACATCTCTTTATTTTGCCAGATAGACAAAACAATGTCACCAATTTTTTCGATGGCACCGGTCACCTCCGGCGTCTGGCGAATGCGCCGGGGATCATAGTTGGGCTCTTTAACCTTGCTGTAGTCGACACCGGCCATGGCCAGCACGATGCCCAGGTTGACATAGGGAAGTGCGCCTTCAATGGAGTAGCCCCCTTCCAGAACCGCGATGTCCGGTTGAAGCATCGCCGTCATATCGGCGTAACCCCGGGCGGAAAAGTTCATGTTGGTGATCGGATCGCTGTAGTGGTTGTCCTGTCCGGCGGAATTGATAACAAGCTCAGGCTTGAAATCGTTTAAAATCGGCATCACGATGTTTTGCATTGCATACAAAAACCCCTCCTCGGATGTATGTGGCGGCAGGGGAATGTTCAGCGTTTTGCCCACGGCATTGATGCCGCCGAGCTCACCGGGAAAGCCCGAACCGGGGTACAGGGTTCTCCCATCCTGGTGGATGGATATGAAGAGCGTGTCCGGGTCATGCCAATAGATGTCCTGAGTGCCGTCTCCGTGGTGGCAATCCGTATCAACAATTGCCACCCGATCAATGGCGTAGGCCTGGCGCAGATACTCAATCATCACGGCCTCTATGTTGATATTGCAAAAGCCTCTGGCACCGTGCACCACGCGCATGGCGTGGTGTCCGGGAGGTCTGA
Source organism: Deltaproteobacteria bacterium (assembly GCA_019312835.1). Lineage (GTDB taxonomy): Bacteria > Desulfobacterota > Desulfobacteria > Desulfobacterales > JAFDCJ01 > JAFDCJ01. Next base: position 17,174 of record JAFDCJ010000049.1, read on the forward strand.
CGAGCGCAAAGCCGCGATCGATCTGCCCATCGAGTACCGCCATGCCGATGGTCTTGGCCCCCCCGGCACTGATGAAATGAGATTCGGTGGTCACCTGCCACACATCCGGCACGCAAAAATGGGTCCGCTGGATATCCTTCAAGGTCACCGGGTCCGGTTTGAGTTCAATAACGCCATCAATATCAAAGACCCCTTCTTCAAATACCTGGTCCTGGGTATACAGCAGGCGTTCCTCCCGTTCCGGATGGGTCGGGCTGATGGCCCAGTCGAAAGCGGGGAAGAATACGAGGCCGGTTTTGTGCTTGGCTTGTAGCATTTTGTAGTCCTATTATATCTGCCGGCTAAATGGATCTAACTTAAAAAACAAACCGCAGAATATCGAATATCGAACCGCAGAATTTCGAAGGAAGGTTTCGCTGCGCTCAGTCCTTCTTTATAAAACAGACAGAATTCCTCCCTTCGACATTCAATATTCAGTATTCGATATTCGTTTTTTTATTCTCCGCTTGACTTAAGACGAGGATAAATTGCGTATCATCTCATCATAGCCGCGGATTAACCCCGGCTTGACCTGCACCGTGACCCGGATGTTTTTGCCGGTGGTGTTAAATCCGCGCACCATATTGAATTCCAGTTTTTCCAGCACTTCCATTTCCAAATGATCCGAATTGGC
>JAFDCJ010000050.1 GCA_019312835.1 Deltaproteobacteria bacterium
CAGCGACATGATGAAGCCGTTTGTCATCCGCAAGGCCAACCAACAGCTATCCGGCCAGTTGCAGCTGGAATCATGGTCGCTAAGTTGGCTCGGCGGCATCCAGGGCCGGGGAATTGTATATGACAGTCAAGCGGAAGGCTTTCTGGCCCGGGTTTCTGAAATAAGAGCCGAAAAAGGGCTATTGGGGATGATTTTCAACCGGGGCGAACTGGGCGCGGTTGAGATAGTAGCGCCTACGGTGGTTTTTTTTCTTCCGGAAAATTCATCGTTGCGGGGCTCTCCCCGGGCCCCTTTGCCCACCCCCACACCGGATTCACTTCCCGCCCCAAAAGATGATGCCCTTATTCCGGTATACTATGGCAAATTAAACCTTACCAACGGCACCATCCTGACCGCTGCCGCCGACGGCAGTGAAACGGTCATCGCAAAGAGCCTGGATCTGACACTGGATGCACCCGGCTCAGGATCACCGATAACCTACCGATTTTCAACAGAGTCCGGCGACAACACGGGTCGCGCCTCCGGCGAGGGCACGCTGGTATTGGCGGCCGATGATCCGCTGGATATGCAGAAAATCCAGCTGAATTCAAACGTGAAGATTAAAAACTGGGAGCTGAAAGATGGGTTGGCCGTTGTCGCCGCCCGGACCGGCCTTCCGTCGGCCACCGGACGGTTGAATGCCAGTGTGGCGATAACCGGCGACAGTGCCGATAGTCTTAAAATGACCGGTCAATTGGCCATCGAAACACTCGCGCTACGGGGTGGTCCGCTGGGGTCTGACACCCCGGCCGTCAAAGACATTGTGATCGATCTGGACGGCAGTCGCAGCGACAATGCCGTTGTACTAAAAAAACTGACCTTTCGCTCTTCGTTGGCCACCGGCTCGGCCATGGCAAGCATTGACGATCAGAATCAAAAGCGTCTGTCCGGCCAAGCCGATGTTGATCTGGCCGAAACGTTTGCCCAGTTTCCAGCAACCCTCAAACTCCGTGAGGATACGAAAATAACCGCCGGCAAGATGGCCCTTTCGGCCGATATCAAAAGCGCCCGGTCACAAACCAGCTTTGACAGTGATGCCCGCATCGACCGGTTGCAGGGAATCAGTGCCGGTAAGAAAATATCCTGGACCAAACCGGTAACGGTCAACGCCCGAGGGCAAATGCGCCCGGAGGGATTGCAGTTGGATAATTTATCGCTGGAATCGTCCTTTTTATCCGCTGAGGGCCGGGGCGACATGCGCAATATGCAGGTCGATCTGTGGGCCGATTTAAAGGCTGCTCTGGTAGAACTTAAAAAATTTATTGAGATTAAACAATGGGATGGAAGCGGTAAATTAAAGCTTAACCTTAAAATAAACGAAAAGGCAACGAATTTGAATCACGCCCAATTGAAACTGCACATCGATGACTTTGTGCTGAGTCGCAATCGCCGTCCCATCGTGGCACGGCAGGTCGTCCGTGCGGATTTAAACGCCGATGTTCAGTTGGCCGGGGTGGCCGCCGACAGCAAGCTGATCCAACCATCTTTGAAAATCCAGTCCTCGGTGGCGTCGGGGCAGTTTACGGCCCAACTGTTGGCTCCCAGTGCTTCAAATTCTTTTCCCAACGCAGCGGATTTGAAACTGAATGGCGATATCAATCTTGAGCAGCTGTCGTCTTTGCTTAAAACCCTGAACATCCTTTCACCACCGACCATGCTGGCCGGACAATCAAACATTGCGGCCAGCGGAGATTTGGCAAACGGCCGGCTGGTGCTTGGCAATACCCGCATCGACACCCAAAACTTAATTTACCGGCAGGACAACAAAATGATCCGGGAAAATCGCCTCGTCCTCTCCACCAAAGGACAAATTGATCTCAATAACCACTCCTTGAAGCTCGCACCCGTTGATATCGACATGCAGGCCGGCAAGGTCCACATTCCGGAGCTGACGGTTGCCGACTGGACCACTGCTCCCCGTAACATCAAAGCCGACGGTCGAGCCGATCTGGATTTGGACAAATTGACCCGGGGCTATGGTGACTTAATCCAACTGCTTGAAAACACAAATATTTCCGGACAGGGGCGCTTTGATTTCGACCTGGACCTCACCCATCCCAAAACCCAGCATATTAAACTGCAGGGCACCGTGGCGCCTTTTAAACTGGTATCGAAAAGCCTTCCGACTATCTCCGAAAAAAAAGTCAGTTTGAATGCGGATGTGAACCGCAGCCCGGACGGCCGGAATCTGACCATCAACAAGATCGAATTGAATTCAAACGCCCTGTCACTGGACGCTGTCGGCACCTTGAACCAGGTTGGTAAAAATAAGGTTCTCGATGCCAAGGGAACCATGACTCCGGATATGACGCTGGTTTCCGATTATTTGAAAAAAACCGGCCCGTCCCAGGTGAGCCTAACGGGTAGGCAGACCACCCCGTTTACCCTCAAACTGGTTTCTGAAGGCGACCGCTGGGAGGATCCGCTCAGGCACCTGAATTTTTCCGGTGCGGTTCATGTGACGGCCATCGAAGCCTACGGGATGAAATTAACCCCCAATGATGTGCCGGTCCAGGTTGCCGGCGCAGCCGCGGGCGCCAAATTTGAATCCCCGGCCAACGGCGGTCAATTGGACTTTCAGCCGACCGTTGACATGCGCCAAGATCCCTATGTTCTGTCGTTTAAAGAAAACATCGATTTATTAAAAGATGTTCAGATTACCCAGGGCTTGATCGATGGCCTATTGGCTGCCATTCATCCGCTGTTCAAAGATGCGGTGGTCCCGGACGGCCTGCTGGGCTTGAACATGAAACACTTCAGCTGGCCACTTTCGGAAAAACAGCGCAATCGGGCAACCTTTGCCGGAACACTCAATTTGAGGGGCGTGCGGCTTAATTCCACCCCCTTTATGGCCGATCTTTTGAATATGATGGGCATCAGTGAACGGCAGCTGCACCTGGCGGATCAGGACATTGCTTTTGAGGCCAAAAATGGCCGGATCGACCTGTCTCCGATGAGCCTGGAAGCACAGGGCTATCAGTTGAAGATGCACGGCTCCATCGGTTTCGATAAAACCATTGATTTCATCGCGCGGATTCCAGTTACCCCGAAAATGGTCGGCAAAGATGTTTATCCTTTCCTGCAGGGAACGACCATCAACGTCCCGATCCGCGGCACGACCTCCAAACCCCAACTGGACCAAACCGCCTTCCAGCAGGCCACCGGCGACCTGATGCAGCAAGCCCTGAGAAAAAATCTGGAGCAAGGAGCTCAGAACCTATTGCAAAACCTTTTCAAGAAATAGGAAATTAATTTCCCAAAAGTTGGCCAATTGTTTTCACAATTCCAAGACACAGCCTACCGGCAAAAATCCTCAACTCTTTGTTAATTTTAAAAATATTAAATCCTCGGGATTTTGCACAGATTTTGCAATACCAATTTTCAATAATGAATGACGCTGTCCATTTTTATCTAATTGCTGATCTTTGCATTCACTGCCGGCCGGGGGGGTCGGGATAGCAAACTCAGTCGAGGGATTTTTGTTGTCCTGAATACAGGAACTGGCAATTATGCTTTCCACGCTACATCAATTTTTGAGTGAAAAAAGAGCGGCTTCTTTGCGGGTTCGCACAAAGGAAGCCACGCGGTATGATATCATCAGCCGGATCTATTTTCTGCTGGCCCGCCTGACAGAAGAGCAACAGCTGGTCTTATTGCAGCAATTATTGCGCGACAACACCGTCGATTATATATTCAAACTCATCGTAGACCTGTCGGACAATCAGCGCCTGATCTTGATGAAG
>JAFDCJ010000051.1 GCA_019312835.1 Deltaproteobacteria bacterium
AGACTCATTGAGGAAAATGAATAGGATTTTTCTAGAAGCCATCTCAAAAATAGGATTTTGGGTCAAAATCGCGGCGGGGCCGTGTTTTAAACCGGAGGAATACTTCAGTATTTCGAGGATTTAAAACAAGGCACCAACAAAGAGTTTGGGCCAAAAGACATTTTTGAGATAGCTTATAGTCAAACGTCAGGCAGTAATAGGAAAATACATATCGGGGCAAAAAAAAACCACGAAAACACGAAAAATAGAAAGCACGAAAGATTACTTTTCTTTTCGTGTTTTCGTGATAAAACTGCTCAGCCAGACACTCTTAAAAACTAAATCCCTGTAAGTTGCAAATGACGCCTCTCACCATAACGATTTCCCATAATCTCCAGCTGGCCAATGTCCCGCCTGAGCTTATGGCGATTCTCACCGAGAAGCTTGAATTCCTGAATCCCAAATGGCTGGAAAATGAACGCATGGGACGCTGGAACCGCGGAACCCCCAAATCCCTGCGCTTCTATGATAAGGTCGGAACCGCAGGGTTATGGGTCCCCCGTGGTTTCATGCGCCAACTGGTGATACTGTGCCGGCGGCATCACCTGCGTTATGTGATTGAAGACCGCCGCTTGAGTCTGCCGCCCCGGGATTTTTCCTTTAAAGGCAAGCTGCGACCCTTTCAGCAAAAAGCGGTAGACGCGATGCTGGCCCGGGATTTCGGTACGCTGAACTCGGCCACCGGCTCCGGCAAAACAGTGATGGCGCTGTATATTATAGCCCGTCGCAGACAGCCGGCCCTGATCGTTGTTCACACCAAAGAACTAGCCTCCCAATGGATTGAGCGCATCGAAGCCTTTCTCGGTATTGCCCCCGAAGAAATTGGATCGATCGGCGGGGGGAAAAAGGCGGTGGGAGAAAAAATTACGGTCGCCCTGGTGCAATCTTTGTACAAATGCGCCGAGGAAGTTGCCCCCCGGGTTGGCTTTCTGATTGTCGATGAGTGCCACCGCTGCCCCAGTCGTACCTTCACCGAAGCCGTGTCCGAATTTGATGCCAGGTACATGCTGGGCCTGTCGGCGACCCCCTGGCGGCGGGATAAGCTGTCGAAATTGATATTCTGGTATCTGGGCGACGTACATCACGAAGTGGATAAAACCCATCTGGTCGAAACCGGCAATGTCCTCAGGGCTGAAGTTATTTCGCGGGAAACCGGCTTCAAGCCCTTTTATGACCCGGTCAATGAATACAGTAAGATGCTGTCGGAACTGACAGCCGATACGGATAGAAATGTCCTGATCGCCTCGGATGTCGCCCGGGAGGCTGCTGACGGCAGCGGGATATGTCTGGTTTTGTCGGACCGCAAGGCTCACTGCGAAAACCTCAAGGCGCTGCTAAAATACCGATTCAGGCTGGATGCTGAGCTTTTGACCGGCGATCTGAGCCAGCGCGAGCGTCAAGAGGTTATCGAGCGGTTGAATCAAAAAGAAGCCCGCGTCGTTATCGCCACCGGGCAGCTCATCGGCGAGGGCTTTGACTGTAAAAATCTTTCAACCCTGTTTCTGGCCACCCCTGTTAGCTTCAGCGGGCGGGTGCTGCAGTATCTGGGACGGGTCCTGCGCCCGGCTCCGGGTAAAAAGAAAGCCCGGGTTTTTGATTATATCGATATTCACGTTGATATTTTAGTCAAAGCGGCCCGTTCCAGACAAAAAGTATACAGGCAATAGACGTCAAGGTTCAGGGTGCAGAGGTTCATTCGCCTCCGGCGGTTTCGGAATTTCAGAGAATTGGACAAGCAGAGCAACCCTGAACCCTGAACATTGAACCCTGCACCTTTATTGTACAGATAAATACAATTTTACTTGCAATAATCCCCGATTACAGATATTATAATAGACATCAAGGTGGGAAAAGGCCGACATCGGCTTGCCGATCAGCACGATGGGTTATCGTATCTTTTGTGTCAGAATTACAAAATGACGAAGAAATCAATCGAAGACAGCCTGGAATCTGAATCTGCTTTAAAGGTGCTGGATTCGCTCCTAAAAGATCCAGGACGGAAAAAGATCAGCGAGCACCAGATTGTCATCATCCTGGACGCGTTGGCCAATGCAGATGATGCAGAACTTGTCGCAAGGTTTCCCGCCGTACTTGCTATCTGCGCTCGGCGCGGCCTGGCCCTGAATTCCCAGGCACTGTTCTCCCGTTACTGGGAAACCAGCCCCAAAAGACAAAACCTGGAAAAATTGCTGCTGATCAGTGCGACAATTTTCGACCTCCAGGGGCTTAAGGCGCCAAGGAATTTAGACAAAATAACCGCTGCTTTGAAAGCGAAGTATGGTGATCTTCCACCGGAGGGTGAACTTCAGTTGAGCAGTGGCATGTGCATATCCGTTAGGGATCTGCAACACACGCTGCAGGTCTATATCGGCGGTCAATCAAAATCCCCTGTGGTTCAGACCCCCAAATCACACTCGAGGACGGGCTCGCTTGATATATATCTGCATCGATTGTTTTCTCCCAAACAAAAAGAACTCGTGCTTAAAAAGAGAGACGGCCAATCCTTTACCAAAACCGAGCGCGAATACTATTCTAGGGTTGTCCGTAAAAAACTTGAGGCCATCGCTAGTGAACAACTAGTGGATCTTGCCAGGCAGTTAATCTATAAATCAACCAGTTAATGGCCACTTTAGTTTCGAGACCAATTGGCCGATAATTCGTACAATGGAAATTTTCTGGGAAATAGGCATCCAAACGGCAGAGATTTTAACCTTGATTTTTGGCATCATGGGAATGACCCTTTCCCTGATGCTGTTGTTATCTCCCCGCCTTGCCCAAAATCTCAGCAATGTTCTCAACCGTAGCATAAATGTTGATAAACAATTGGAATATCTGGATAAAGACATTCAAATTTCCAACTTTTTCTACAAGCATCACATCCCAGCGGGCCTGATTTTGGTGGCCGGATCCGCGTTTTCGCTCTTTTTCTTCTTTTTTTCACTTGACGTCTCCAAATTTGCCGGTGTGTTTTTTGGCTCCCGGTCCAATTTATTTGCAGCGGAGCTTGTCGTGAGCACATTCACGTGGATCGGCAGGATCGGTTGCCTGGTCGGCCTGGGCTTCGGGCTGCTAATGGTGTTTATGCCGGATTTATTGCAACGAATAGAAAGCAGAATGAATGCCTGGCTTGAAACCAAACCGATGATCGCAAAACTCGATAAAACCAGTCACGACGTGGATTCTTTCTTTTTTCGCCACCCCGTTGCCGTCGGCCTGGTAGGGGCCGTCATCTCTTTCTTTCTCATATCGCTGTCCATCATCAATTTGCTTGAATAGCCGGATTGACGCCGTCTTAATTTCGGAATCCAATTGGGTTCGAATCGTTAACTGATATTGACATTCTGATGCGGATCGCTTATTTTCGCCAGGTCACATGTGGTCGCCCGATGACGAATCCAGCGACATATTTCAATTTCCGATACGCTTGCATTCTTCTCTGCCGCTAAGTGGCAACAGAATCCTGTTTTGATAAAGGAGTGAATAGTGGATAGGAGCGCCTTCAGGTTTTTTCCACCGGAAAGAATGGACCAGGAATTTCCGTGGCCAATTTGGGCTGTGGGGTGGCTGGCTCTTTTCAAGGCTTTTCTCTGGCTGTCTTATGAACCGGTTCAGCCGGAGGCTCTGCTGACCCTTTTAGGTACCAAGTATATCGTAAATATGATTCCCATGGCCATTTTTGCCTTCGGGGTGTGGAATTTACGCAAATGGGCCATGTGGGGCCTGATCATTCTGTCGGCAGCCAATATACTTTTTTTTATTATTTACCCCCAATCCCTAAACGCCGTCCTGGTGGAGTCGGAAGTCTATATCTATTCGATTATTTTGTCTTTTATTACCTTGCTGTGTAATGGTCCCATTGGAGACATTTTAATTCTCCTTTCGAGTCCTGTTTTGCGCAAGCATGCCAACAAATAAAAGCTATCCCAAAGCCGGGGTTACCGGCTAAAGATTCCGGTTTTTCAGCCGATATAATTTGTGATAGCTGTTGAATTGTTGGAATGTGCAATCAGGGAACTGGATGAATGAAAACAAAGATACTTTTCTGGAGTGCCGTTATATTTTTAGCGTTGGGTCTCAGCGCCAAGGACGGCATACTGTATTATTTTTTTGCGATTCATCTTTGCATGCTTTTTGTCGGCGTGTGGTTGCATAAGATATCATATACGCCCCAGCCGAAGGCGAATGCCGAACCCCTGCCAAAAGCCGAATCTTGACCGAATAAGATTTCAGCGCGACATGTTGTCTGTATGATGCGCCTATTTTTGATACTGCGCGCCAATACCGTAAATTTTCTTATCAGCAGGTCCCACGCGTTTGCACCATTTTATGCTTGCCCGTGAAAACCTGTCATTGTCAATACCTGATACCACCACCTCGGCCCCCGGTTTGAGGGGAGAACCGGTTTCAAAATAAAGCCCGCCCTCGCTGCAGTTAAACATATTGGCAGGGCGATCTTGATTTTCATTAATGGTACGGTATTTAATGGGTGCTTTGAGGTAGAAACGTTCCGCATGTCTCTTTTCGCTGAAATCTCTCATGGTTTTCGGCCCTTTCCAAACCGGCATAGTACCTTTGATCGGCTGTCGCAATCGTTGCTGAGTATCCGAATATATTAAGTATATCACCAACATCAAAAAAGGCAACCCGAAGCTATCTCTAAAATCGATTTCATCTGCCGTTGGCGGCTGAAACGTTACCAGGGCGGGCAATTCCTCCGCACCAAAGCTGCCGATATTAAAAATTTTCCAGCTTTACGTGATGAGAATACTTGTCTGGGGTAGGCTGTCCGTGATATAGGTTTGCGGCGGTATAAATTTTAGAAGCCATCTCGATTTGAGATCGCATCTAAGTTGAAGCGAGGTGATCAAATGGAAAAAAAGGTGCTCAACGCCATGAAAAAAGCCGGCAAGCCGGTCAGACCAGGTGAAGTCGCTAAAATGCTTGGGGAGGACAGCAAGCAGGTTTCAAAAGCCATCAACGAATTAAAGAAGCAGGGCAAAATCGTATCCCCCAAACGCTGTTTTTGGGAGCCCGCCTGACAGCCGATTTTCATACGGAGTTGCTACCCCAAAGAGGTTAATCCTTCAAGGGATTATTAAAATATTAGCAATTTTTGGCCTGCGGCAACACCGGCGTGTTGGCGCAATGCTTGAAAGAGCGCTGCCCGGTAAACTTCATGGCGACCTGGGGATCCGCCTCATTGCAGGCCTCAATCGTCTCAAAATCACGCATCGAACCACCGGCCTGGAGAATAGCCGATACCCCCTGCCTGATCCCGACATCAGCTCCATCCC
>JAFDCJ010000052.1 GCA_019312835.1 Deltaproteobacteria bacterium
AAGGATTTCATCCTGGTCGAGTTTTTGGCGGGACGGGGTTAGCCCCCTGGCAATATACAGGTGAATGATCTCATCGGAATAGGCCGGAATGATGTGAACCGAGCCCAATTCCAGCATGCGCGTGGCGGCAAATCCGGTCTCTTCTTCCAGCTCCCGTTTGGCGCAGTCCAGGGGCAATTCGCCCGGCTCTAATGTGCCCGCAGGAATTTCCAGCAGGTATTTCCCCACGGCATGCCGGTATTGGCGCTCCATTACCACCGTGTTGTCATCTAAAAGGGGCACGATCGCAGTGGACCCCGGATGACGCACCATCGCCATTCGGGTCCGGGAACCGTTGGGCAGGGTGACATCTTCACTCTCGAAGGAAAATAGCTGCCCCTGGTAATGGGTTTCGATTTGATGAACTTCCGCCGTGGGTTGAGTTGATTTCATGCTTCTCGTTTTCTCCCTTTTCTTATACATTTGCAATATTGTGCGATGCCGGTTGATAAAATCTCTATTTCGTATAATATTAGATAAAAAGCAAGAAATCTAACCCATCATTTTTAAATCAAGATGCAGATCGACAGCCAACACCTCTGTCATCAAACTGCTGCTATCTGCCCTCTGTCATCTGCGTGCCGCGGTGAAGTCACGCCGTGGCGTGACGAAAACGAGTCGTCTGTTTTCTGTGATCTGCCATCTGACGTCAGTCGTCTATCCAAAGGAGCCAACCATGTATGGAAATTTTCGGGACACGCTTCAAAATGAATTGAAAGAGATAACCGCATCCGGCCTTTATAAATCAGAGCGACGCATAGCATCTGCCCAGCAAGCCCGCATCAAAGTCGGTGAAAAGCAGGTGCTGAATATGTGCGCCAACAATTATCTCGGCCTGGCGGATAATGACGAGATCATTGCAGCGGTCAAAAAAGGCCTCGATGAACGCGGGTTCGGTATGGCATCCGTGCGCTTCATCTGCGGAACCCAGGATATCCATCATAACCTTGAAAAGAAGATCAGCGAATTTTTCGGAACCGATGACACGATTCTCTACTCATCATGTTTTGATGCCAATACCGGCCTGTTCGAAACCCTGTTGGGTGAGAAGGACGCCATCGTCTCAGACGCCTTAAATCATGCCTCGATTATAGACGGGATCCGCTTGTGCAAGGCGGCTCGCTATCGCTACGACCACGGGGACATGGCGGCGCTTGAAAAATGCCTGCAAGCGTCTGCCGCAGCCCAGACCAGAATGATTGCCACCGACGGTGTTTTCAGCATGGATGGGGAGTATGCCAAGCTCGATCAGATCTGCGACCTGGCTGAAGCATACGAGGCCCTCGTGATGGTGGATGACAGCCATGCCACCGGTTTTGTGGGCCCCACCGGGCGCGGCACGGTCGAGCTTTACGGCGTTCAGCAACGGGTCGACATCATCACCTCGACCCTGGGCAAAGCCCTGGGCGGTGCATCGGGCGGATTCACGACCGGGCGCAGGGATATTATCGAAATACTTCGCCAGCGTTCGCGACCCTATCTTTTTTCCAATTCCCTGGCACCCCCCATTGTGTCGGCGGCGCTGAAAACCATCGATTTATTGGAAGAATCCCAGGCCCCCAGAGAGCGGCTGGAATCCAATACCCGTTTCTTCAGGGAAAAGATAGCCGGGGCAGGCTTTACGATCAAATCCGGCCGTCACCCCATCGTACCGATCATGCTGGGCGATGCCAGACTGGCCCAGGATATGGCTGCCAGGCTCCTGGATGAAGGTGTCTACGCCATCGGCTTTTTCTACCCGGTGGTGCCTAAAAACCAGGCCCGCATAAGGGTTCAGATCTCTGCAGCTCATACGAGAGAGGATCTGGCATTTGCCCTGGAAAAATTTATCAAGGTGGGCAAAGAGCTTAAGGTTATAGATTAGAGAATTTAGGAATTGAAAATATTGATGCGGCAAGGACGATGTCTCATCGGGAGGTGTTTCGTGTTTTGTGTTTCGTGTTTTGAGAACTGCAGACCAAACACCAAATACTAAATCCTAAACACTTCAAAGCCGACCGTTTTTTCGGGAGGATTTGAAAATGAATATGAAAGCGTTAGTCAAAGCCAAACCGGAGCCCGGCATCTGGCTGCAGGATGTGCCGGTGCCGGATATCGGGATCAATGATGTTTTGATCAAAATCTTAAAGACGTCTATCTGCGGCACCGACGTGCATATATACAACTGGGATGCCTGGGCTCAGAAGACCATTCCGGTTCCCATGCATGTCGGCCACGAGTTTGTCGGCACAGTGGCTGAAATCGGCGATAATGTCCATGATTTCAAACCCGGCAACCTTGTTTCCGGTGAAGGCCATTTGATTTGCGGGCATTGCCGCAATTGTCTGGCCGGTCGCCGGCATCTGTGCATGCAAACCAGCGGTGTCGGCGTCAACCGGCCGGGGGCCTTTGCGGAGTATTTGTGCATTCCACAGACCAATGTCTGGTATTGCAACCCGGATATTCCTACAGATATCCTCAGCTGTTTTGACCCGCTGGGAAATGCTACCCATACGGCGCTGTCCTTTGACGTTCTCGGAGAAGATGTTCTGATAACCGGGGCCGGGCCCATCGGCTGTATGGCCGCCGCCATCGCCCGGCATGCCGGTGCGCGCTATGTGGTTGTAACCGATGTCAACCCCTATCGGCTGAAACTGGCCCAGAAGATGGGCGCCACCCTGACGCTGGATGTTCGACGGCAAAAGATCGAAGATGCTCAGAAGAAACTGGGCATGAAGGAAGGTTTTGACGTGGGTATGGAAATGTCCGGCAGCCCCGACGCCTTGCGCGCGATGCTGCCCAGCATGTGCCACGGGGCCAAGATTGCCCTGCTGGGTATTCTGCCGCCGAATACGGCTATTGACTGGGATTTTGTCGTTTTCAACGGTTTGACGATCAAAGGCATCTATGGCCGTGAGATGTATGAAACCTGGTACAAGATGACCGTCATGATACAGTCCGGGTTGGATATCACCCCTGTCATCACCCACCGGTTTCATTATAGTGAATACGAGAAAGCCTTTGAAGTCATGCGCTCGGGAAAATCCGGCAAAGTGATTTTAAGCTGGGAAGAACGTTAACGCGAAATTTGTTCGAAGCCATCTCAAAAGGACCACCATTTTCTGAAAAAATCGCGGGGACATCCAGCTATGCTGCAAGCCTTGCGGCCGCCGCGCGTCTCCCGGCGCAGCCTTCAGGCGAAGACGGAAATTTGAACTGCAATCCTTTTTTCGAGAAAGCTTACAGTCAAATAGAGGACGTTGACGGGATTGAACCAAATTGACAATTGCATTCCCGGGGGCTGTATGATAATCTAATAATGGTTTGAAAACCACAGATCACGTCCAGAGACAAGGCGCGCGGATTTTAGAAAGCGCCGTCCCGCTTGCGGCGGGATGAGCGTACATTTCCAAAAAATTCGCAACGCTGTCTTGGGGCGTTAGATGGGGCTTTGAAACCACTTCTAGTTGGTAGCAGTGATGCGCTTGAGTTTAAACGCAACCCGGCAGAACTATCGACCAATGACTAGTGAATTAGTAAAAAACAGGAAAGATGCAAGGAAATTATTTAAGGAAGATCAGCCCATTATCGTAAACTGCAAAACAACCGATTCCGAATTTAATGCATCTATTCAAGATATCAGTGGTTCCGGAATTTTCATTAAAACCACCCAGCCGCTCTCGATCGGTCA
>JAFDCJ010000053.1 GCA_019312835.1 Deltaproteobacteria bacterium
GGCGGGGGACCCGGTGCGCCCATGCAGGCCCCCGAGGATGATGATATTCCGTTCTAAAGCGAACCCGGCGCATTTCGTAAAGCCCCGGATAGCTTCAAAACATTATAACATACTGAATTATTACAATATAGATTAGTAAAAAGCCCCCGATCTACGTAAAAAACAGGGGCTTAATTTTTTGAAAGGCGTTTCTCCGGAAAGTCCAGGTTGCCATTGAAGGACCCTTGTGGGAGCGGCTTCCAGCTCCGTGTCCAAAATTGCCAGAGAAGCCGGTGTCTCGCCGGCCACAATTTATGTATATTACAAAAACAAAGTGGACCTCCTAGTTTCAACCTACATCCAAATAAAACAGAATTTTAGCCCGGCCCTGCTCAAAGATTTTAACGATCAGCTGCCGATCCGAGATATATTCAAGCATGTATGGTTTAATATGTTTGAACATATCACTAACAACCTGGAATATTTTAAATTTGTCGAACAATTTTCCAATTCGCCATACAGTTCCCTGGTGAATAAAGAGGCAGTGGAACAGTATTTTGATCCGTTGAGCAAGGTGCTGCAAACCGGTATCGAACAAAAAATCATCAAAAATGTGCATCCGGACATTCTCAAAGCCTTCATGTATTACCCGATTGCAGTTCTCGCCAATCCAAGCTTATGCCAGGACTTTGAACTGAACGCGGAAAATATTGAAACCGCATTCACACTGGCCTGGGATGCGATTAAGCGTTAAAAAAAATTTATCATATCGATAAATGATCATTCATTTATATTTTAAACCATTGAAGATTTATAAAACCAAATGAAACTGAAAATCATTATCGGCATCATCGCGGGAATTGCACTCATGCAGTGTGCCAATACCGACACGCCGGTGGCGGGTAATATTAACCCTGACCATACCCCGCCGGGCAAAATTGAGGGCTCGCCCGAATATAATGACGGGAAATATAGCGATATGGGAACTGCACTGAACCTGTCCTTCACCGAATTTGCTTCGACCACCTGGGATTTTCTTTTCTCCGACAATAATAGAACACCGGACACGGAATTGCCGGTCAAACAGGCGGATCTGTCACACTTCAACAACCCTGGCAGCGGTCAATTAAACGTCACCTGGCTGGGTCATTCATCGCTGATGATCAACATCGACGGGTACAAAATTCTGGTCGACCCGGTGTTTGAAAAGCGGATTTCAGTATTTGGCCCCACCCGCTTTAACGGTGATGTGCCCCTGGACATCCGGCAGGTTCCCCCGGTTGATGCTGTCATTATTTCTCACGATCACTATGACCATCTCAATAAGTTCTCCGTGCAGGGGCTAATGGATAGGGCAGAAAAGTTTATCGTCCCGCTGCATGCCGGTGCCCTGCTGATCGACTGGGGGGTTCCCCGGGAGAAAATCGTCGAGCTGGACTGGTGGCAGGAATACCGGCTCGATCAAAACCTGATGGTCGCAGCAACACCGGCTCAGCATTTTTCAGGGCGCGGCATCACCGACCGCAATAAAACCCTGTGGGCATCCTGGGTCATCGAGGCGCCGTCTCACAAAATCTTTTTTAGCGGGGATTCGGGTTACTTCGCTGGCCTTAAGCAAATTGGCGACAAATACGGCCCGTTTGACATGACCTTCATTGAATGCGGGGCCTATGGCAAATCCTGGCCGAAGGTGCATATGTTTCCCGAGCAAACCGTTCAGGCCCACCTGGATCTAAAGGGAGATGTTTTGCACCCGATTCACTGGGCCACGTTTAACCTTGCGCTGCATCCCTGGTACGAACCCATGGAGCGCTTAACAGCTGCAGCCGACGATAAGAATATAAAGACCGCGACACCGGTTGTGGGTGAAACCACTGTATACGGCCTGCGTATACCCGCTGCCAGATGGTGGGAAGAGCCGATGCGATTGTCCGGAGATGGATTGAAGGAGAATGACGATGCTATATCGAGAAGTTCCCAAAAACGGTGATAAATTATCTGTGCTGGGTTATGGATGTATGCGGCTTCCGACGCGGATGAAATCCATTAATCAGAAACTTGCCGAAAAGCAGATCATGTCTGCACTGGAGCGGGGCGTAAATTATTTTGATACGGCAGCTCCCTATCATAACGGCAAAAGTGAACCGTTTCTGGGCAAAGTCCTATCGAATAACGGATGTCGGGATAAGATAAAGCTTGCCACCAAGCTTCCCCACTGGAGAACCGATTCCAAGGCGGACATGGACAGGATTTTGGATGGACAGCTGTCGAAACTGAAAACCGACCGCATCGATTATTACCTGATCCATGCGCTGAACGGTGAACTCTGGGAAACAGCAAAACATCACGGCGTCATCGAGTTTCTGGATGATGCCTTGAAAAAGGGCAAGATCATCAATGCCGGTTTTTCATTTCACGGGCTGGCCGAGGAATTTAGCGGCATTGTGGATGACTATGACTGGACGTTTTGCCAGATTCAGTACAATTACCTGGACACCCAGAATCAGGCCGGGACTGCCGGGTTACAATATGCGGCATCCAAAGACATGGCGGTGATCATCATGGAACCCCTGAGGGGCGGGAACCTGGCCAAAACACCGCCGCCAACCGTAAAAGACATCTGGGCAAAAGCCGAGAACAAGAGAACGCCGGTCGAGTGGTCCCTGGGCTGGATCTGGAATCACCCCGAGGTCACGGTTGTTCTTTCGGGGATGAACGACGATGACCACATCAACCAGAATCTGGCCCTGGCCGAAAAAGCCCTGCCCCATTCCTTTTCTGATAAAGAAATAAAATTGGTCGAGGAAGCGGCAGCTGAATTCAGAAGGGTGATGCGGGTCGGCTGCACGGGGTGCCAGTATTGCATGCCATGTCCGGCAGGCGTGAATATTCCAGGCTGCTTTGACAGCTATAATTCAAGACACGTCTTCAAGGATAAAGCAGCAAAGTTAATGTATCTTTTCATGAACGGCGGTACTGTTACGGATAAGCCTTCACTGGCTTCCATGTGCGTGCAATGCGAAGAGTGCCTGGAAAAATGCCCCCAGCATCTTCCCATACCGGATTTGCTGAAAGATGTACAGGAGGACATGGAGGGCGTTTTCACCAAACCCATGATATTGCTGATGAAGCGAGCAATGAAAGTCAGGAAAAAAAAGCGGACGAATGTTGCCAAATTGTCATAACTTCCAATACCTTATCTGAATATAACCAGCCGTATTTACCGAGTTTATTATCTAATATTGCACAAAAGCGGCCATTCTAAAAAAAACACTCGTAATGGTCAGACCATCTGAAAAACATATTGACATACCAATCGTGTGCGGCTATGGGTGTTATTGATTCAGCATTTTCAAAAAAAGGAGGGTTGAAAAAATGGGAAAGATTTTTACCCCGACTGAAAGCGATTTTGGCCAGTGCGATGCGGTCGTGATCGGCGGCGGCATTGTGGGCACCGCCACCGCTTTCTGGCTATCCCGGGCGGGGCTGAACGTCGTTTTAGTCGAGATGCGGGATGGCCTGTCGACCTTGACGACGCCGGCCTCGGCGGAATGTTTTCGGGCCCAGTTTACCGAGCCGGCCATGGCGGCCCTGGCGATACCCAGTATAGAGATGTTTGAAAATTTTGCTGAAGTCATTGAAATACCGGGCTACAGCATTTCGATCAAACAGCAGGGATATCTCTTTCTGACCGATAGCCCGGAAACCGTGGATGATCTCAAAGAAAATATCGAGCAGCAGCATAAGCTGGGGGTTACGGATTCGCAATTTTTAGAGCGTGAGGAGATCCTGAAGCAATTTCCGTTTGTTTCCTCCTCGGTTCTGGCCGCCACCTTCCGGCAGCGGGACGGGTGGCTGTCGTGCCATGAAACGACCCAGGGATTTGCCAAAGGCAGTACTGCCAGATTCTTTTTAAACACCAAAGCCAGCGGGATACAAACGGACGAGAAAGGAGTGTGCGGCGTGGAAACCGATCGGGGTA
>JAFDCJ010000054.1 GCA_019312835.1 Deltaproteobacteria bacterium
CTCTTCCGGGCGGGCGGGCTCGGCGGCGGGCGATCGTGCTGCGGCCGGCAGCGAGCGGTGCGTGCTCGTCGGGATCCTTTGTCGAGGTCAGGGCCGCGCTCACGGCGCACCTCGTGCCGTTTGTTTTTGGGGCCGCCGAGGCGTTCCCTGCATCCGATCATGCCCCCGGCCGCAACATTTGGCGATTCGCCGGCCGGCCGATATAGGGAAGTCTGCAGCGATCGGCATTTTTGGGGTATGAAGCTTCTGCACCTTAACCTCATTTTCAGCGGAAAGGCAGTTTCATATTATGAAAACAGACATAAGGCAATTATTTGACGCCGAACCCCCGTCACCCCTGTATGTTGCGATCAACCGCGTGCTGGTCGGCAACGACCCCGACCTGATGGGCATGATGAAGCAGGCCAGCGCCAAAATGTGCCTGGCCACGGCGCTGACGCCCGGTTTCAAGGGCTTCGATCTGATGAAGCAGCTCGGCGTGTGCCCCATGGGCATGCGCTGGGGGGCCAGGCCGGACATGGGCGATCAGCTCTCGCACATCTGGATCGACCAGCTTACCTACTGGGACTCCTGGGAGGCGCACGAGGATTTTCACGAAACCTTCGAGGACGTGGTCGTCGACACCTGCGCCAGATGCGGCGACATCCTGCTGGAAGGACCTGAAGAGCCCATCTACCGGATTGTCCACAGCGATTTGCCCAAGCTCATTTCCATGAATCAATGGCTGCGAAAAAGTGCCGCGGGCAAATCCGAGGGCTACGCCGTGGATTCAGGACAAAGCGTCACCGTCATGGCAACGCACAGGGTCCGTCCGGGCGGTGAAGAAGCGTTCGAGGCGGGCGAGGTCGCCACCCTGGACAAGCTGAAGGAATCCACCGGCATGCTCGGCTACCAGATCCTCAAGCGCATCGGCGTATCGACTCTCGGCAGCGGGCACGCCACGGTCGAGTCCCTGTCAAAAAAACTGAAGGCCATTCCCGGCAGCAAACTGGAGCGCACGGCGGATGTCTGGGAGGGGTACCCGCTGCCCGCGGAATACCTGGTTATGGTCGAGTGGGAAAGCCTGGGCGACGCCCGGGGAGGCATGCCGCACGTGAATGTCAAACCCGAATTGCTGCGCATTCACGGTCCGAAAGTACTGGACAATTGCCTGCAGGTGCCCGCTGTGCGCATGGCCGATTCGATGTTCCGGGAACAGACTTACCGGGAAATCCTTTACCAGCGTCAGCGCTGAATTTTGACGGCCGCTCAAGCCGGCAGCAGTCCTGCCGGCATTGACTGGTTGGCTGCCCGGGACAATGGGTGCGATTATGGCCGGCAGGGTCGCGGGGGCCGCTGCGCCGTCGCTGCCGGAACGCCTTGAGCGCCGGGAATAAATTTTTTTAAGTTCTAAAGCCAAATTGCCGTACCTTGGCCATCCTGTCAATTCAGGTTCAGGCCGGGGGCCATCAATCGGGTAGGGCAATTATGTCGTCCCATGTCTTGCGCCCGCCTTCCTCCACTTCCCCCATCGACTTGCCCCGGCGAAGCCGTCAGCGGAGACGAAAATCTTGCCTCGGGGTGACGAAGACGGTTCCTCCGTCCGCCAACCTCCGCGTGCTGCTGCCGAATGCTGCTTGACTTGGCGCTGAAACCTTTATAGAAATTTCAGGTGATAGACCAACCTAACCGGAGGAGATTGACCATGAAACTCAAAGACCAGCCCGTAACACTGCAAGGCACCGCCGGAAACGTCAACATTCAACGCATGGCGGACGGATTTCCGCGGATCGAAGCCGATGAACCGATCGATCTGCATTACGGGCTGGGGTACGTCCACGGCCATGACCGCCAGATGCAGATGTGGCTGCTGAAAATCATCGGCCGGGGCCGGGCATCCGAATGCCTGAAGGCCGATGAAGAGATGATTGAACTCGACAAATTTATGCGCTGGATCAACCTGGGGGGCAATGGCACCGCCGAAGTCGAACAATTGTCCGATGAAACCGGCCGGATTTTCCAGGCCTACTGTCGCGGTGTCAATGAGGCGGTTGCCGGCTCCCGGTTACCGCTGGAGTTCAAGCTGGTCGGATACCGGCCCGACAGCTGGAAACCCGAGGACGCGATCCTGATCATGAAGATGATCGGATTTATCGGGTTGTCCCAGAGCCAGGGGGATATCGAGAAATTCATCATGCAGATCATCAAAAATGGTGCAGAGCCCGCCAAAATAAAAGAGCTTTTTCCTTACATCCATGAGGAAATTTCAGATGATCTGATTGACATCATCAAACAGGTTAAGTTCGCAGCGCCCATTATACCGGAGTCGATCAAATGGCTGGGGCACCTGGCGGGTTTTTCCGCGAGCAACAATTGGGCCATCAGCCCCGGCAAAACGGCGTCGGGCAAGGCCGTGCTTTGCGGCGATCCCCATCTGGCGCTGCAGCTTCCTTCCATCTGGTATCCGGCCTTTACGACTTCCCGGGGCCGTTACATGACGGGTGCCACGTTGCCGGGCGTGCCGTCCGTTATACTGGGCCGCACCCCGGATCTTGCCTGGGCGGTGACCTACGGCACCATGGACATGATCGATTACTTCATCGAGGAGGTCCGGGATCAAAAATACCGGCGCGGCGATCGGTGGCACCCTTTTACCGTCAGGGAAACGGTCATCACCCCCAAAAAAGGGGCCCCGGTGGTCATGAAAGTTTATGAAAATGACCACGGCACGCTCGAGGGCGAACCCGATGAGGACGGTTATTATCTTTGCCATGCATGGTCAAGCCGCAAAACGACCGCCGCCGAATCGGCCAATCATCTTTTCCGATTGTTCGAGACCCAAAATGTGGAACAGGCGCTGGATATATTTGCCAACCTTGCGTTCGCCCCCTTCAATTGGATAGCGGCAGACACCGGGGGCAATATCGGTTACCAGCTCAGCGGGCTCTATCCGCAGAAGGCAGAAAATACCTCGGGTCTTTTGCCGTACCTGGGATGGGATGAACATCAGGACTGGCAGGGTATGATCGACCCCGCCCGCTACCCCAGGGTGTTAAATCCAGAAGAAGGCTATGTGGTCACCGCCAATCAGGATTTAAACCATCTGGGCGAGGTTGCCCCCATGACATTGCCCATGTCGGATTACCGGGCGGACCGTATCGCTGATCTGCTCGACAGGGGTGAAGCGCTGACCGTCGAAGACATGCAGAAAATGCATTATGACCTGTACTCCAGACAGGCCGAAGCGTTCATGGAAATCATCGCACCGCTGCTGCCGGACTCGGAGAACGGTGATATTTTGAAAAACTGGGACCTGAGATATGATGCCGCCTCCCTGGGCGCCACCCTTTTTGAACGAATCTATCGTGAATTGCTGCTGCTCGTTTTCGGTGAAAACGGCATGGGGGTTGATGTGGTCCCATACATGCTGGACGAAAGCGCCATTTTCGCCATGATCCACGGTAATTTTGACCGGGTGTTGCTGGGGGAAACCTCGAGCTGGTTTGCCGATCAGTCCAGAGAGCAGATATACCGCCGGGCCATCGAGCGCGGCCTGGCCCGGCCGGTCGTTCCCTACGGGCAAACCCGTAAAATCTACGTGCCGAATATCTTTTTCGGGGGCCAGCTGCCCAAAATCTTCGGATTCGACTACGGCCCCTATGAGCATATCGGCAGCCGTGCCACCATTGCCCAGAGCCAGATATATAAAGCCATGGGGCGCCAGTCAACATTTGCGGCCACCTACCGGATGATCGTCGACATGGACAATGATGAACTCCTCAACAATCTGCCCGGGGGCCCATCCGACCGGCGCTTTTCAAAGTACTACCGGACGGGGATGAAGGAGTGGGTGGACGGCCGTTACCATGTTTACAAGCCCTGACACAGCGGGGGCTGAAAAATTTACAACGGTACCCGGAAAAGCAGCGCACCGATTATGCCTTGACTTCCCAATTAAGACTTTATAACAAATAAGACTCACGCAAAATATGAATCGGGTTCAGCAGGGCAACAGACCCGTCCCGGCGATTGCCTGAAAATCCGCTTATGCCTCCAGCCATCGGATAGCTGCCGGGATTGCCTCTGCCATTTTGAAACAGCGTCCTGGACATCATTTTTTGGAATAACCACCAAACAGGGAGGAATTAACCATGGATCAACCAAAAAACAAAGGCATGGATCGTCGAACGTTTATCAAGACTTCCGGCATGATCGGTCTGGGAGTGGCCGCTTCATCCTTCGGTGTCCCCAGGCTGTTGCGGGCAGCACCTCCGGCGATAAAGATCGGATCCGTCCAGCCGGCCACCGGACCCCTTTCGGTTATCGGTGTGGGGCAGCGCCGCGGCAATCAGCTTGCCGTTGACTACGTCAATGCCAAAGGCGGCATCAAATCCATGGACGGCGCCAAACTCGAGTTGGTCCTGGGCGACAGTGAAAGCAAGCCCGAGGTGGGTCGTTCGGAAGCCGATCGGTTGATAAAAGCCGGCGTCAAGGTCATGACCGGTCCCTTCCAGAGCGGCGTGGCCCTGGCCATTTCCACTCTGTGCGAACAGCGGCAGGTGCCCTTCATCATGGACGTGGCCGCCCTGGATTCGATTACCGCCAAAGGCTATACATACACCTTCCGTGTGTTTATCACCGTCACCGGCCTGCTCAACGGTGCCATCAAATACCTCAAGATGGTCACCGATATGAAAGGGCTGATGCCCAAACGCGCAGTCGTCACCAATACGGGAGATGCTTTCGGCAAGGGCATGTCGGGTGGATTTATCAAATTTATGGAGAAATCGGGATTGCCCATCGAGATTGTCGACCGGGTCGAATATCCGCTGGGAATTCATGACCTGTCGGCCGAAGTGGCCCGCATCAAGGCCGCCAAGCCCGATATTCTTTTTCCGGTCTCCCGTCCCGGCGACGGCATCATCCTGACCCGGGAACTGTACAAGCAGCGGGTCGAGCTGATGGGCATTTACGGCCCCGGCTCCCCCGGCTGGTATGAGCCGGATGTCATCAAGGACCTGGACAAGCTGATTTATTACGTCATGGTCAACGTTCCCTGGATCAACCCGGCCAGCCAGGTTTACAAAGATGCCAATGAGGCTTTCCAAAAAGCCCACAACCGCTACCTGGACACCAACAGCTCCTATGCCTACACCGGTGTTCTGGTCATCGCCGATGTCCTGGAGCGGGCCGCCTCCACCGACCCGGAAAAAATCCTGGCAGCGGCCCGCGAGACGAATTTCAAAGATCACCCGGTGGTGGGGGGTGCCATTCAGTTTGACGAAAAAGGAGACAACACCGGGGCTTTAACCGCCTTGATTCAGGTCCAGCCGGATGCCGACCTGCTCAAACGCGTCAAGATCGTGGCACCCAAGGAATTCGCCCAGTCCGACAACATCGTTTTTCCGGCCCCTCAGCTCTGGAAGCGTTAGGCGGTATGGATTCAACCCTTGCACTGCAGCTGACCATCCAGGGAATATTATTGGGAGGGATCTACGGCCTGATCGCCCTGGGTCTCTCCCTGATCTTTGGCGTCATGGGGGTCATCAATTTCGCCCACGGCCAGATGATGGTCATGGCCATGTACGTTTCCTACTGGATTTTCGTCCTGCTCGGCCTTGATCCCTATCTGTCCCTGGTAGCGGTGGCGGCGGTCATTTTCGTGCTGGGATACCTGATTCAATCCACCGTGGTCAACCGCATTCTGGATTACCCCGAGGCCATGCAGGTGCTGCCGCTGGTGTCCATGGGACTGATCCTGGAAAACCTTGCGCTGCTGCTCTGGGGACCGGATTACCGCAGCCCCCAGACGGCCCTGGGGCTGGAAACCCTGTGGGTGGGAGCGGTCATGATCGATGTCTCGCGGCTGATCGCCTTTGTGCTGGCCATTCTGATTACCATCCTGATATTTATCTTCCTGAAAAAAACCAATATCGGCAAATCCATCCGGGCGGCTTCCGACAATCGCACGGGGGCGATTCTGGTCGGCATCAACGTCGATCGCATCTACAACATATCCTTTGCCCTGGGTGCTGCCACCACGGCCGCGGCCGGTGTGCTGCTTCTGCCGCTGATGCCCCTTTCACCCTACCTGGGACATGATTTTACCCTGACCGCCTTTATCGTGGTCATCCTGGGCGGTATGGGCAATCTTCTCGGGGCCCTGGTGGGGGGGCTGATTCTGGGGGTGGCCGAATCCGTGTCGACCCTGTTTCTGCCGGCCACCCTTAAACATGCAGTCAGTTTCAGCATCTTGATTATCATCATGCTTTTCCGTCCTCAGGGACTTTTGGGGGGGAAAAAATGAACCGACTGTATGTGATGCTGGCTGCCGTTTTCATCATATTGATGGCCCTGCCCCTGTTTCTGGACAATTACGCGCTGGGGATCTTTGTGATGATCTTCTTCTGGGCTTACGTCGGTCAATCCTGGAATGTGCTGACGGGGTATACCGGACACATATCCCTGGGCCACGCCCTTTATCTCGGCATCGGGGCCTACGCCACCACCTACCTGGCCCAAACCTTCGGGCTGACTCCCTGGGTGGGCATGTTTGCGGCCGGATCCATTGCCGTGGCCATCGCCCTTTTTCTCGGATTCCTGGGATTTCGTTTCGGCATCAGGGGGGTATATTTTGTCATCATGACCATCGCCTTTGCCGAGATAACGCGCCTGGTCGTATCCCACATCGAAGCCCTGGGGTCTTTTACGGGCATTTTTCTGGATTTTAAACCCTCTTTCTATAATTTCCAGTTCAGGGGCAACATCCCCTATTATTACATCTCCCTTGGTTTTATGGTGGCATCGCTCATTGCGGTGCGCATCATCGAGGTTTCCAGGGTCGGCCGTTTTATCGTGGCGATCAGGGAAGATGAGGAAGCCGCCCAGGCCCTGGGTGTCAACACCTTTAAATACAATATGATTGCCATTGCCATCAGCGCGTTTATGACGTCGCTGGCGGGTGCGTTTTATGCCAATTACATTTATTATTTGCACCCCAACAGCTTGTTCGGGATGTCGATGAGCATCGAATTGATTCTGCGGCCGATCGTGGGGGGCCTGGGAACCCTGTTCGGACCCGTCATCGGCTCCCTTATCCTGACCCCGCTTTCGGAAATATCCCGGGCCTATTTCGCCAAGGGCGGGCTCGAGGGCCTGCACCTCATCCTCTATGGCATACTGGCCATCCTGGTGGTGCTTTTCATGCCCAGGGGGATAATCGTGTATGTGCGAAGGCTGCTGCGCCCGATTATCAAAATTGGATAGAAGCGTGCTAAACCTTGGTCAAAATATTGGAGTATTGGAGTACTGGAGTGTTGGAGTAATGGAAATGCTCTTCGGACTAAGCGGCAACATTAATAATGCCATTGCCTTTGATGGAAAGCGCGACTTCTGTGCGGATAATGCGAGCTGCTACTGCAGATTCTATTCTGCCCAACACTCCAATACTCCAACACTCCATTACTCCATTTTTTAATAGGTTTTCTTGTGAACATACTATCAGCTAAAAACATATCCAAAAGCTTCGGGGGCCTGATGGCGGTGGGCGGCCTGTCTTTCGAGCTGCAAAAGGAAGAAATTCTGGCCCTGATTGGCCCCAACGGCGCGGGCAAGACCACCGTTTTCAACTGCCTGAGCGGGTTTTTGCCCGCGGATGAGGGCGAGATCTACCTGGAGGGCCGGCAACTGGGTGGGCTGCAGCCCTTTCAGATCTGCCAGCTGGGCATGGCGCGGACCTTTCAGATCGTCAAACCGTTTCTGACGATTTCGGTGCTGGACAACGTGATGGTCGGCGCCCTTGCCAGGGAAAAATCCACCGCCACGGCCAAACAAAAATCCATTGAAATCATTGATTTCGTCGGTCTGTCCGCCTGGACCGGCAAGGAAGCCCAGGGCCTGCCGCTGCCCCTGCGCAAGCGCCTGGAACTGGCCAGGGCCCTGGCCACCCAGCCCAAAATATTGTTGCTGGATGAAGTCATGGCAGGATTGAATCCCACCGAGGTGGACGAGTTGATCGCTCTGCTGAAAGAAATCAATCGCCGGGGGGTCAGCATATTTTTGATCGAGCATGTGATGCGGGGGGTGATGGCCCTTTCCAGGCGCGTTATCGTGATTAACTACGGCGTGAAAATTGCCGAGGGCAGCCCCGAGGAAGTCGTCCGGGACAAGCAGGTCATCGAAGCCTATCTGGGCAAGGAGTTTTTAGATGCTCAAGGTTAGTGAAATAGATGTTTATTACGGCGACATGCAGGCCCTCAGAAATGTCAGCATCGAGGTCAATCCGGTCGAGGTCGTGTCGGTTATCGGCTCCAACGGGGCCGGCAAGTCCACCCTGCTCAAGACCGTTTCAGGCATGCTGCGACCCCGCACCGGCACGATCACCCTTGACGGCGGGCAGATTTCCCAGGCGCCGCCGTCTAAAATCGTTGAAAAAGGCATCAGCCATGTGCCCGAGGGGCGGCAGATTTTCCCTACCATGACGGTGCTGGAGAATCTGGAACTGGGGGCCCAGTTCCGGCGCACGAAAAAAGTGCAGCACGCAACCATGGAACAGGTGTTTACCTATTTTCCCCGGTTAAAAGAACGCCTCGAACAAAAGGCGGGGACCCTGAGCGGCGGCGAGCAGCAAA
This sequence comes from Deltaproteobacteria bacterium, assembly GCA_019312835.1. Lineage (GTDB taxonomy): Bacteria > Desulfobacterota > Desulfobacteria > Desulfobacterales > JAFDCJ01 > JAFDCJ01. Next base: position 8,610 of record JAFDCJ010000054.1, read on the forward strand.
TGCTGGCCATGGGACGCGGCCTGATGTCCCTGCCCACGATCATGATGCTGGACGAACCGTCTCTGGGCCTGGCGCCTGTCCTGGTGAGCACCATCTTTGAGATTATCGAAAAAATCAACCGGCAGGGAACCTCCATCCTGTTAATCGAGCAGAATGTTTTTCACTCCCTTAAAATTTCCGATCGCGGCTATGTGCTGGAAAACGGTGCCATTGCGCTGAGTGGCCCCGGCGGGGAACTGCTCGAAAATCCCCATATCCGCAAAACCTATCTGGGGCTGTAAAGACGGGTTGCGAGTCGCGGGTCACGCGTTACGTGTTGCGTGCTGGGAGGGGCGGTTTTTCGATTCGCCATTGCGGTTTTACAGACGGTTTTGCCGCAATGACAAATACCGTCTGAATACCCTGCCGCCAGTTGTGAGACGAAATGCCCGAAACAATGCACCCGGAGAGGCTGACGGCCAAGATTCTCCTTGAGCAGACGCCCGATCACCTTCATGTCCAATTCGACACTGGATACCGGGTTCTCAGTTCGGCGGTATTGAACGGCGGGTTTGTCGAGGCCAGCCATATACTCAATTTAAAAGTTGCCAAACATACGGCAGGTTCGATACCATCCTTTAAACCGCCCGCGGTTGAGTTGTCCGGGTATTGCCAAAAGCAAGGCTGGCAGGGAACCGCCGTCGGGATGATGACCGCCGCTTCAATGGACTCCTATCGCATGGTGAAAACGGCTCACCAGGGTGTTGACCTGATTGTCCTGGTCACGGCAGGGCTTTCCAATGCCAGGCGCGCCGGCGATCATGCCGAGCATCGCGACATCATGGGGGCTGTTGCAGACATCGGTACCATCAATATCATCTGTCTGACCAGTGCCGGCATGACGCCTGCGGCCATGATCGAGGCCGTCATGACGGTCACCGAAGCCAAGGCAGCGGCCTTGCAAAACCTGGACATCAAAAGCCAGGTGTCCGGCGGAGCGGCCACCGGGACGGGAACGGATGCCATCGCCGTTGCCGCCGACCCGCAGGCCGATAAAATACCATACTGCGGCAAGCATGTCCTGTTCGGGGAGCTGCTTGCCAACCTGGTCATCGATGCCGTTACTTCTTCAATTAGAGGAGCACGGGGATGAAACTCATCAACGGCCCATCGACAATCGACGCCTGTGGCGCCGGACCGAAAGTGATTCAGGAGTTTATCGGCCCGGTCAACACCGGCCACTCCACTGTCAGCATCGCCAGAATGAAGAGCACTCAAGGCTGGGAGGAGCCCGGCCAGACCCCCGATTTTGATGAGTATACCGTTGTACTCAGGGGAACGCTTTGTGTGAAAACCAGGCAAAGATCCTATGAAGTCAAGCAGGGCCAGGCCATCATCGCCCCAAAAGGCGAGTGGGTTCAATACAGCACGCCCCACGAAGGCGGGGCTGAATATATTGCGGTCTGTTTGCCGGCCTTTACACCCGAAACCGTTCACAGAGACGATGCCACCCGATAAGGAGGAAAAAGCCGATGGCCTCGGGAAAAGCCGATTTTCTGAAAACAGTGTCTCTTTTTTCACATTTAAAAGAAGAAGAGCTGCAGCGGCTTGCGGGCAAGAGCCATTATTGCGCCTTTAAATTCGGCGATGTGATCATCCGGGAGGGTGAGCAGGACGATTGCCTCTACATCCTTATCAGCGGCAAGGTCAATGTCTTTAAAAGTTACCGCACGAAAAAGGAAAAGCGCCTGCGAACGTTGGAGCCGCCGGCCTATTTCGGCGAGATTGCGCTCATCGATGATCTGGTCAGGTCGGCAACGGTGGTGGCCATCCGCGACACCAAGACCCTGTGCCTGGACAGGCTGAACCTCGACCGCGAGATCGAAAGGAGTCCGGTCATTGCCAAAAAACTGCTGCAGATGCTCAACCGCCGCCTGCTGGCACTGGAAAAAACCCTGGTTAACGCCACCGGCGGCGTCATCCCGATCTGCGCCACCTGCAAGAAGATTATCAGCGATAAAGGCGCCTGGCTGACCATCGAGCAATATATCATGGACTATACGGAATTCAGATTGAGTCACGGCATTTGTCCGGAATGTCTCGACAGCCTGCTGTCGGAGACCCCCCCTGAGGACAGTGCCGGGTAGGTTGCCCCCGATGGTTGATTTATCCCCCTATATGCGTCTGGCCATCGACCAGGCCAGGATGTCCCTGCGCGAGGGCAACTGCGGCTTCGGGGCTGTTATCGTAAAAGACGACCGCCTGATTGCCAGAGCCCGCGATGCTGAAAAAACCGCTGCGGACCCCACCGCCCATGCGGAAATTACGGCCATCAGGATGGCAGCGGTCCAACTGGGCCGGGATTTATCCGGCGCCGTGCTTGTTTGCACCCACGAACCCTGCCCCATGTGCGCAGCGGCCATGCTGTGGTCCGGGATAGCGGAAATCGCCTACGGCTGTTCGATTAAAGCGGCCATTGCCATGGGTAGAAGGAGGATCGATTTGCCCTGCCGGGAAATCTATGCCCGGGCCGGCCGGGAGTTAATTGCCCATCAAGGAATGTTAAGGACGGAATGCGAGATCCTGTATAACCAGGAGGTCCGGGACCGGATTGACCAGTTGCGCGATGCCGACCAGAGCAAACTGGAGGCGCTGGCCCGGGAGCTGTCAACCAGAAGGGAGCAGTGGTTTTCAAAAAATAGCGTATCATTTGAAAGCCACAGCGGGGATCCGATCGGTCGTGCCTATGAGGTCTTCCTGAAAAAACTGGGTATTACGGCTGCAGAGGCACCCGTCGTTCATTGCGACGAGGCAAGCCTTGTCTTGCGTTCCAGCAACTTTTGTCCCACCCTCGAAGCCTGCCGGATACTCGATCTTGACACCCGCTTCGTCTGCCGGCATCTGACTGAAAAACCCACCACCGATCTTCTGCGTCAAATCCACCCGAAACTGCGGTTTACTCGCAACTATGAAAGCCTGCGACCGAATACCCCTTACTGTGAAGAGATGATAATATTAGATGAATGAAAAGGAGCCAATTATGGAAAATATCGTCCGCGTAAATGCCGCTGATCTAAAGTCGTTAGATGATAATAAATTTACTCCCAAACCCGTCTACCAGACGGCGGAAATGAAGGTCGTGCTGGCTTACTTCAGGCCGGGCCAGTTCATCCCCGTGCATGCGCCCCAGGTTGATGTGGTGTTGTGTATTCTCGAGGGCGAAGCCGAAATTGTTGCCGGCGATGAAACCGTATCGGCCCATAAAGATGATCTGATCATTGTTCCCAAAGGCCATAAAAGAGGGGTTAAGGCAATCTCCGAGATGACCCTTTTACACGTGGTTCAGCCGCCTCCCGGGCAAGATGATCACAACCAAGTGCACCAGAAACTGGCCGAGGGCAAATTTGACTAGAAGTGAATTCATGAACAATTCATCCGTCGGAATTCATCATCATCACCTTCATTGGTTCCGCCTGCCTGTTTTACGCTTGTGCAGACAGCATACAACTTCAAATTTCTTCCCACCTGTGTTATTTAGAACATCGAAAAATAAAAAGCGGGAGGAGGCGTGTGGCATAATGTATATTAACGGTGAGTGGAGCCGGGCCGACAATGATGCCGGCCTTGATGTTTTTAACCCGGCCACCGGCGAAAAGATCGGGTCCGTGGCCAATGGTGATCAGAAGGATGCCGCCCGGGCCATCGAAGCGGCGGCCCGGGCGTTTAAATCCTGGTCGGCGCTGACGGCCTACCAGCGTTCGGAGTATCTCTACGACGCCTACCGCATCATGATGGAGCGCAAGGAGGACCTGGCACGGGTGATGACCCTGGAGCAGGGCAAACCGCTCAAGGCCGCCCGCAACGAAGTCCGGTACGGCGCTGATTTCCTGCTGTGGTACGCCGAAGAAGCCAAGCGGGTTTACGGGGATACCATCCCGGCCCCCCGTCCCGACCAGCGCTTTATCGTATTAAAACAGCCGGTGGGCGTGGTGGGCGCCATCACCCCCTGGAATTATCCCGTTTCGATGGTCACCCGCAAGGTGGCACCGGCCCTGGCGGCCGGGTGCACCATCGTGCTCAAGCCGGCCGAAGACACCCCCCTGTGCGCCGTCGAGGTCTTCAAGGTGCTGCACGACGCCGGTATCCCCGGCGGGGTGGCCAACCTGGTGACGGCCCGGGACCCCGGGCCCATCGGCGACGAGTTCATCTCCAATCCGCTGGTTCATAAACTGGCCTTTACCGGATCAACGGAGGTCGGCAAACTGCTGGCCCGGGGGGCCGCCGAGCACCTGAAGCGGATTTCCCTCGAGCTGGGCGGGCATGCCCCGTTTATCGTGTTCGACGATGCCGATCCGCGGCGTGCGGCCACGGGCGCCATGCTGGTCAAATTCTTGAACACCGGCCAGGCCTGCATCAGCCCCAACCGCATATTTGTCCAGCGCCGGGTCATCGACGATTTCGTGGCCGAGGCCAAAGCGCGGGTGGAAAAAATGCGCGCCGGCAACGGCCTGGAAGCCGGCGTGAGCATCGGGCCGCTGGTGGGGCCGGCGGCCATGGAAAAAGTCGAGCGCCAGGTGGCCGATGCCCTGGAGCTGGGGGCCACCCTGGTCAGCGGCGGCCGGCGCCTGACCGCAGACGGCCTGGACCGGGGCTTTTTTTATGCCCCCACGGTTTTAAGCGACGTTTCGGAGCAAATGCAGATCTACCGCGAGGAAACCTTCGGCCCGGTGGCGGCCATCATCCCCTTTGACACCGAAGAAGAGGTGCTGGAAATGGCCAACGACACCCATTACGGCCTGGCCTCCTACCTCTACACCCGGGATATCTCACGCGCCATGCGGGTTTTTGAAAAACTGCGCTTCGGCATCGTGGGCATCAATGATATCAACCCCACCGCCGCCGCCGCACCTTTCGGCGGCATGAAAGAAAGCGGCCTGGGTCGCGAAGGCGGGCGGGAGGGAATCGCCGAGTACCTGGAAACCAAACTGGGCGGATTCTCGATTTAGCCCATGAAGTCAACATTGGAAATACCAACCTCACGCGTCCTCACAGCCCGGGGGCTCTAAGACCCGCGTTTCGAGCACGATGCCTGCGGGGGCCGGCATGGTGTGCCACATCAAAGGCGAAAAATCGCACCGGATTATCGCCGACGGGCTGAAGATCCTGGTCAACCTCACCCATCGCGGGGCCTGCGGTTGCGATGAAACCACCAGGGACGGGGCCGGCATTCTCATGCAGATGCCCCACCGGTTTCTGGTCAAGGCCTGTGAGGCCGCCGGCATCGACCTGCCCGCAGCGTGGA
>JAFDCJ010000055.1 GCA_019312835.1 Deltaproteobacteria bacterium
AAAGGAGCCTTTACCTTGAAAACCATTGCTTTGACCATTGACGGCCAGAAGGTCATCTGTCCGTCCGGAACGAGTATTTTAGAGGCTGCGGAGCAAAACGGCATAAAAATTCCCACCCTCTGCCACCATCCCGATCTGAAGCCATTTGGTGCCTGCCGCATGTGCCTGGTGGAGGATACTAAATCCGGACGCCTCATGGCTGCTTGTGTCACGCCCGTGGCACCGGACATGGCCGTTTTGACCACCAACGCGCGCATCACCCGACACCGCCGCAACATCGCCCGCCTGATGATCGCGGAGCACCCTGAATCCTGCATTGTCTGCAGCAAAGGCAACCGCTGCCGGTTGCGCTGGGTTGCGGCCCAGCTGGGCGTGGGCGAGACGGATCTCTACCACATGCCCAACTACAAGCCCTATGAAGAGGCCAACCCCTTTATCATCAGGGATTTGAGCAAATGCATCCTCTGCGGCAAATGCATCCGGGCCGATCATGAGCTGGTGGCCGTGGGCGCCATCGATTACAACCTGCGCGGTTTCAGATCCCGTCCGGCCACCGCCCATGAACTGGGTCTGGAGCAATCCAGCTGCACCTTTTGTGGAACCTGTGTCAGCATGTGCCCAACCGGCGCCCTGTCCCCCAAAAACAGCCGTTATGTGGGCAGTCCCGCGAAGGAAGCCGTCTCCGTGTGCGGGTTTTGTGCGGTGGGCTGCAGCCTGGCCCTGGGAGCCACCGATGAGCGCATCGTCGAAGTCAACCCCGCGCAGCTGCCCGACAGCGTCAACAGGGCCACTCTGTGCGTACGGGGGCACTTCGCCCATGATTTTTTGAATTCATCCCGCCGGCTGGTCAGTCCTCTGGGTCGCACAAGGACCGCCGAGCAATCCGATGAGCTGGTCCCGCTAGGCTGGGAGGATGCCCTGGGCACCATCACCAGGCGCCTGGCTGAAATCAAAAACGAAAACGGCCCCCAGAGTATCGCCTTTTTGGGTTCATCCAAGTGCTCCAATGAGGAAAATTACCTCTTCGGAAAAATCGCCCGTGCCATTATCGGCACCAACAATATCGACAATGGCGGCTACGTCTACGGACAACCCCTGCTGCAAGTCCTGGACGAGAAGACCGGCGGAGGCTATCGCGTCAATCGGCTGGCCGATCTTGAAAAAGCCGAGGTGATCTTGGTGCTGGGCGCCGATCCCAACCACTCGGTGCCGGTGGTCAGCTATTATCTCAAAAAAGCGGCTCTAAACGGCATCCCTTTGATCCTGGTGGATCCTCGCAAAACCGAGCTGGCCGCCTTTGCCGCCATCTGGTTGAAGATCAAGCCGCAGTCGGATCTGGAGCTGATTAACGGACTGGCCGCCCTGCTCCACGAGCAAAAGGCGTATGACGCCTCATTTGTTGATCAATATACGGAGGGCTTCAGCCTTTTCCGATACGGTCTGTCCTCGCTGGACATGGGCAAAATCAGCACCCGAACAAACCTGGACAGCGCCGCCATCCATAAAACCGCCGGCTTGCTCAAACAGAAAAAAGTCGCCATTGTGATCGGCCACGGAATAATTCAGCAAAAAAACGCACAGCATACCCTGGGTGCCATTCTCAATCTGGCCCTGATGACCGGCAGTTTAGGCTCCCCCGGAGCGGGTCTGCTGGTTCTTGCCAGGGAAAACAATCAGCCGGGTGCCGAGGACATGGGGTCCGCACCCAACCTTCTTCCCGGCCGCCAGCCCCTGGAAGACGAAGCCGTCAGAAAAAAGTGGGAGAAAAACTGGAAAACAAACATCTCACCGGATCCCGGATTGAATCTGGTGCGCATGATCGAAGCGGCGGAAAAAGGCAGCCTGAAAGCCCTGTATATCATGGGTGAGAATCCGCTAAGGGCGCTGCCCCAGTCCGAGCGGGTGAAAAAGGCCCTCGGGAGACTCGATTTTCTGGTGGTGCAGGACATTCTCAAGACGGAAACGACGCAACTGGCGGACATCGTCCTGCCCGGAGCGGCCATCAGCGAAAAGCAGGGCTCGGTCACCAACCTGGAAGGACGCATCCGGACCTTTGCGCCGGTGGTATCCCCCCCGGGAAAAGCCCGGCCGGATTGGCAGATTCTCGATCTTCTGGCCGCCGAACTCAGCGGGGGCAAACCGAAAGGATCCCTTGAAGAGATCAGAGGGGAGATCCGCCAGCTGGTGCCGGCGTATGAATCGTTGAACGGTCACGACCAGGGATGGATTCAACCGCCCAATAACAGAGCGCTTTTTAAAGCCAAAGGGGCGGATGAGCCCATTTCCTTTTATCCGGTGGTATCCACCGAAGACGAACCGGCTGACAGGCAATATCCCTTTACCGCTATCATTGGATCGTTGCGATACAATCTGGGAAGCGGCACGCGCACCCGATCATCGGACCGCATCCAGGGGTTTGATCAAGCCGGTCAACTGGAAATTTCACTTTCGGACAGCACCAAACTCAAGGTGCACGATGATGACACGGTCACGGTCACGTCAACGTCCGGAAGCGTCACCCGGAAGATTCGGATTGATAAAAGCCTGAGCGCCGGACAAATTTTTGTGCCGACGGGTGTTAACGGCAATGACGCCATGAACCTGTTGGCGCTATCCGACATCACCAAGGCGGATTCTCCCGGGTGGAAGACGGTCGCCGTTAAGATTAAAAAGGCATAAAAAAAAGTGTTTTGTGTGTAGTGTTTGGTGTTTGGCAAATTGCTGATCCTGCCACCCGTTACCAGACACTGAATACCAAAAACCAAACACCAAGGATATTATCTATGGAACCACCCGAACTCGACCTTTCCAAACTAGATGCCATCATTGATCGCCATAGAAGCGGTAAATGGGAACTGATCCCCCTGCTCCAGGACGTGCAGGAAACATTTGGCTATGTGCCACCGGAGACGATCGAGCCGATCGCCGACGCACTGAATTTGTTTCCATCACAGGTCCAGGGAGTGGTTACTTTTTACTCGGGATTTTCGTTGAAACCCAAAGGCAAATATGTTTGCCGGGTTTGCCGGGGCACCGCCTGTCACGTCAAAGGCGGTCGCAGCATTCTGCGCCTGATGAAACAGGAACTCGACCTGGAAGAAGGCGAAACCAGCTCGGACTATCAGTTTACGCTGGAAACGGTGGCCTGTCTGGGCGCCTGCTTTCTGGCACCGACGATGATGATCAACCGTGATTATTTCGGTAAACTGTCCCCAACCAAGATGACCAGTGTTCTGGGAGAGTATCGCAAAAAAGGAAGTGAATAAAAATGGAGAAGCTTTCATCCATCGGACAACTCGAATGGTTCCGCAATAAGATTTTATCCCGCAAGCAGGAGGGGCTCATCGAAGTACACGTGTGCATGACCGGCTGCCGGGCTTATGGCGCCGCCGGTGTTTTGGAAGCGCTTAACGACGAAGTCAAAAGCCAGGGGCTTGCCAAGCAGGTTGAAATCCGGTCCACCGGCTGTCACGGATTTTGCGCCAAAGCCCCGGTCATCGCCATCGAGCCCTTGGGCGTTCAATATCAGGAAGTGGAACCGGATGACGCCGGCGATATCGTCGTCAAAACCCTGAAAAATAATCAGTTGATCGACCGGCTGGCCTACCGAACTCCCAAAACCTTCCAGCCCGTGTTTTACCGCAACCAGATCCCGTTTTATGCCAAACAGGAGCGCCGGGTGCTGGCCAACTGCGGCCGGATCGATCCCACCAACATCGAGCATTACATTGCCGCCGGCGGCTATCAGGCCCTGATCAAGGCGCTGTCCAAGATGACCCCCGAACAGGTTATCGAAGAAGTTCAGGCCGCCAAACTCCGCGGTCGGGGTGGTGCCGGTTTTCCCACCGGTCTGAAATGGAAATTCGCCCGCCAATCCGAGGGCCGGCCGAAATACACCGTGTGCAACGCCGACGAAGGAGATCCGGGCGCTTTTATGGATCGTGCCATATTAGAGGGCGACCCTCACGCCGTGGTGGAAGGCATGTTGCTGGGCGCCTATGCCATGGGCAGCGAGTATGGTTTTATCTATGTGCGGGAAGAGTATCCGATCGCCATCGATCATCTGAATGTCGCCATTGCCCAGGCCAACGAACTGGGGCTGCTGGGCGAAAATATTCTCGGCAGCGGTTTTAACTTCGATTTATCCCTGCGATTGGGCGCCGGGGCCTTCGTCTGTGGTGAGGAAACGGCCCTGATGGCGTCCATCGAGGGACAGCGCGGCATGCCCCGGGCCCGACCACCGTTTCCGGCCCAGGCCGGCATCGACGGCAAACCCACCAATATCAACAACGTGGAAACCTGGGCCAATGTGCCGCTGATTGTCAAAAAAGGGGCCGACTGGTATGGCGAGGTCGGCACCGAGGACAGCAAGGGCACGAAAATCTTTTCACTGGCCGGTAAGGTCAACAACACCGGCCTGGTGGAAGTGCCCATCGGCGCCACCGTCAAAGAGGTAATATATGATATCGGCGGTGGCATTCCCAAAGGCCGGCAGTTTAAAGCCGTCCAGATGGGCGGGCCGGCCGGCGGCTGCGTTCCGGCCCAGTTTTTAAATTTATCCATCGACTATGACACCGTTCAGCGCATTGGCGCCATTATGGGATCGGGCGGCATGGTGGTGATGGATGAAAACAACTGCATGGTGGAGATCGCCCGCTTCTTTTTGAGCTTCACCCAGTCTGAATCCTGCGGCAAATGCGCTCCCTGCCGTCTGGGCACCACCCAGCTGCTGGAAACGCTGACCCGCATCACCCGCGGCGAGGGCCGTCTGGAGGACATCGACACCATCCGGGAGCTGGGCGACACCTTGACCGAAGCATCCCTGTGCGGCCTGGGCCAGGCCTGCCCCAAACCAGCCCTTTCGACCCTGAAGTATTTTCTCAAGGAATACGAGGATCACATCAAGGAGCATCGCTGCGCCGGCGCGGTGTGCGACTCGATGGTCATCTCCGCCTGTCAGCATGCCTGTCCGGCCGGCATTGACGTACCCAACTACGTGGCGGCCATTGCCGACGGTGAATATGAAAAATCGGTGGAAATCATTCGCGAGCGCAATCCGTTTCCGGCGGTCTGCGGCCGCATCTGCATTCACCCCTGCGAGTACAAGTGCCGGCGGGGAGAACTCGATCAGCCCGTGGCCATCCGGGCCTTGAAGCGCGTGGCCTCGGATTGGTATTTTGAAAACATCGGACCGCAACGGGATCCTTTCCCGGTAACCCGGGAGGAAAAAGTCGCCATTGTCGGGGCCGGACCGGCCGGTTTAACCTGCGCTTACTTCCTGGCCAAAATGGGTTATGCGACCACGGTATTCGAAGCCCAGCCCGTGGCCGGCGGCATGCTCGGCATCGCGGTGCCCGAGTTCAGGCTGCCGCGCCAGGTGATCGAAGAGGAAATTCAATACATTGAAAATTGCGGGGTCGAGATTCGTTACAACTCGCCCATCGATGCCAAACACACCTTCAACGACCTTCTCAAAGAAGGTTACAGTGCGGTTTTTATCGCCGCCGGGGCCCAGGCCAGCAAGCAAATCGGCATCCCCGGCGAAGACGAAAAGCTCGAGGGTATCTACTACGGTCTGGATTTTTTGAGCAAGGTCCGCAAGGGCGAACCGGTGCGGCTCAGCGGCAAAACGGTGGTGATCGGCGGCGGTAACGTTGCGGTAGACGTGGCGCGCACCGCGCTGCGGTCCGGTTCCCACGACGTGCAGATCTTCTGCCTGGAGCCCATCGACGAGATGCCGGCCTGGGAAAAAGATGTCGACGAAGCCATCGACGAGGGCATTGTGATCAACCCGGAGGCGTCGCCGAGCAATATCACCCACGAGGACGGACGTGTCACCGGAATCGAGTTCACCCACTGTGTCTGTGTCTTCGATGACGAAGGCTGTTTCAACCCCACCTGCGATCTTGAAGACACACGTTTTGTGGAGACCGACAATATCATCATCTCCATCGGCCAGGCCGCCGACATGTCGTTTCTGTCCGCCGACAGCCAGCTGGAGCGCGAGCTCTGGGGCGCGCTGGTGGTCGACACGAACACCCTGTCCACCAATATACCGGGGGTATTTGCCGGCGGCGACTTCACCACCGGGCCGACCTATGTCATCAGGGCCATTTCCTCCGGCCGGCGCGCCGCCATCGCCATCAACAAGCACCTTACCGGCGACGACAGCCCGGTGTACATTCCGGACGAGAAATCCGCCCGACACACGGCCACCAAACTGGCGCTGGAAGAGGAAACCACGGAAGACCAACCCCGGATCGAAGTCGAATTCGAAGATGCCAGGGAAAGGGTGTCTGATTTCCGGGAAGTTGAAAAAGGATTCACCGAAAAGGAGGCCTGCCGCGAGGCAACGCGGTGCCTTCGCTGTGATCTCGAAAAAGAGGAGAACGGAATATGATTCGATCCATCACCCAGAAAAAGCCGGAGGAAGAAATTGATCAGCTGTTGGACGGCTTAAACCGGATTTTCATTATCGGCTGCGGCACGTGCACCACCCTGACCCGCACCGGCGGCGAGCCCGAGGTGGCCGCCTTCAAAAAAGATCTGGCCGCCAAAGGCAAGATGATTACCGGAACCACGGTGGTGCCGGTGGCCTGCGATAATCTGAGTAGCGAATTTTTAAGTGATTTCGGCGAACAGATCAACCAGGCCGATGCCCTGCTCATTACCAGCTGCGCCTTCGGGGTTCAGACCATCGCCCGCCAGTTGAAAAAGATGGTGGTGCCGGCACTCAACACCATGTTTATCGGCAAAGAAACGGCCTTCGGCACCTTTGACGAAATCTGCACCCAGTGCGGCACCTGCATCATCGGGGAAACCGGCGGTATTTGCCCGGTCACCAACTGCCACAAGGGACTGGTTAACGGCCCCTGCGGTGGAACCAATCACGGCAAATGCGAAATCGATGTCGACAAGGATTGCGTCTGGACCCTGATCTACAACCGCCTCAAGGATCTGGACCGCCTGGACGCCATGCGCCGCTACCAGAAGCCGCGCAATCATACCGGTGAACCCAAACCGGGTAAATTCAATCTGCGGACAGATTGAATTTAGTTATTTGTTAAAGGTTAATAGTTATTGGTGTTGCGGGTTGCGTGTTACAGGTTGAAGAAATTGAACTGTCAGAATATGCGACCGCGCAACCCGCAACTCGCAACGCGAAACCCGTAACCCGCAACTCGCAACATCATTTTAGGAAAAGTGAGGTTTTGAACATGGCTACCAAATTCAAAGAGGCTTTGGATTCCGGCAAGTTTGTGGTCACCAGTGAATTAGCGCCTCCCAAGGGGACCAACCTGGATAAATTCAAGCACCACATCGAGCTGTTAAAAGACAAGGTCGACGCCATGAACGTGACCGATCATCAGAGCTCGGTCATGCGCTATCCGTCCCTGGGCGGCTGCATGCTGGTCAAGGAAATGGGCGGCGAGGTCATTTTGCAGATGACCTGTCGCGACCGCAACCGCCTGGCTCTGCAGGCCGATCTTCTCTTTGCCTCTTCCCGGGGGATTCAGAATGTCCTGTGCCTGACCGGGGACTCGATAGTCCTGGGTGACCACAAAGACGCCAAGAGCGTCTTTGACATGGACTCCAGCCAGCTGCTGGAAACCGTCCGCACCCTGGAAAAGGGCAAAGACCTCGGCGGCAACGACCTGGACGGCGCGGTGTCGTTTTGTGCCGGGGCCATCGTCACCCCGGAGGCCGATCCGCTGGAGCCCCAGTTGATCAAGTTTGAAAAAAAGCTCGACGCCGGCGCTGAATTCATTCAGACCCAGGCCGTCTATGACCTGGACAGGTTTAAAGAATTTATGAAGTACGCCGAACAGTTCAATACCAAAATCCTCGCCGGCATCATTCTGCTGACCTCCGCCCCCATGGCTCGCTTCATGAACAAGAACATCGCCGGCGTCAGCGTGCCCCAGGATTTGATAGAGGAGATGGCCGCCGCCCCCAAGGGGCAGGCCATAAAAAGGGGCATCGAAATTGCCGGTCGCATGATCAAACAGATCCATGACGAAAAAATGTGCCACGGCGTGCACATCATGGCCATCGGCAAAGAAGAGCTGGTGCCCGACATTATGGCAGCTGCCGGACTGAATTGACAAACCTGATTCTTAATTTTATTTTAAGAAATATTAAATGGCGGACCACAGCCGGTGGTATCCGCCATTTGATTTATTAAAAACGGCAGGATTTATCTGCAGTTTGCTGGCTTGCGTTTGCCAGGCGATTCTTCAGGGCACCTAACCGCTGCTGACGGGAGATTCATTGCCACGCGATCCTCTGTCAAATCGACTCCGTGTCGGTTGGCTCGAAAAACTCAGCCATATGGGTCGGTGGGGTGCCCTGGTGGAGAACTCAATCCGAATGCTGTTAAGGATTATTGCAAATGCGCGCAAGATACCCGCGAGGCAAAAAAATTGCTTGACGCGATATCAGGTTATTATGCAAAACATGAGAGCCTGAAATCAATACCAGAGGGAGAATCATCTGGAACATTCTTATAAGTTTGCAATGACTTATAGGTTAAGCAGCAAAACAGGAAGTCGCAAAAGATGGATTTCACCTTGTCGGTTAAACACTTTTTAGATTGGCGTGCCGTTATTGACATTCTCCTGATGTCGGCCGGAGCGTTTTTCCTATACCAAACGCTGAAACGAATCGGTGCCTGGGGAATTGCGGCGGGCGTTCTAATCGCCATGGCTTGGTACTTGCTCGCCAGTTTGCTGGATCTCAAGGGAATTGAGTGGATCTTCGGTAACGTGAGTCAGGTGGCGGTAATCGCGCTGATCGTCATTTTTCAACCTGAACTTAGAAAAATATTCGAGCGCGCAGCTTCCGTCCGACGATCGAAGCAGCTCGATTCCGGAGAGGAGCTCATCGCATTTTTAGCGGATTCCATGTGGGCCCTGGCAGAGAAACGGCAGGGCGCGATTGTGGTTTTGCCGGGAAAAGAACCCCTTCAAGAATGGCTTGCGGGGGGCTACAAACTGGATGCCAGACCAAGCATGCCGCTTATCATGAGCATATTCGATCCGAACTCCCCGGGCCACGACGGCGCCATCATCGTATCCAAGGGAAAGATTTCCCGCTTTGGCGTGCGCCTGCCTATCTCCCAGAGTTCGCGAATTCCGGAAGAATACGGCACCCGCCATCATGCCGGAATGGGACTGGCCGAACGCTCAGATGCATTGGTTATTGTCGTATCAGAAGAGCGTGGCAAAATTTCAATCTTTAAAAATGGGAAAATGCAACCGGTCGGGGATCGGGACAGGCTTTTCAAGTCGATGACATCACATCGGCAGGAGATGGCAGCGTTTTCCATCGAACTGCCGGAAGGGACAACCCGCTGGCGGGCGGCTGCACAAATGCTGGCCAGCCTGGCGCTGGCCGTATTTTTCTGGTCAACCCTCATCATAACCCAGGGTGAGATGCTTGAAAAAGTCGTCACGGTTCCGGTGGAGTTTACCGCATCATCACCTCACTTAGTATTGGTTGGGTACAAAGATATAAATGTCCAGCTTCAGTTTTCCGGGCCCAAATCTGATCTCGATGGCGTAAATTCTGATGCGTTAAGCGTGAAGATTGATCTGTCAAAAGCTCAGGCCGGCAAGCACTCCCATGTCATCACAGCGGAGAACATGCGGCTGCCGCGCAATGTAGAAATGAAGGATGACGCGACACGACTGCCGCTGGCTCAGAACTTCATCGAACATGATATGAACGCCGCTTTACGATAACGACAGGTTGATTATGTTGATTTGAAACCCTTGGTCCAGTATGACCTGATTGGGTATATGAACTTTTTTATTTTGCAGGGATAACTATCATGAACAAAAATATCGGATTTGTGTCAACCCGTTTTGCGGGGACAGATGGGGTCACATTGGAAGCCAGTAAATGGGCCAAGGTCTTGGAGATGGGCGGAAATGAGTTTTATTGGTTCGCCGGCTTATTGGACCGCAACCCGAAAAGAAGTTTTCTTGTACCGGAAGCCTTTTTCCAGCACGAGAAAAACAACTGGATCGACCGGCAAATTTTTGGGAAAAAGAGGCGTGATTCGGATGTAACAGACGCCATTTACGAACTCAAATGTCTTCTGAAACAAAAGCTCAAAGAGTTTATCGAGAAATTCAACATTGACCTTCTGGTGGCCCAAAATATCCTGACGATCCCGATGCATATTCCCCTTGGCATCGCCCTGACTGAAATTATCGCCGAGACGCAAATACCAACCATTGCACACCATCACGATTTTTACTGGGAACGCACCCGTTTCATGGTCAACGCGGTCGGTGATTATTTGCGCATGGCATTTCCCCCCAACCTGCCCAATATCGAGCACGTTGTCATCAATTCGTCGGCACAGGAAGAACTTGCGCTGCGAACCGGGATTTCATCTGTCATCATTCCCAATGTGCTGGATTTTGATAATCCTCCGGCCATTGATAAAGAAGCGGCCATAGACTTCCGTAAATCCATTGATTTGGAACCAGGGGACAAAATGATTTTGCAGCCGACGCGAATTGTTCAGCGCAAAGGTATTGAGCACGCAATAGACCTTGTTGAAGATCTTGCCGACGATCGTTACAAGCTTGTCATTTCCCATGCTGCCGGTGATGAAGGCTTTGAATACGTTGAATGGCTGAAAGAGCACGCGAAAGAACGTGGCGTCGGTCTTCGGCTCGTCGACATCCACATGTCCGATCCCATAAACCCGGATGTCAACAACAAGGATAAATACTCTCTCTGGGACGTCTATCCCTATGCGGATTTCATTACCTACCCGAGCCTGTATGAGGGTTTCGGCAATGCCTTTCTGGAGGCGATTTACTTTAAAAAGCCATTGTTGATCAACCGCTACGCCATCTTTGTGCGGGACATCGAACCCAAAGGATTTGACCTGGCAGTTATGGACGGTTTTCTGACGAAAAGCACGGTAGCCAAAGTTCGAGAAATATTGGAGTCTCCCGAGCGTAGAGAAAAAATGGTGACAACAAATTACGAAATCGCCAGAAGATACTATTCCTATACCGTATTGCGCCGGTGTCTGAACAATCTTATCTACAAGTTTTTCGGCATAGAAATGTAATCGAAATAGTTCTCTTCTCCAACCTAACCGATCTAATCTGCCCGGATAAATTCCACCCTTCGATTTTTCGATCGTCCTTTCTCGGAATCATTCGGGGCGATCGGTCTGGACTCGCCGAGGCCTCCTACCAAAAGGCTGGTTTTTGAAATGCCATGGCGGGTGTTGAGATAATCGGCCACCGCCTGCGCTCTGGTTTCGGAAAGGTTTTGATTGTATGATTCCGATCCCCCGCTGTCCGTATGGCCGACAATGATAACCGTTACATCAAGCAAATCGCCGCAAAGCTCTTTGCGTGAGGGCCCCGGCGTTTATTCGCCGCTGGTTGCATTATCCACATAGTTGCCGCAATAGTCAACTATTTCCATGAACCCAACCAAACCCTACGACAAACAAAGGATGGATCGGGGAGTTGGGGGGCCAGGCGTTCCATGAATGATCGTCTGCAAGGGTTTGAATGAAAAACTCTCCGACCCCTCAACAGGAGGTCATCTGAATAACCGAAATATATTTAATGGCTTAACTACTGCAAAAATCAAAAAAACTGCCATAGATGCCTATAGACTCATCATTTCCTGCGTTTCTTCCAAGATAGACATTGACCCCGTGTTAGCGCATTTTTGATATTACAGGGCTAAACCCTTGATTGGGGGCGAGAAAAATGGAGTGCCCGAAGTGTCAGTATGAGAACCCGGGAACCGCCAAATTCTGCAGTGAATGCGGTTGCAATTTACGTTTCTCCCCCAATACATCCCTTAAAGCCTTATCCTTTGAAGAAAAATTAGAAAAGATTCAAAGATATCTACCACAAGGCCTCACCGAAAAGATCCTTAATGAAAAAGACAAAATCGAGGGCGAGCGCAAGCAAGTGACCATTATGTTTTGCGATATGGAGGGATTTACCGCCCTGGTTGAGAGGATCGGTCCTGAGGAAGCCTACTATGCTATGGACCAGGTTTACGAAATTCTAATTCACACGGTCCATGAATTTGAAGGAATCGTCAACGAAATGACCGGTGATGGGATAATGGCTATTTTTGGCGCCCCCAGTGCGGTGCGCCGCAAGACGATGCCGCCTCACCAATTGTGCTTGGCGCCGACACTTGAAGTGTTTGCAAAGGTCAACGCAGGGTACGAGTCTGAATTTAGTGAAAAAAAGATGGTTGTG
>JAFDCJ010000056.1 GCA_019312835.1 Deltaproteobacteria bacterium
CCATTCCAAAGGTCCCAGGAGCGAAAATACACAAAAAAATGCAGGGTATCATCCTGGATGCGGGTGTCGATGGATCGCAGGCAGGGCGGGTCCAGCAGGGTCAGATCCGAGGGGTGCGCAATTTGCAGCACCAGCTGGTTGTTGCGCTGGCCGAACTGCTTGTAGGTGTTGATAACCCATTCGATCTGATTTAAAAAAAGTTGGCCGTCTTCCTCAAAAACAGCCTTGCCGTCCACCTCGCGTTTGTCGATGATTTCAAGGTTGCCCTCTTCCCACCAGGTTAGTTTGGCGCCAGTCAGGGGAACCCGTGTTAGACGTTCGCCGTAAGTGTAGGATTCACCGGATTCTTTGCGGGCCGACATCAAGTATTCAATATACGCCCGGTCATATCCTTCACCGCCGTAGATATAATCGTGCTCGACGGGATTGGGAATGCCGCAGGCCGGCGGGATATCCGGTATCAGCGGTTGGGTGCCGGGATATTTCACGTGTCCCATAAAATAGTCGTATTCCAGACGGGTCTGGCCGGCATAGGATCCGCGGTCGATCACAAACCGGTTGCCGTTATCCAGAATATCGTGCACTGCCAGAAACCACAAATCGGGCAAATCCCTGGCTTGTATTTGGTGAATATGCATGGTTGGCCTCGTTGATTGGATAATTAGTTGACTGGTTGATTGGTTGATTGGTTTGAACTTGTGTGAGACCTTTGTAGAATGCTCATTTTTGTTCAAGTTCAAGGAAGAAGAAAATTTTAACCGCAGGCATACAGAGAGTATTTCGAGGATTAAAATTTTTTTCTGACGCGGAAATTGGACAAAAAGGGGCGTTATCAAAAAGTCTCACTAAATGTCGAGCGTATTGACTTCTAATGCATTATTCTGGATAAAATCCCGGCGCGGCTCGACTTCTTCGCCCATTAAGATGGTGAAAATCTCGTCGGTGTCCACCAGGTCTTCGACTTTGACCTGGAGCAGGGTGCGCTTGTCGGGATTCATGGTGGTTTCCCACAACTGATCAGGGTTCATCTCACCCAAACCCTTGTAGCGCTGGATGCTGATGCCTTTTTTGCCCTCTTTTAAAATCAATTCCATCAATTGTTGCTTGTCGTCGGCCGTATCGGCCAGGCGCTCATTTTCAGTCGAATAAATGTTAAACGGCGGCGTATCATGGGCTTTGATGTTGCTGCCGGTCAGCAGGGCTTTCTGGTAATCAGCGGAATAAATCAGGCCGCGACCGATTTTCACCGGTACAAAGACCTTGCCGCCGATTAGTTCTTTCTCCAGGATGTCATCTTTGCCCCGTACCCATAACTCGAAAACGCTTCTTTCTTCACTCCAATTCAACTCATCGACCTGGTAGCCGGATTGAGCCAGATAATCTCTGAGGGTGGTCATCCGCGGCTGGTCCTGCAAAAATTCTTTGCCGTCGACACCCTGGTCGATCAGCAGTTCCAACAGTTGGGGAGGAATGCCACGTTTTTCCAGTTTTGAAAGCCGTGAATAGTATTCGGTCAGATCGCAAACAAACAGGTAGAGCTGGTGCCCGGACAGTTTTTGGCCGTTTTCACCGCTGGTGATGTATTTCTGGTCGCAGAGCTTTTTTAATATCCAGTCATTTAAATCCGTTTCATCCTTCAGGTATGTTTCGTTTTTGCCTTTGCCGATTTTAAACAATGGGGGTTGGGCGATGTACAAATAACCCCTGTCCACGATTTCGGGCATCTGGCGGAAAAAGAAGGTCAGCAAAAGGGTACGGATATGCGATCCGTCCACATCGGCATCGGTCATGATAATGACCTTGTGATAACGAATTTTTTCGATATTATACTCTTCTTTGCCCACACCGGTTCCCAGGGCCGTAATGATATTTTTAATTTCTTCACTGCGCAAAATTTTATCAAACCGTGCTTTTTCAACATTTAGAATTTTACCCTTCAGCGGCAAAATGGCTTGAAATTTGCGGTCTCTTCCCTGTTTGGCCGATCCGCCGGCCGAGTCACCCTCGACGATGAACAACTCCCTGAGCGCCGGATCGGATACCTGGCATTCGGCCAGTTTGCCCGGCAGGGTGGCATCCACTAGAGCGCCCTTGCTACGGGCAATATCACGGGCCCGTTTGGCCGCATCCCGGGCCCGGGCAGCGTCAACGCCCTTGGCAATGATCTTTTTGGCAGTAGATGGATTTTCTTCAAAAAAACTGCTTAACTTCTCATTGACCAGCGACTCAACCAATCCCTTGACTTCACTGTTGCCGAGTTTGGTTTTGGTTTGCCCTTCAAACTGGGGCTGGGTGAGGCGAACACTGATGACAGCGGTGAGCCCTTCGCGGACGTCGTCTCCGGAAATTTTGGCCTGCATGTTTTTGGGCAGGTTGCCGTTGGTGGCGTATTGATTGATCGAGCGTGTCAGGCCGGCTTTAAAGCCGATTAAATGGAAACCGCCTTCCACCGTATTGATGTTATTGGCAAACGAAAATAATTTTTCGATATACGTATCGTTGTACTGGATGGCAATTTCTATCTGGACATCATTTTTGCTGCCTTCCATAAAAATGGGTTTATGGAGGCCTGTGTGACGGCGGTTGAGGTATTCAACAAATTGTTTGATGCCGCCCTTGTAAAGGAATTCTTCCTCGGCATCCGAACGTTCGTCTTCAATGGTTATCTTTACCCCCTTGTTTAAATAGGCCAGTTCCCGCAGCCGGCGAACGAGGATGTCATAGCTGAATTCAGTGGTGGTAAAAATCTGGTCATCGGGTATGAAATGCACCTTGGTGCCGTGTTTAGGGGTATCGCCTTTCACTTCCAGTTCGCTGGTTTTAGCCCCCCGGGCATAGGTCTGATAATGAATCTTGCCTTCGGTATAAATCTCGACTTCCAAAAAACTGGAGAGGGCATTGACCACGGAAACCCCCACCCCGTGTAGACCGCCGGAAACTTTATAGGAGGAGGAATCGAATTTTCCGCCGGCATGCAGTTTGGTCATCACAACTTCAACGGCTGGTATGTGTTCTTTCTTGTGAATCCCAACCGGAATACCGCGCCCATTATCGGTTACACTGACACTGTTATCCGTATGGATGGTGACCTGGATCAGATCGCAATATCCGGCCATGGCTTCATCGATGCTGTTGTCCACAACTTCGTAAACCAGGTGGTGAAGCCCGGCTGTATCCACATTGCCAATATACATGGAGGGTCGCTTACGGACGGCTTCCAATCCCTCCAGTACCTTAATATTGTCTTCGGTGTAATTATTATGGTTGTATACTTCTTCGTTCATATTCTCATCGGCATGATTACGCTTAAATAGGATTTATCCTTCTCGCCCTCTAATTTACAGGGCTTTTGGTTATCAACTATATTCAGTACAATGCTATCCTCGTCGAGTACGCCCAGTGTGTCGATGAAAAACCTGGGATTGTACATCACTTCCACCGGTTCTCCCTTATAGGCCAAATCCATATCCTCTTTGGACTCCCCGATGTCTGGATTGGTGGAGTTAATGACCAGTTTGTCCTCGGTGAAATGAAAGATAACCCCTTTATATTCGTCTGAGGATAAAATAGACATCCGTTTGAGCATCATGAGAAATAATTGACGATCCAGGATAATATCGTGCCCCTCATTTTTAATTATGATATCAGAATATTGTGGGAAATCACCTTCCAGCAGTCGGATAATCAGGGTTTCAGTTTCCTTTTTGACAATGAAGTTATTAGCTTTGATGCCGATTTTAACCGGTCCCTCGGAATCAAGGAATTTGGCGACTTCCACCAGTCCTTTTTTGGGGATCAACACATTGTCTCCCGGGGGCAAATCGAAATCTTTCTCAAACAGAAAATCGACTTTCGACAACCGACTGCCATCGGTGGAAACCATCCGGAATATCTTGTGATCATCACTCTCGACTCTTTCGGCATAGATCCCAATGATGTGGGCCCTGCTATCATCGGAGGCTCCGCTGATGATAACGGTTTTTTCAATCATTTTATGAAAGGCCGCTGAATCGATTTCAAAAAAATCAACCCCTTCTATCTTGGGGACTTCCGGAAAATCATCGGGATTCAAACCGACAATGTGATATTCGACATTCCGATTGCCGATTTCAATCCAGTGATTCTCAACTTCATTGACGTAAATGTCATCACTGGGAAAGTCTCGGACGATTTCGTATAATTTCCTGGCATTGATGGCAATAACACCCTGGGTATCCACATCGGCAGGATAAAGTCCCTCGAAACCGGTTTCAAGATCGGTTGCGGTAATCGATATTCCGGATTCAGTGGTTTGAATTAAAACATTGGTTGTAATCGCAAGATTGGTTTTGCGTCCGGCCAGTCCCTGGATTTTGGCTAAAACAGGCAGAATATCGTTTTTATTAATGGTAGCCTTCATATTTCATTTCCTTATATATGATAATTATAAAAAAAGAAGATAACAATGAACTGTCGATAAGTCTAATAACTTTTTAAGTATTTTAATTTATTTAAAATATAATAAAAATCAACACCTGAAAACTACCTGTTAAGTACGCAATAAAAGCGATCTTTTAATCAGTGAAAAAACAATTGTTCACAAATATGAGGCTATCAACAAAATATGAATATCTTTTCGTCAAAAGCAATGTTTATAACTTAAAAAAATGTTCATAACCGATGCCGGTCGTATCTTCATAATTCCCGCAATTTTCCTACCAGGGGAACTCATACACAAGACCGTATCCTAGGCTGACAGGATCCATTTTCGAATGGTACCGATTTCTTGTTTTTGCCAGTCATTGGATATTCTCAATCTAATAAAGTGGGTATAGAGCTTTTCTAAGAAACCAAGAATCTTATCATACAGAAAAAGCTTTTCTAAGACATATCCTTCGATATCTTCATCCGATTCAGGCGCATTGGTTGGGGGTACATTCAAACTGCTGACATTCAGACTTTCACCTTTGAGGGTGAACTGCCACTTCAATTCAGCGGAACGGTACACCATATTCAATTCGGTGACCAATGCGCCGTTTTTTAATGCCAGAACCCCTTCTTCCAATCCGGCGCCTTCACCTTTAATGGTAATGCGCTCGGCCGATTCTTTGCGGCGGTTTTCAAACACGATCCGGTTGCCGACTTCCAGGGCAACAAACTCCTGATCAAAATTTTTAAATATATTTTGATTTTTTTCGATCACATACCACAACCAGGTCAGGAACTCTTCCCCGAGAAATTTATAACGATTATAGGCAACGGCAACGTCCAGCATGTTTGATTCTTTATTAATTGAAATAATTAAATGATATTTCTAATTTTGAATTTTTTGGATGGTTCTTTACTGGAGTAATGGATATCCGTATTACTATCAGCACTCCAACTCTCCACAAATCCAGTACGCCAAGGTTTATATTTCCAAGAAAGTCGGTTGAATTTAAATTCCCTGGCCCATTATCCCTAAAGCTATTTAACAAATCCCGTTGGCGAAATTTTCTGTAGATCATCGCGTTGAGAAGCGGTTAGATTTGACGCCAGGTCAGCAGCCGTGTAAGGAAAAATTCTGATAATCGACAGCCCAAAGGATTTGGCAAACAAGGTTTCCAACTCTTCATTGGCTGCTTTCAGGTTTGAGAAAAACCACAGACTGGCTGCTTCATAATTCCAGACCACGTCGTAAATATTTGGTGTTGCCGGAATTCTCAAACTCAGTGAGTTCAGGACATGATCTTTTATCATTTTTTTTTCGGCCTTAGATAAAAAATCACGTCCGCTTTCCGCCATTCGCCGGGCGGCTTCGATGGTGTAATGTTTTTTTAAAACCTTGGCGGCAATATTTTTTTTATCGATTCGCAGCGAGAAAACGAAGTAGTTGCCATAGACGAAGGCGGAACCACCGAAATCGGGCTGGAAAGGTTTGTCAAAGGATGTCCAACCCACCGCTTTATCTGCAACCTGCTGATCGATGTCTGCAATCGCATGGCGTTTTAACCCGTCGGCAATCGTATCGATCACCCGGGATTTATATTGGCCCTGGACATTGTAGCGGGTGATCGAAACCGAACTGGACGCAAGACTCATGGGAATGAATATTTTCCAATAAAAAGGGTTGTATACAATATATTGTGTTGAAAATCATTTAAAATAAATATATAGCGTGTTTGGACCCCGGTTACAAGCAAAATCTCTTGTTAAATTAATTTCTTAAATTTATCATCCGGTGGCGATCCGTGTTATAGGATAAGCATGAAGTTTATTGCCGATTTTCACGTTCATTCGAAATATTCCAGGGCCACCGCCCGGAATCTGGACCTTGAAAATTTATACATGGCAGCCCAGATAAAAGGGCTGACGGTGGTCGGCACGGGCGACTTCACCTATCCGCAGTGGTATGATGAAATTGTTGAAAAACTGCAGCCGGCCGAACCCGGCCTTTTCAGGCTCAAAGACGAATACGCCCGCATCTGCAATAAGCAAGTCCCTTCCTCCTGCCGGTCCGAGGTTCGATTTATTCTGTCCACAGAAATCAGCAATATCTACAAAAAGAACGGGAAAACCCGTAAAAATCACAATCTGATATTGGTTCCGGATATGGCGGCGGCTGAAAAATTCAACGCCCGCCTGGATAAGATCGGCAACATAAAATCCGATGGGAGGCCGATTCTGGGATTGGATGCCCGGGACCTGTATGAGATTTTAATGGAAACCTCGGATGAGGCCTATCTGATACCGGCCCACATCTGGACCCCTTGGTTTTCGCTCTTGGGTTCAAAATCCGGATTCGACTCGCTAGAGGAGTGTTTTGAAGACCTGACCCCATATATATTTGCCGTCGAAACCGGGCTGTCATCCGACCCTCCCATGAACTGGCGCTTTTCGGGGTTGGATGGTTTAACCCTGGTGTCCAATTCCGATGCCCACTCGCCCTTCAATCTGGGCCGCGAGGCCAACCGGTTCGATACCGAACTGTCGTTTGCCTCGATAAAATCAGCGCTGAAAAGCGGCGATCCGGAACGGTTTCTGGGAACCTTTGAGTTTTACCCCGAAGAGGGCAAATATCATTATGACGGGCATCGCAACTGCAATGTCCGGCTGCATCCTCATAAAACATTGGAAAACGATGGCTTATGTCCGGTTTGCGGCAAGGCGCTGACCATCGGCGTCCTCTACCGGGTGGAGGAGTTGGCCGACCGCGGTCAGGATCAAAGTGCCCCCAACAGCCATCCCTATTACAGCCTGGTCCAGCTGGTCGATATTTTAGCGGAAATTTTCAAAGTAGGCGCCAAATCCAAAAAGGTATTGAAAAACTATCAAACCGCTATCAACACCCTGGGTCCCGAACTCGATATCCTGCACACCCTTGAGCCGGAAGTCATCGATACGGCCGGGATACCGCTTTTGGGGGAAGCCATCTGCCGCATCCGCAACAGGGAAATCGAAGTGCTGCCCGGCTTTGACGGTGAATACGGGCAGGTTCTGATTTTCAGGGCCAATGAGCGCGAGCGGTTAACCGGTCAAAAAGCCCTGTTCTCCGCCCCGGCCCCACCACCCATCCAACCCGAAGCGGTCAAAAAGCGGGTGGCGGCTTTTCAGAACGCCTTGCCCCTGGCGGCGGCCGCTTTAAAAGCAAAGGATTCGGTCGGGGATAGCGGCGGTCGTCGTCCGGCCAACGCGGGTTTCAATCCGCTCAATGCCGAGCAGCGCCGGGTCGTCGATCATCCCGGAGGACCGCTGTTGATTGTTGCCGGACCCGGCACGGGCAAGACCCGCACCCTGACCCATCGCATTGCCCACCTGATAACCAAAACAGGGGTGTCCCCCGATCATGTTCTGGCCGTCACCTTTACCAATAAAGCCGCAGCCGAGATGCGGGACCGACTGAAGTACCTGATGGGCAATCCGTCGTCCCTGCCCCTGGTGGCAACCTTTCATGCCTTTTGCTTCAGGATCCTGAACGATCAAAAAATCAAGCCCAGCGGCATCGTTGACGAAGATCATCGCAACGCTCTGATTTCCGAGGCCGTCAAGCGCTTTTGCGCCGGCGGCCATAAGATCGATTTGAAACCCCGGCAGGCACTGGATCGGATCATTGCCGCCAAACAACAGGTGCTCAGCCCCGATGAATTTGCCCGGCGACATTGCCGGGATGCCGATGTCGACATCATTGCCGGGATTTATCGAAATTACCAGCAGCTATTGTCGATTCAGGGATTCTGTGATTTTGAGGATCTGATTTTCAACGTCGTGCGCCTGCTGGAATCCAACACCAATCAGAGCCGGCGTTATCAAAAAAAATACCGGCATATTTTTGTGGATGAGTACCAGGATTTAAACCAGGCCCAGTACCGTATCATCCGGGCCCTGGCCCCGGAACCGTCCGCGGTCGGGGACCTGTGCGTGATCGGTGATCCGGACCAGTCCATTTACGGGTTCAGGGGATCCGACACAGCCCATTTTAAGCGCTTCGTCGATGACTACCCGGGCGCCACCGTGGTCCGGCTGAGCCGCAACTATCGGTCGACCCAGACCATTTTAAACGCCTCATTTCAGGTGATTGAAAAAGATCGCCTGGACCACCATGCCCAGGAACGGACCTACTCGGAAATTGACGGTGTCAAAGCCATCAGCATTCTCGAGCTGCCCACCGAAAAGGCGGAAGCCGAAACCATCGGCCGGCTGATTACCCGGCAGATCGGCGGCACCGGCTTTCACGCCATCGATACCGGAACGGTGATCGATGCCAACCTGGCCCAAGCCCGCAGCTATGCGGACTTTGCCGTTTTATACCGCACCCACGCCCAGCATCAGGCGCTGGCCGATGTTTTTACCAGGCAGGGAATCCCTTTTCAGGTTGCCAGCCGGGAGCACGCCTTCAACCAGCCGGGCTTGCCGGAATTGATATCTTTTCTGAAAATCATCGCAGGCGTCGGCGGGTTTTTCGACCTGGACAACATCGCCCGGTTGGCCATATCCGGTTTGGGTGCCGGCGCCCTGGGTCAATTCAAAGACTGGTGCCTGCAGAACCGGTTTGCGCTGGCCGAAGGATTGAAAAAAGCCGTGCGGTTTCCCGTGCCCGGACTGCCGGCAGCCAAACAGCAGCTGTTAAAAGATTTTTCCGATCAAATCGAGCAATACCAAAAAGATTTGGCGACGCTGCCGGTGGCCGACCGGCTGCGTTATCTGGAAAAGAACACCCGGCTTTCCAATATGTTGAACAAAGACACGGCGGCCCGGGAAGCCTTTACCGGACTGGTCGCGTTTGCCCGCCGGTTTGATGCCGACCTGACCGAATTTTTTGCCGCCGCCGCCCTGCACACCGATACAGACGTATATGCACATATGACGGAAAAGGTATCGTTGATGACCATGCACGCGGCCAAGGGACTGGAGTTTCCGGTGGTGTTCATCACCGGTTGTGAGCAGGGCTTCATACCATTTGATCGCAATGAGGGGGAACCGGCGGATGTGGCCGAAGAAAGACGGTTGTTTTACGTGGCCATGACCCGAGCCATGGAAAGACTTTATCTAACGCGCTCGAAGAAGCGCCGTATTTACGGCCAAGCCGAACCGCGGGCGCTCTCTGCCTTTGTGACCGATATCGAAACCCAGCTGAAACAGGATGAAACCCCGCAGCTCAGAAAGAAAAAGGCTGCCATTGACGACAAGCAGCTCAAACTCTTCTAAAGTCTAAAGTTTTTTTCCCGCCTGACGATACTATATCTGAACACGCCTTCGAGTCAGCCAAGTTTAAAAAATATAACCAGTTAATATTATTAAACATATAAAAATTTTCTTGTTTTTGATCAAAATTTGGTGTATAAAATAAGGTACACCCTGGAAAATTTAGCAGACACACCCGGTACGGCATAATGGTTCGGAACAATTTGAAATTACTTGGAATTTTATCTCTGACACTGGCTTTTCCATTGGTTGCGGCCCTACCCGTTCAGGCCGATATATATCGCTATATCGATGAAAACGGGGTAATGCACTTCACCAATACTCCCACTTCCTCGGTTCAAAACTACCGTATCTATGTCAAAGAAAAACCAAAGACAACCCGCTGGTATTCTTCTGAAAAATACGATGATCTGATTTCGGATGCCTCCGAGCGCTTCGGGGTGGCGTTTCCGCTGCTGAAGGCCATCATCAAAGCCGAATCGGATTTTGACCCCTACGCTGTGTCCAAAAAGGGGGCCACGGGCCTGATGCAGATAATGCCGGAAAATTTCGAACCCCTGGGCCTCCAGGATCCTTTCGATCCCTGGCAAAACATCAATGCCGGGGCCCGCTATTTCAAGCAGATGTATGACCGCTTCAAGGGCAAACTGGCCCTGTCTCTGGCGGCTTACAACGCCGGACCCACCGCTGTGGATCGCTACAAAACCATTCCCCCCTACGAAGAAACCGAAGAATATGTCCGCCGCGTGCTGAAATACTATTATAACTATAAAAACCTCTAGAATAGAATCTTTTTCGAAAATGTATTTTCGAAAAAGATTCTAATATTTTCATATGGTATCCTTCTTCCTTGTCTCCGAGACTGTCTCAGAATTTCAGTAAGCTCAAAATTTCTGATCGTCATGCCGGTCCCGGATCATGTCCGGGATGACGGATCCGGCATCCAGAAACGAAAAATATAGACAAATACTGGATTCCGGATCAAGTCCGGAATGACAAAACAGCAATATCAGCAGTATTGAGCATCGTGATACGGTCTGCAATAGACGATCACACAAAATTCTTGACTCACAACACCGACTGCTTTAGGAACAATAGCCCATATCGAACCGATTAACGAAAGGGCTTCCTCCTTCAGGTTCCCCCCTTTGAAAAAAGGGGGTCAGGGGGGATTTAAAACACTGATCAATCGGATCATATTGCGCCAAAGCCTATTAACGCGTTATGACAGACAGCCCCTCAAAAATCATCCTCTATTTAGCTCCCCTGCGCGGCTTTACCGGGTATATCTTTCGCAATGCGTTTATGCGGCATTTCGGCGGGTTCGATGTTGCGGTGTCGCCCTTTATTCCGACCGTGCCGGCCGCCCGGGTTAAAAAGACCCACCTCAACGATGTTCTGCCCGCGAACAACCGGTCTGTGGCCGTCATTCCCCAGATCATCGGTAACAACCCGGCGGATTTTATCCCGTTGGCGCAGCGCCTGTTCGACCTGGGCTATGAAACGGTCAACTGGAACCTGGGATGCCCGTTTCCCATGGTGGCCAAGAAACAGCGCGGCTCCGGGTTGCTGCCCCATCCACAGAAGATCGAAGCTTTTCTGGAAGCCACCCTGCCGGCCATCCCCAACCGGCTGTCCATCAAGGCACGCCTGGGCCGCAAAAAGACCGATGACATCCTACCCCTGCTGGTCATCTTCAACCGCTACCCGCTGGATGAGGTCATCATCCACCCCCGCACCGGTCAACAGATGTATGACGGTGAACCCAACCTGGACATGTTTGAAAAATGCCTTGATGTTTCCGCCCATAGCCTGGTTTACAATGGCGATATCAACGACCTGGCGACTTTCAAGTTGTATTCCCAGCGCTTTAAAACTGTTGACCGGTGGATGATCGGACGCGGCGCCCTGATCAATCCCTTTTTGCCGGCCGCCATCAAAAACGGGCAGGACGACGTCGCCGACAAGGTGAAGGCCTTCCGGGCCTTTTATGACGATCTGTTTGCGCAATACCGCCGGGACTTTAGCGGTCCGGGTCACCTGCTGGATCGCATGAAAGGCTTCTGGACCTATTTCAGCCAGGCCTTTAAAGACGGCCGCAACATCAAAAAGAAGATCCATCGCACCCGCAAGCTGGATCGGTATCTAGAAATAGTGGAGCGGTTTTTTGAAGAGGAGGCCTTTTGGAATGGATAAGTTGGCCAGTTGATTGGGCTGATTGGGTTAAATGAC
The DNA here is from genome assembly GCA_019312835.1 of Deltaproteobacteria bacterium. Taxonomy (GTDB): domain Bacteria; phylum Desulfobacterota; class Desulfobacteria; order Desulfobacterales; family JAFDCJ01; genus JAFDCJ01. Next base: position 11,893 of record JAFDCJ010000056.1, read on the forward strand.
GGCAGAATTCCGTAAAGCGCCACCAAATCGTAATTATTTGACAAAAACCGATATGTGTTATAAAGTTGTGTATGTGTAATTAGGTTACACATATTGGAGGTGTTGTCAATGTCAGTTCGGGTTCAGGTCATACTAAAAGAGGATGAGGCTGCCAGGTTTAAATCGCAGGCAATGAAAGAGTCAAAGTCTTTGAGTGCCTGGCTGCGCGCGGCCGGCAACAAAATGCTGGATATTGAACACAGCCGTCAATCCTTAACCGATCCGGATTCGCTGAAAAAGTTCTTCCGGGAGTGCCATGAACGGGAACAGGGGGTGGAACCTGATTGGGAAGATCATAAAAGAATCATTCTAGAAGGTTTCCAGTCCGTTAAAAAGCCATGATTTTTATAGACAGCAATATTTTTATCTATGCCGTGGGCCGCCCCCATCCCCTCAAAGATGAAGCCCAGAACTTCTTTATCGACTCCAGCCAGAAGGGCAAGCGACTGGTCACCTCGGCCGAGGTGCTGCAGGAGCTGCTCCATGCCTATTTACCCGTTGGGCGCCTGGCGACCCTGGATGCGGCCATGTCACTGGCCGTCAAGGGCGTCGATCAAATCCTCCCCATTGATTCCGCTACGGTCATACATGCCCACAATATCGTCAACCAGCATCCTGGATTAACCGCCCGTGATCTGGTGCATCTGGCGGTCTGCCAACAACACAAAGTAACGGAATTGAAAACTTTCGATCGGAATCTAGACGCTGCCTTTGCGAAAAACCGAGGTTAGGTTTTCCTCCGGCTTTTCTAGAGGCCTTTCTAAATAACTAAAAGTGGTTTCAACGCCCCAGGAAGGTCCAAAGATCCCGCCTAGCGGGATGACATGTCTGTTTTATCTGTGACGCTGAGCATATCTTTATACCCCTGAATCATTCGCTTTCGGATCTAAGATCGCCCCGGTAGAGTGAAAATAACGTGCCGGCCGTGCACAGGCCGGCAAAAATGACAAAGGCGATCCTGACACTGCTGATCAGCGCGGGATACAGATCCGGGGTTATGCGGGCACGGCCGATCATAAGGGCGATGACCAGGGTGGCGATTCCCATGCTGAGCATGTGGCCCAGCACGCGCATGGTGCCCACCGACCCGGAGGCGATACCGTAATATTTCATAGGGACCGAGCTCATAATTGCGTTCATGTTGGGTGAAGAGAACAGGGCGAACCCGAATCCAAGAACCATCAGGCTGATGACGACAAACCGCATCGTCGTGTGATGGTTGACCAGCGCCAAAAGGATTAATCCCAGGGTTGTCAGCCCCATTCCCAGCGATGCGATCACCCGCGGTTCGATTTTATCGGAAAGCTTGCCGGCCATAGGTGAAAACATCGCCATTACAATGGGCTGGGCGATCAAGACCATACCGGCGCCCTGGGGGGTCAACCCTTTTATGTACTGCAGGTAAAGACTCAGCAGAAAGGCAACGGCAAAAGTGGCGCTGTAATTGATCAGAGCCGCCAGGCAGGAAAAGGAGAAGGTTCTATTCTCTATAAACAGGTTAACTTCAAAAACCGGATATTGAATCCGAGTCTCCCATTTGACAAAACCGGCCAGGGCCGCCACCCCAACCAGAACAAACCCGATGCTTGCCAGGGACGGAATGATGGTAATGCCGTACATAAGAGCCACGATGGCAAGCGCATAGATCGCCGTTCCGACCAGATCGAATTTGTCACCCTGCGCCCCGGTCCATTCGCCCCTTAATTTCCATACCACCAGCGAGATAATTGAAATCCCTAGCGGAATATTTACCAGAAATATACTGCGCCAGGTAAAATGCTGGGTCAGCCAACCCCCGAAAAACGGACCGCAGGAAAGACCGATATAAACAGCCGCCACAACAATGCCCAGTACGCGGCCGCGTTCCTCGGGCGGATAAACCGATGTTAAAATGGCGATACCGGTGGCAAAAACCATTGCCCCGCCGATTCCCTGGAAGATCCGGAAGACAATCAGCATAGGCACTGAAACAGAAATGGCGGCCAGCCAAGAGGTGATCGTAACGATTATTTGGCCAACAAGAAAAACCTTTTTGCGGCCGTAGATATCTGCCAGTTTGCCAAAGGGCACCAGGGATACCGCCGCCGCCAGAAGGTAAGATGTGGCCACCCAGCTTAACATCACCGCATCTGGCCTGAATTGCCTGTCGATGGCCGGCAGCGCAATATTGAGCGATGAGATCATAAACGGCGTCAGAAAAGAGCTCATGGATGCGATTATCAGAGCGGATAATTTAGCGGTTTTAGCGTTCATGGTGCGGTTGTCCCTTTCCAGGCAGATATTGGCAGAGAAATGTTTTTCACAAATATCTGCGACGGTCAACAACCTATTGGAAGCAACCACTGCAGGATCCATACGTCAGGATTTATACTTATTGTAATTTTTTTAGATCTTGTTAAGATGAATTGGCTATCAACCATCTAAAATGTTTGCTTATTTTATTTAATTGGACCAATTGACATAGACTACAATGTGGTATATCTTAAATTTTAAATCGACCCCAATTTGTGAATGAAATTCAAGGTCAGCGCTGCCGGCAAAACTGTTTGGGAAACGAGTGCTGAAGTTTGCCGATTAACAGATTCAACAGTCTCCGCACGGGACTTCATACATATCAAACTAACCATAAACTAGCTTCTGGCTGTTCTGATATAATCTGAAAACTCACAAGCTCCGCAGATCCCGTAAATGCATAGAAGCTTTGCAGCTTTACAGTAGTGAGGTCGCACGA